>DAHUXA010000119.1 GCA_027307405.1 Hyphomicrobiales bacterium | reverse complement strand
GCTTTCAGTCGCTGGCAGGGGAAATGCGAGGCCTGCGGCGAGTGGAACACGCTCAGCGAAGAAGGTGCCGAAAGGCCGGCCGGCCCCGGCCGCAAGTCCGGCAAAGGGCGCCTTTTTGCACTGGAACCGCTCGCGGGCGAAGCGCATGACGCCCCGCGCCTGCCCTCGGGCATTGCCGAATTCGACCGTGTTACAGGCGGCGGCTTTGTGCGCGGCTCGGTGCTGCTGGTAGGCGGCGATCCCGGTATCGGCAAGTCGACACTACTGATACAGGCCACCGCAGCACTCGCGCGGGCGGGCCATCGCGTGGTCTACATCTCGGGAGAGGAAGCGGTGGCGCAGGTGCGCCTACGCGCCGAACGATTGGACTTGAGCGACAGCGCGGTTGAACTCGCTGCCGAAACTGCGGTCGAAGACATTATCGCCACGCTGTCGGAAGGCAGGACGCCGCGTCTGATCGTGATCGATTCTATTCAGACCATGTGGACTGACACGGTCGAAAGCGCACCCGGCACGGTGACCCAGGTGCGCGGCTCAGCGCAGGCATTGATCCGTTTTGCCAAAAAATCCGGTGCGGCGATCATCCTGGTTGGCCATGTCACCAAGGATGGCCAAATCGCTGGTCCCCGTGTGGTGGAGCATATGGTTGACGCCGTGCTTTCCTTCGAGGGCGAAGGCTCACACCAGTTTCGTATCCTGCGCGCTGTCAAAAACCGGTTTGGCCCAACTGACGAAATCGGTGTCTTTGAGATGACCGGCTCGGGCTTGCGCGAAGTAGCCAATCCGTCGGAGCTGTTTCTATCGAAGCGCGATCTCGGCCAGCCGGGCACCGCTGTGTTCGCGGGAATCGAAGGAACTCGACCATTGCTGGTCGAAATACAGGCGCTGGTGGCGCCGACGTCGCTTGGTACGCCGAGGCGTGCCGTTGTCGGTTGGGATCCAAGCCGACTGTCGATGGTACTGGCCGTATTGGAAGCGCATTGCGGGGTGCGGCTCGGGGGGCATGACGTTTACCTCAATGTCGCCGGCGGGATGCGTATCCAAGAGCCGGCGGGCGACCTTGCCGTAGCTGCCGCACTCGTTTCCTCGCTCGCCAACGCGCCGCTGCCAGCAGACGCGGTCTATTTCGGCGAGGTCTCGCTTTCCGGTGCGGTTCGACCGGTGGCACAGGGTGCCGCACGTCTGAAGGAGGCTGCAAAGCTGGGCTTTAACCGCGCCATCGTGCCGGAAGGTGCGCGCCCCGAAACCTTCGAGCCGAATATTGAGGTTAGCGATGTCGCAAACCTCGCCAATCTGGTGGCGGACATTGCGGCCCGAGGCAAAGCGAGGGTAGCTGCCAAAACTGGTGGACAAAACCGGGTGACGGAACGGTGACGCCCCGCTATATACGACCCGTCAAAACCGGCTAGCTGCCTCGTCCGCGCCCGACCGCAAGCAAATAAATGGGTACAATATCAAATACTTAGGGTCGACATTGCCGCCCCGGTCCGGAGCCGCTATGGCTGCCCCGGATTCGTCACGCCGGTCGGCAGCCCTGCGCGACATGATTTGCCGAAACCCGCGGAGTTCATGAGCCTTCGATGCCGATCACGCTGCTCGACATCATTTTGCTGGCGGTCATGTTGATCTCGGGGTTACTCGCGATGATCCGCGGCTTCATGCGCGAAATCCTGTCGATCGGTGCTTGGGGCGTTGCCGCGCTGATTACGCTTTATTCCTATTCGCGCGTGCTGCCGCTGGCAAAGCAGTATTTCAGCAGCGACATGGTGGCAGCCGGCGTCTCGGCCGGCGGCGTGTTTCTCGGCACGCTGCTTATCGTCACAGTCATTACCGCTCGAATCTCTGACATGGTTCTCGACAGCAGGGTCGGCGCGCTCGATCGCACGCTCGGTTTCCTTTTCGGGCTCGGCCGCGGGCTGATTATCGTCGTCGTCGCATTCCTGTTTTTCGCATGGCTGGTGCCCGACCGAAGCCAACCCGAGTGGGTGCGCGGCGCTAAGTCAAAGTTGGTGCTGCAAAACACTGGACAATGGTTGATGTCTATGTTGCCGGATGACCCCGAAAGCACCATCTTAAAGAGGCTCAAAAAGCCGAAGCCGGATGATCAGGATGCGCCCGACACCAATCCCGACCAGCGGTCGGAACTACCGTTGACGCAACCCAAGGCAAGCGGAACGCAATAGCGATGCAAAACTCCCCTCAGGACCTTGTTTTGACGGCCGATAGGGAGTTCGACCCCAACGCCGACCGCCTGCGAGAGGAATGCGGCGTCTTCGGTATCTTCGGCCACCCTGACGCGGCCGCGATCACCGCGCTTGGGCTTCATGCTCTTCAGCACCGCGGCCAGGAAGCCGCCGGCATCGTCTCCTTCGATGGCAAGCGTTTCCATTCAGAACGCCGCCTCGGCCTTGTCGGCGACGCCTTTGCTCGCCGCGAGGTGATTGATCGTTTGCCCGGCACGTCGGCCATAGGCCATGTGCGTTATTCAACCACCGGCGAGACGATTCTACGCAACGTGCAACCGTTATTTGCCGAGCTCAATGCAGGTGGTTTCGCGATCGGTCACAACGGCAATCTCACCAATGGCATCAAACTTCGACGCGACCTTGTGCACGAGGGTGCCATGATGCAGTCGACCACCGACACCGAAGTGATCCTGCACCTAGTCGCGCGTGCGAGGCGAAATCGCTTCGTCGACCGATTCATCGAGGGCCTGCGGCAACTCGAGGGCGCATATGCGTTCGTTGGCCTCACCAACAAAAAACTGGTGGGCGCGCGTGATCCGCTCGGTATCCGACCATTGGTGGTCGGTAAGCTCGACGGCTGCCCGATACTTGCTTCAGAAACCTGCGCGCTTGACATCATCGGCGCACAATATGTGCGTGACGTAGAAAACGGCGAAGTCGTCATTTTTGATGAAGAAGGCGCCCAATCGCACAAGCCTTTCCCGCCGATGCCGGCACGCCCGTGCATCTTCGAATACATCTATTTCTCTCGGCCCGACTCCATCGTCGGGGGACGCCATGTGTACAACGTTCGCAAAACAATGGGCGCTGAACTCGCACGCGAGGCGCCAGCCAAAGCTGACGTGATCGTTCCCGTCCCAGATTCCGGCGTGCCGGCCGCGATTGGTTTTGCGCAAGAAGCCGGCATCCCCTATGAACTCGGCATTATCCGCAATCACTATGTCGGCCGTACCTTTATTCAGCCGACGCAGGCGATCCGCGATCAGGGCGTTCGCCTCAAACACTCCGCCAATCGCGCGGTTGTGGAAGGCAAACGGATCGTTCTGGTGGACGACTCGATCGTACGCGGCACGACATCGCGCAAGATTGTGCAAATGATGCGCGATGCTGGAGCTAAGGAAGTGCACTTCCGCATCGCCTCGCCCCCGATTACTCATCCGGATTACTATGGCATCGACACACCTGAGCGCGACAAGCTGCTCGCCGCCACCCACGATCTCGAAGGCATGAGAAAGTTCATTGGTGCGGATTCGCTAGCATTCCTGTCAGTCGATGGCATCTACCGCGCCATGGGCTTCGAAGGACGTGATCCAGCGCGGCCGCAATTTACCGACCACTGCTTTACCGGCGATTATCCGACGCCGCTCACCGATCTCGGCGCCCAAGAAGCGAGCCCACGGCAATTGTCGCTGCTGGCAGAAGCCATCTAGCCCGCCTTTCACTGTCGTGAGCGTATGGCCAGACCCCTTTTAGATCGCATTGCGCTCGTCACAGGCGCCTCGCGCGGCATTGGCGCCGCTCTTGCGCTTGAGCTCACGCAGGCCGGCGCGCACGTGGTCGCCGTGGCACGTACGGTCGGCGGACTGGAAGAACTCGACGACAAAATTAACGCAGCCGGTGGCTCCGCCACTCTTGTGCCACTCGATCTTAAGGACAGCGATGGCATTGCTCGGCTCGCGCTTGCCCTCAACGAACGCTACCAACGGCTCGACGTCTTGGTCGGCAATGCCGGCATTCTCGGCTCGCTCTCGCCTCTTGCTCATGTCGAGCGGAAGGATTGGGATAATCTTGTTGCGGTCAATATCACCGCCAATTGGCAGCTCATTCGCTGCATGGACGCGCTGCTTCAGCGCTCGCGTGCCGGCCGCGCCGTGTTCCTCACCTCAGGCGTTGCCCACATGGGAAGGGCCTATTGGGGTCCTTATGCGTCGTCAAAGGCGGCTCTGGAAGTGCTGGTGCGCACCTATGCGGCCGAATGTGCGACCACATCCATCCGCGCGAATCTATTCGCGCCCGGCCCGACCCGTACCAGCATGAATGCCAGCGCCTTCCCTGGTATTGATCCGCTGACGGTGCCCGCGCCGGAGGAGGTCGCTAAGGCTATCGTACCACTATGCCTGCCGGACTGCGTCGAAAATGGAAAGATCTACAATTTTCGTGAAAAGAAATTTTTGAATTTCAGGACGCCTGCCTGACTCGTTCAATGCTTTCTTTTCGCCCGTCCCTTGTATGGATTATCTTTCTCACGCAGTGCCAATCGGATCGGAGTGCCGGGCAGATCGAACGTCTCGCGCAGCGAGTTCAACAAATAACGTTTGTAGGCATCTGGCACGGCATCAGCACGCGTGCAGAACACGACAAAACTTGGCGGACGGCTTTTGGGCTGCGTAATGTAGTTGAGGCGGAGTGAGCGACCGGACACCGCCGGCGGCGGATGTGCCCTAACCGTATGCTCAAACCAACGATTAAGTGCGCTGGTTGGGATGCGTTTGTTCCAAACCTGGTAGGCGTCGATGATTGCCTGCATCAAGCGGTCGAGGCCCTCGCCAGTGAGGCCCGAGACCGCAACCAGTGGAACTCCCTTGAGCTGGGTCAGCTTCTCGTCCGCCTGTCCACGCAGCTTGCCAATGGCACCAGCAGTTTTCTCCTTCAGATCCCATTTGTTGACTGCGATAACGATGGCGCGGCCTTCCTGCTCGACCAGATCGGCGATGCGCTGATCCTGTTCCTCAAAGGCATTTTTCACGTCAAGCAGTACCACGACGACTTCCGCAAAGCGCACCGCGTTGAGCGCGTCGGCTACCGAAAGTTTTTCCAGCTTTTCATCGACGCGCGACCGGCGTCGCAGCCCGGCAGTGTCATAGATGCGAAACTTGTGACCATGCCAGGCGTGCTCTACTGCAATGGCATCACGCGTGATGCCGGCCTCTGGCCCCGTGAGGAGTCTTTCCTCACCGATGAGCTGATTGATAAGCGTCGACTTGCCGGCATTGGGACGGCCGACAACCGCCACACGAATTGGATGTTCCTGGTCGGGTGCCGGTTCGGCTGTTTCCTCTGCGACCTGTTCGGGCAGCAGGGCACGCAAGGAATCGTATAGATCGGACATGCCCTCATCGTGCTCGGCCGAGATTGGCACGGGCTCGCCGAGGCCGAGTGCATAAGATTCGAGCCGCCCCGCTTCTCCCGCTGTTCCTTCGCTCTTATTGGCCACAAGCACGATTGGCTTGCCGGATTTGCGCGCGACATCGGCGAACCCGTAGTCGGTTGGCGTTGGACCGACGCGTGCATCGATCATAAAAAATATGGCGTCCGCCTGGTCGATTGCCGTCTCGGTCTGGGCCCGCATCCGACCGGAAAGGCTTTCGGGCGTCGACTGCTCGAGGCCCGCTGTATCAATCACTGTAAACTCAATATCGCCAAGGCGGCCCTGACCTTCACGCCGATCACGCGTGACACCGGGCCGATCATCGACCAAGGCCAGACGCCGGCCAACCAGCCGATTGAACAAAGTCGATTTGCCGACGTTAGGGCGGCCGACAATGGCTATTGTGAAGGTCATCCGTTAGTGCCGCCAAGCCTGAAACGGCAGCCCGTTAAATAAATTCAATGATGTGTTTGCGGCGAGGTCATCCTCGGGTCAAGCCCAAGGACGGGTGCCTGCGCGACGGGCTGTCAGCGCGAGAAGGTGCCGGGTTGCGGCGACGAAGGCCATGGCTCCGTGGCATTGTTTTGCCCTTGTGCCGGCCAGGGCGCCTGACTTTGTTGCTGCTGCGGTGTCGGCTGCTGGTTCTGCTGCGGCCAAGGTGCCGGCTGCTGCTGTGGCGCCGGCTGTACGGTAATCTGCGTTGGCGGCTTCGGTGGACGCTTCGGCTTCGGCTTTGGCTTTGATTCCGGCTCGACCGCTGCTGTTTTCTTGTCCGGCTCAGCGGCGGGTGGCGCCGCAGAATCAGCCGTCGGCTGGTTGCCCTTCACGTATTCTGGCGGAATCCCTTGTGAAACGCCTGGAACACCGCCGGGAAACACTTCCTTGCGTTCGCCAGGAAGTTTCTTCTTTTCATTGAGGCCAAAGAAATCGAGCTTGTCAGGGTCAAAACCGGAGGAACAGGCTGTCAGCGCAGGAATGAAGGCTGCGAGGCCGGTCAGCAGTACAACACGATGGATTGTCTTCATGCCTCGGCCCTCAACTCTTACCTTCGGCAGCTATCAATCCAGACAATACGTCCGCGCGTGTACGCGTGCCTATTGGTGATTCTGCATCGCTCGCAATCATGTCGAGATAGCGTTTTGCCGCAGAAAGATCATGATTGCGCCACGCCGACAGCGCCAAGAGTTCACGCGCACTGTGGCGGAAGCTGCGAGTTGGTTCAGCAAGCGGATCGAGGCGCCTGCGCATATCCGACAGTGACGCCGTATCTACGAGCAGCAGGCCGGCGCGTATGGCAGCAAGATCTTGCCAGATCGCACCAAGTGAGGCGTCGGTCGAAAGTTCGTCATAAGCCTTTATCGCATCGGCAGGCTTGATCTGAGCGAGGGCACCGGCGGCACGCATACGCGCAAGCACACGATAGCCCTCAGGCGAATCTGCTGCCACCTTGGCGAACGTCGCCTCTGCCTCGGCATATTTGCCGTCTCCGCTTAGGGCCATCGCAGTCTCGAACGCCGCACCAGCGGCCGCTGCTCTTTTGGCAACCCAATACTCGTAGCCGCGCCACGCACCGATGCCGGCAACAATTAGAACGGCGAGCGCGATCAAATAGATGCTGTAACGATCCCACAGCTTCTTGAGCTGTTCGCGCCGGACCTCCTCATCCACTTCATGAAAAATATCAGCCACGATAGTTCCAACCTGCCATGGCCCACCTGGGCCGAATTGCGCCGTAAACTAACGATGTGGCGTGCCTAAGGCAAAGCAACGCCGACGAACGTTAATACTTCAGGGCGTTAGCCCTTCTTGCCTTTCATCGGATAGACGTGCTCGGGCCCGGGAAAAGCCCGCGCGCGTACCTCGGCCGCATAGTCGGCAACGGCCTTCTCAATGCCCGGCCCAAGCGCGCCGAAGCGTTTGACGAATTTCGGCACCCGCGGCGACAGCCCGAGCATATCCTCCAGCACCAAGATCTGTCCGTCGCACGCCACGCTCGCGCCAATGCCGATAGTCGGAATAGGCACTGCAGCGGCCAACTTACGTGCAAGCGGCTCCGCCACAGCCTCTATCACCACCGAAAACGCGCCCGCTTGCGAGACAGCGATGGTGTCTTCTTCTATGCGCGCCCAATCGGTTTCATCGCGGCCTTGCGCCCGGAACGAGCCGATGGTGTTAATCGCCTGAGGCGTCAACCCGACATGGGCCATCACCGGCACGCCGCGATCAGCAAGAAAGCGGATGGTCTCAGCCATACGCTTGCCGCCTTCGACTTTGATCGCGCCGCAACCAGTCTCTTTCAGTACACGTGCTGCATTCGTAAAGGCCTGCTCCTTCGACGTTTCGTAGGAGCCGAACGGCATGTCGACAACGACCAGTGCGCGTTTCGAGCCGCGCATCACAGCATGGCCCTGCAATATCATCATGTCGAGCGTGACAGGAACGGTAGTCTCGAGGCCGTGCATCACCATGCCCAGCGAATCGCCAACGAGAATGACGTCGCAATGCGCGTCGACAATACGCGCAGTATGAGCATGATAGGATGTCAGGCACACGATCGGCTCGCCGCCCTTTCGCGCGCGTATATCGGGTGCGGTGAGCCGTCGGATTTCGTCCTGGACCGACATAACTATTTTCCGAACACCGGCACACCGATCACGGCCGGATGGAACGCATAGCCGAGCGCGAGGTAGACCACGACACCAAGCCCCACCACGAGTGCATCATTGGTGCAGCCAGCCGGCGCGGTCGTAGGCCCAAGATCGCCGCGCCGCTTGGCGGCGATACGGGCATAGACACCCCAAACCAAGAACGCGCCGAAGAGCAGGATTGAGCCGGATCGCCATTGGAAAGCAGGTGAGCGAAGGCCCAGGTCTTCACGCCCGCAAGCATTGGGTGCTTAAGGCGGGTCTTGATGTGGCTCGGGATAAAAGCCGCAACGATAAAGATCACTGCAAATAACATCAGTCCGACGGTGACATGCCGCATGAACGCCGGCGGCGACCACACTTGAACTAATTCATGCGCTCGATACTGCCCATAGCCCCAAACGATCAGCACGAGTCCCACAAGCGAAACGAGAGCAAACAGCCCACGATAGGCAAGCAGTCCCACGCGCGCGATGACATCGGCACGCGCGTTGCGGAGCGAGACGAATAGATGTGTCCCGAGAAATACCACCAGGCCGAAAACGAGAATGCCTAAGCCCATGCTACACTCATGTCAGTTTCGCTGCCGCAGTAGAGGATAGTGACAATCAATGCAAGCTGCCCTCGTATGGTACATATCCTAGATGCCAACCATGACATATCGTTCGCCGAAATGTGCCATCGTAGCGCTTTTGCTCCTGCTGGCTGGTGCCGCGCCTGTGCCTGCGCAGGACTGGCCAACAAAGACCGTGCGCATTGTGGTGCCCTTCGGACCCGGATCGACACCTGACATCGTAGCGCGCCTGGTCGCCGACGGGCTGCAGCAGAAATACCCCACCGTCGGGTTTGTCGTGGAGAATAAGCCTGGCGCCAGCGGCAACCTCGGTACCGACGTTGTCGCAAAGGCCACACCTGATGGCTCAACTCTGGGAGTAAGCATTGGTGGTCCGCTCGCCATTAACACCTTGCTGTTTTCGAAGCTGCCCTACGACCCTCGCACGGACATCGCACCGATTACTCAGCTGATTACCCAGCCGAGTATACTTGCGGTCAATCCGAGCCTCGGGGTCAACTCTGTTGCAGAACTCGCCACGCTGCTGAAGAAAAATCCCGGCAAATACAACTTTGCCTCGATCGGAAATGGCTCGCTGTCACATCTCGCTTTGGAGGCGATCGCGATCAAGGCTGGCGCAAAACTGGTGCACGTGCCCTATACCAGCTCGCCGCAGGCAATTACCGCAGTAATTCGCAACGATGCCCAAATGACCTGTCTGCCGGCCATATCGGTGACGCCGCAGGCCGCATCGGGTACGGTGAAAATTCTCGCGGTTTCCACCGCCAAACGGTCACCTTATTTGCCAGACGCACCAACCTTGAAGGAGGCCGGCATCGACGTTGAGGCCGATGCCTGGAATGGCTTGATTGCTCCTGGTGGCACACCCAAACCGATCGTCGAGAAGATCAGCAAGGTTGTCGCTGAGATCATCCGGCAGTCGGCCGTGCGCGAAAAACTGGCGGCACAATTGATGGAGCCGGTTGGCTCATCGCCCGAAGAGTTGCGTGCCCGCATGGACAGGGAGATTGTGCGCTGGGCACCGGTAATCAAAGCCGCGAATGTGAAATTGAACTAAGCTGCCTTGTTTTTCACGTCTTTGATGTCGGTGAAGGAAATTCCAGCCGCGCGTTCGCGTGTGTAATCGAGGATAAACTGATTGCGCGCCATGAAGACCTCGTCGCCGTCAAGGTCTTCAGCGCAGCTAGAATAGTTGGACTGTACGAAATCTTCCAGCTTTCCCCCTTCGGCCGAGGCAATCCAACGCGCAAGCTGAAATTCCGGCTGCTCAAAACCGATGTCGAGGCCATATTCCTCCGATAGCCGCACTTTCAGCACGTCGAGCTGCAAAGGACCAACGACACCAACCAACGCGGGGGCACCGTCCAAGGGACGGAAAACCTGCACCACCCCCTCTTCCGCCATCTGCTGAAGCGCCTCTTTCAGCTTTTTAGCTTTCATCGGATCGCCAAGCTTTACTCGGCGCAGGATTTCCGGCGCGAAATTCGGAACGCCGAGAAACGCGATATCCTCTCCTTCCGTGAGAGTGTCGCCGATCCGCAGCGTGCCATGATTTGGAATACCGACCACATCTCCGGCATAGGCTTCTTCAGCGAGCGCACGATCTTGCGCGAAAAAAAATTGCGGCGTGGACAGCGTTATCGGTTTGCCAGTGCGCGTAAGTTTCACCTTCATGCCGCGTCGCAACTTTCCTGAACAAAGGCGTGCGAAGGCAATGCGGTCACGATGATTTGGGTCCATGTTGGCCTGAATCTTGAAAACAAAGGCCGTCAGGGAGTTTTCGTGCGAATCCACGGTGCGCACATTGGATACTTGTGCGCGGGGCGCCGGTGCAAATGAAGCTAGCGCCTCAAGCAAATCTTTAACCCCGAAATTTTTAAGTGCTGAACCAAAGAAAACCGGCGTGAGATGACCCTCTCGGAATGAATTGAAATCAAATGATCGGCAGGCCCCTTTCACCAATGTAAGCTCGTCAGCTATCGCCTTGGCGTCGAGCATTGGATTTTTGGCGGCGAGCGCAGCCAGATCGAGCACTTGTCGTTCAACTGTTTTGCCGTCTTCACTGACAAGACGCATCTCGCCTGTCGCAAGATCATAGGTCCCCGCAAAGTCCCGACCGCGACCAATAGGCCAGGTCATCGGCGTGGTATCGAGTGCAAGCGTCTTTTCAATCTCATCGAGCAATTCGAACGGATCGCGGCTCTCGCGGTCCATCTTATTGATGAATGTGACGATTGGAATGTCTCGTAATCGGCAGACTTCGAATAGCTTGCGTGTACGGTCCTCGATGCCTTTGGCGGCGTCGATAACCATCACGGCCGAGTCAACCGCGGTCAGAGTCCGATAAGTATCCTCCGAAAAGTCCTCATGGCCCGGTGTGTCAAGCAAATTGAAGACCCGACCATCGTAGTCGAAGGTCATGACCGAGGTCACAACCGAAATGCCGCGCTCCCGCTCGATCGCCATCCAATCGGAACGGGTCGAGCGGCGATCACGCTTGGCTTTCACTTGACCGGCGAGATTGATGGCACCCCCGAATAACAACAATTTTTCTGTCAGTGTGGTCTTGCCCGCATCCGGGTGGGAAATGATTGCGAACGTACGGCGGCGGTCGACTTCGGCCGCGAGCGGCGTCACAGAGATCGATTCGGAGGTAGCCAGAGGCTTGTTCATGAGGCGCATGTGGCAGGGAAAGCCTGTCGGATCAAGGGGTCGATTTAGCCCAGCGCCGCGGCGTATTGCTCCGGCTTGAATCCGACCAGCAATTTTCCTCCTCCGGCGTCAAGCACCGGGCGCTTGATCATCGAGGGCTGCGCCAGCATCAGCGCCAGCGCCTTGCGTTCGTTGAGGCCTTCCTTGTCGGCCTCGGGCAATTTGCGGAAGGTGGTGCCAGCGCGATTGAGCAGCGTCTCCCAGCCGAGCTGGTCGCTCCAGC
>DAHUXA010000118.1 GCA_027307405.1 Hyphomicrobiales bacterium | reverse complement strand
GGTTCACAGCGAGGAAATCGCCACTTTCGCACACCGGCCCAACCACATCGGCGCGAATGCGGCGAGCCGATGAAGACTGTTGGGCGACGGGCCAAATCTCATGATGTGCATCATATAACGTCGGTCGGATGAGGTCGTTCATGGCGGCATCGACGACGACGAAGGTCTTGGCCTCGCCGTTCTTCACAAACAACACGCGCGTCACCAAAATACCAGCGTTTCCAACCAGCAGACGGCCGGGCTCGAAGATCAACCGGCAATCGAGATCGCGGGTCGCCTGCTTGACGACCTCGGCATAGGCTTCAGGGTGCGGCGGCGGCTCGTTGTCGTCCCGGTACGGAATGCCCAAGCCCCCGCCGAGATCGACATGTGAGATGGTGTGCCCGTCCGCACGCAGCATGCGCACGAAGTCGGCAAGCAAGGAGAACGCATTACCGAACGGATCGAGCTCGGTGATCTGGCTGCCGATATGCATATCGACGCCGGCGACCTTCAGGCCCTTAAGCTTGCCTGCGTGGGTGTAAACCTCACGTGCGCGGCTGATCGGAATACCAAACTTATTCTCGGCCTTGCCCGTGGCAATCTTATGATGCGTTTTGGCGTCGATGTCGGGGTTGACGCGAACCGAAACATTCGCGGTACGTCCCTTCGATGCAGCGATCGATGACAGCAGCTCGAGCTCGGGTTCGGATTCGACATTAACGCAGAGAATTCCTTCATCGACCGCGAGGGCAAGTTCGGAAGCGGTCTTGCCGAGTCCGGAAAACATGATCTTGTCAGCGGGAATGCCGGCTGCCCGTGCGCGCTTGAGTTCGCCGCCCGACACCACATCCGCCCCAGCGCCCAGTTTGGCCAACGTGCGGACGACCGCCTGATTGGAATTTGCCTTCATGGCGTAGCAGACGAGTGCGCGCACGTCGGCAAACGCGCCGGCAAAGACCTGATAATGGCGGGTCAGCGTCGCCGTCGAGTAGCAATAAAATGGCGTGCCGACCGCGGCGGCGAGCGTATCGAGGTTCACCGCCTCGGCGTGCAGCACGCCGTCGCGATAAGCAAAGTGGTGCATGACACGCTCAGTTGAGCAGAACGTCCAAAGGAATGCGTTTATTCGTACCACCCGGCGCGATTGGCTTCCCGTCAAATCCAAGAATGGGACGGTTGTCCCTGGAGGCTTTGGTCTCGTCGCCAGCTGGAACGGCTTGCGCGCCCACGAGGGAGGCTCCGGGCGGCGGATCGAGCGGTCCCTTACGCCCGCAACCCGTCAAGCCGAGCGACGCAACGAGTGCGCCAATCAGAGCCAGACGGAGAACCGGGCGATCAGAATGCCTCAAGGCACGCACTCCTTGCATATGGATCATAACAAAACAGGCAAACAAGGCGAAGTCAGGATTTCTCTTTTTCCAGCTTGCGAAGCCATTTTTTTGCCTGCAGGCGCACATTTTTGGGCGCCGTACCGCCGAAGCTTGTGCGACTTTTTACCGAGCGATCAACCGAAAGAACGGTGAATACGTCGTCGGTGATTTTCGGTTCAATCTCGCGCATCGCTGAAAGCGGCAGCCGATGCAGTGCGACTCCTGCCTCTGCTGCCTTGGCGACGATACGTCCGGTAGTATGATGCGCCGCGCGGAAAGGAATCTTCAAAGTCCGCACCAGCCAATCGGCGAGATCTGTGGCCGTGGCATAACCTTCGCCGGCAGCCTTCTTCATTCGCGATGCGTCTGGTTCGAGATCGGCGATCATACCGGCCATCGCAGCGATCGACAGCGAAAGTGAAGCGAGAGCGTCCATTGTGCCCTGCTTGTCCTCTTGCATGTCTTTCGCATAGGCAAGTGGCAATCCTTTCATCACGATCAGCAATGCATTGAGCGCACCGATGACGCGGCCGGTCTTCGCGCGCACCAGCTCGGCCGCATCCGGGTTACGTTTCTGCGGCATAATCGAGGACCCGGTGGTGAATTTGTCCGACAACTTCACCAGCCCGGTCAGGGGCGAGGTCCAGATGATGATCTCTTCGGCCAGCCGCGAAAGATGCACCGATGTAATTGCTGACGCGGCAAGGACCTCCATGACGAAGTCGCGGTCGGAAACCGCATCGAGCGAGTTGGCCGCTGGCCGATCGAAGCCGAGCGCTTTCGCGGTCATATCGCGGTCGAGTGCAAACGACGTTCCGGCCAATGCAGCAGCACCAAGGGGCGACTCGTTGAGGCGTTTGCGCGCACCGCTAAACCGGCCGCGGTCGCGTCCAGCCATCTCCACGTACGCGAGCAAGTGATGCCCAAAAGTCACCGGTTGCGCGGTCTGCAGATGGGTTAAGCCGGGCATCACCGTGCCGGCATGCGCCAAGGCCTTTTCGGCCAGCGCCCGTTGAAAACCAGCAAGCTCAGCGTCAAGACCATCGATGGCATCGCGCATCCAGAGTCGGAAATCGGTGGCCACCTGGTCATTCCGCGACCGTGCGGTGTGCAGGCGGCCCGCCGCTTCACCGATCAACTCAGACAGACGCCCTTCTACATTCATGTGGATGTCTTCGAGGGCGCGCTTGAACGTGAACTTACCGGCCTCGATTTCTGACAGGATCGTGTCTAGACCGTGAGCGATCTTTTTCGCATCGTCGGCCGTAATGATGCCTTGCTTGGCCAGCATGTCGGCATGGGCCTTGGACGCAGCGATATCCTGACGATATAGGTGCCGGTCGAGATCGATGGAGGCATTGATTTCCTCCATGATGGCGCCGGGGCCGGACGTAAACCGCCCACCCCACATCTTGTTGCTCATGGCATATCCACCAAACTGCTCATGACCGGGTCCCAATCCAGCTTCACCAAAAAACGCCTCGCCATGGTTTTGGCGGGCGGAATCGCCGGAGTCATCATTGGACTGGCGGGGGTATACGGGATTGCGACCCTTACGCGCAATGCGGGCGGCGACGCTGCCTGCCAGCCGGCCGTCGATTTAGCCAAAAAACTGGCTCCATTCGCACGCGGCGAGGTTGCCGCCGTTAACGTTGCTAAGAGCGCATTGAAAGTGCCTGACCTGACCTTTCAGGACGCCGCCGGCAATCCGCTGACCTTGGAGCATTGGCGCGGGCGTGTCGTGCTGCTGAACCTGTGGGCCACCTGGTGTGTACCCTGCCGAAAGGAAATGCCCGCGTTGGATGCGCTGGAGCAGCGGCTGGGGGGACCGAAATTTGAGGTGGTGGCGGTCAATATCGACACGCGAGACGCCGACAAACCCAAGGCGTGGTTCAAGGAAGTCGGCGTACAGAAGCTCGCCTATTACGCCGATCCGACCGCGCGGACGTTCCAGGATCTGAAATCCATCGGGCGTGCCTTCGGCATGCCCACCACATTGCTCGTTGATGCACACGGATGCGAGATCGCGACCATTGCGGGACCCGCCGAATGGGCGAGCGAGGATGCCATCAGACTCATCAATGCGACGCTCGGCCAATAGGTGGGGCCCGCTCGCTCGCGCTGATCCTACGCAGTGATGTTGATGTTTTGTCCGACGCCAGCCGCAACATTGGCGAGGCTGGCAATATTTTGCTCGGCAGCGTTGAGAACCTGCACAATGGATGCCGCGTTATCGGCATTCATACGCAGCATCTTGGCAGCGAGCGCCATCTGCACGCCGCTCATCTGAGCGCCGGCTAGCGCGGTGGCGAGAGATACAGGGTCCATCCCAGTCCATTTCTACAGCGCCTTCGTCAACGAAAGATAAATTCCGGATCCGTCTTGACAGCGATGTGTGCGCCCCTATACTTAACCATATGGTTTACTATCAGAAGCCAAATCTTGACCGTACCTTCGCCGCACTCGCCGACCCCACGCGGCGTGCATTGCTCGCGCGGCTGAGCGAAAAAGAAGACCTGTCGGTGAGCGAGCTCGCCAAACCTTTTTCAATGTCGCTTCCGGCAATCATGAAGCACCTCGACGTGCTTTCGGATGCCGGGCTCGTCGGGCGCGAGAAGAACGGCCGCATCGTTAGTTGTCGCCTGCGTGCGGAACCGATGCGCGACGCCAATGATTGGCTGAACCGCTATCAGAAATTCTGGACCGAGCGTCTAGACCGACTTGCTGCCTTTTTGGAGGAAGACACATGGCCACCGTCACAACCAAGCCCAGCCTTACCATCAAGCGCCGGTTCAAGGCGCCCCCGGAGAAAGTCTACGCGGCGTGGACGGATCCGGAAAAAGTGAAACAATGGATGGGTCCAGGTGAAATAAAGGCGCTGCGCGCGGACAGCGATCCGCGTACCGGTGGCCGCTATCGCTGGGTGATGCAATCGCCAAGCGGCGAAGAGCATGACGTCAGCGGGATCTATCGTGAAGTGATCCCGAACGAGAGGCTTGTTTTCACCTGGGCCTGGAAGTCGACGCCGGAGCGTGAATCGCTGGTGACACTGACGTTCAAACGCGACGGTGACGGCACCATCATGACGTTACAGCACGAGCAATTCTTCGACGAGGAAGCGCGCGACCGTCATCAGGGCGGCTGGAACAGCGCGATGGAAAAGCTCGACAAGTACCTCACAGCATAGGAGTTGCCCATGCCGCATGAATGGTCGCACGGACATTTTTATTGGAACGAGTTGATGACACGCGACGCCGAGAAGGCGAAGAAATTCTACAGTGATACCGTTGGCTGGAATTTTGAGGCCATGCCCATGCCGGACGGCACCTATTGGGTTGCGAAAATGGGAGACCAATACATCGGCGGCCTTTTTCCGCTGACGAGCCCTCAATTCGACGGCGTGCCTGAAAGCTGGATGTCCTATCTCGCCGTCGACGATGTCGATGCACGCGTGAAGAAAGCACAGGCGGGCGGCGCCACGTTGATGCGGCCAATCTTCGACGTTCCCGGTGTTGGCCGCATAGCAATCCTGCGCGAACCGGGTGGCGCAGGCATCGGCTGGATGACGCCGCCGAAGATGTAACCGGTCGGATGGAGGTGTGACATGCAACACAAAGTCGTTTCGCAGAATGAATGGCTTGCCGCGCGTAAGGCGCTGCTCGCCAATGAGAAGGAATTCACGAAAGCGCGCGACCAGCTGAGCGCCGCCCGGCAGGCCCTGCCCTGGGTCAAGGTCGAAAAAAACTATGTGTTCGAGGGGCCGAATGGCCGGGAGACGCTGTCCGACCTGTTCGGCGGCAAGAACCAGCTCATGGTTTATCACTTCATGCTCGGCCCCGGCTGGGCGCAGGGTTGCCCGAGTTGCTCATTTCTCGCAGATCATTTCGACGGTGCGGTGATTCACCTGGCCCAGCGCGACGTCACACTGGTCGTGGTGTCGCGCGCACCGCTCGCCGAGATCGAAGCGTACAAGAAGCGCATGGGATGGAAGTTCAAATGGGTGTCGTCGTTCGGCAACGACTTCAACCACGATTTCCATGTTTCATTTACGCCGGAGCAAAAGGCGCGCGGTAAAGTCGAATACAACTACACGCTGACGGAATTTCCGAGTGAAGAGGCCCCGGGCTTGAGCGCCTTCATCAAGAACGAGGCTGGCGAGGTGCTCCACACCTATTCGTCCTATGCGCGCGGGCTCGACATGCTCGTCGGCACTTATCATTTCCTCGACATGGCGCCGAAGGGCCGCGACGAAGATGCCCTGCCATGGAGCATGGCCTGGGTCCGACGTCACGACGAATACGGCAAGTGAGCCGACGCTCACAAAATGAGAGATAACCGATGCCGGCACCAATCACTGCCGCTTATGCTGCCGTGCTCGCGATTCTGGTCATCGCACTCGGAATAAATGTCACGATGCATCGCGTAAAACTGCAAGTCCCGCTCGGAGATGGCGGCAACGCGCAAATGTTGCGGATGGTCCGCTTGCATGGCAACGCGGCCGAATACATTCCGCTCGCTGTAGCTCTGATGCTGATCTATGAGGTGAACGGCGGATTGCACATTGTGCTAAATGCCGCCGGCATCGCTTTGATCGTTGGCCGCTTGCTGCAAACTTGGGGAATGTGGTCGACGGAACGTCCCGGATTTGGCCGTGGAGCAGGCCAGACGTTGACCTGGCTCGCAATCGCGACGCTCGCCGTGTTCAATCTATTGCAATTCGCCTGAAATCAGCGAGCTACCGCGTCGGGACCGGTTTCTCGCCGCGATAGTCATAGAAGCCGCGCTGGGTTTTGCGGCCAAGCCAGCCGGCTTCGACATATTTCACGAGTAGCGGGCACGGCCGGTATTTGGAGTCCGCCAGCCCCTCATGCAGCACCTGCATGACCGATAGACAGGTGTCGAGGCCGATGAAATCGGCGAGTTCGAGCGGACCCATCGGGTGATGCGCGCCGAGCCTCATGGCTGTATCTATCGCCTCCACGTTCCCGACGCCCTCGTAAAGTGTGTAAATCGCCTCATTGATCATTGGCAACAGAATGCGATTGACGATGAAGGCCGGGAAATCCTCGGACACGGCAATGGTCTTGCCGAGCTTGGAGACGAACGCCTTGCTCGATTCGAAAGTGGCGTCATCGGTAGCGATCCCCCGGATCAGTTCGACCAATTCCATCAACGGCACCGGATTCATGAAGTGAATGCCGATGAAACGCTCGGGGCGGTCGGTTGAGGACGCCAACCGCGTGATCGAAATCGATGAGGTATTGGTCGCGAGAATAGCGTCGGATTTGAGCGAAGCGCACACATCGGAGAAAATCTTGCGCTTGACATCTTCCTTTTCAGTCGCGGTCTCGATCACAAGATCGCACCCCGACAGCGCGTCGTATTTTTCTGCCGGCTTGATGCGTCCCAGTGCACTCTTGCGGTCGTCCTCGCTGATCGCTTTCTTGCCAACCTGACGGGCCATGTTGCCGTTGATTGTTGCCATCCCCGCTTTAATACGGTCGGCCGACAGGTCATTGAGCAGAACCGAAAAGCCCGCTAGCGCGCAGACATGAGCAATGCCATTGCCCATCTGACCCGCGCCGATTACTCCAACACTCTGAATATTGACTGCCATGTTTTTTTCCGATCGATGCGAAGTCCCGGCTCTTAGCTTCGAATTCGGTAACTTTCGTTCTTTGTATGAACTTCTACGACGTACCGTCACGCGACGCTATCGGCGAAACGATGAAATTGCGACATGGTCAACGCTTGACCTTGTCGAGTTCCGCCGCCAGCTCCGGCAGGGCCTGATAAAGATCGGCCACAAGACCGTAGTCGGCGACTTGGAAAATCGGCGCCTCCTCGTCCTTATTGATAGCAACAATCACCTTGGAGTCTTTCATCCCGGCAAGATGCTGAATCGCTCCGGAAATTCCAACGGCGATGTAAAGCTCGGGTGCCACCACTTTGCCGGTTTGTCCGACTTGCCAGTCGTTCGGCGCATACCCGGCATCGACCGCGGCACGAGACGCCCCAACGGCCGCACCGAGCTTGTCGGCCACCGGCTCGATGAATTTTGTAAAGTTCTCGCGGCTCTGCATAGCGCGGCCGCCCGATATGATGATTTTGGCCGAGGTCAACTCAGGCCGGTCGGATTTTGACAATTGCTCCCCGACGAAGGTTGAGAGGCCCGGATCGGCCGCTGGCGTCGCGTTTTCCACGCTGGCAGAACCGCCCGAACCGCTCGCCTGAAACGTCGAGGTGCGTACGGTAATAACCTTCTTCGCGTCGGACGACTTCACCGTCTGAATTGCATTGCCGGCATAGATCGGGCGCTCAAACGTGTCGGGCGAGATCACCTTCGTAATGTCGGAGATTTGCATGACGTCGAGCAAGGCTGCGACGCGTGGCATCACGTTCTTTCCAGTCGTTGTCGCCGGGGCAACGATGGCATTATAGCCCCCGGCCAGCGAGACGACCAACGCAGCGAGGGGCTCCGCGAGCTGGTGCTCGTAAGGCGCGGCGTCCGCGATCAGGACTTTCTTGGCGCCATCGAGCTTGGCCGCTGCATCGGCGGCAGCTTTGCAATCCTTCCCGGCGACGAGCACGTGAACGTCCGCTCCGATCGCTTTGGCGGCGGTCAAAGCTTTGCTGGTGGCATCCTTAACCGACTTGTTGTCATGCTCGGCGATGAGAAGCGTGGACATCTAGAGTACCCCCGCCTCATCTTTGAGCTTGCCGATCAACTCAGCTACCGAAGCAACTTTCACTCCGGACTTGCGTCCCGGCGGTTCCGAAGTTTTCACCACCTGTAGCCTTGGCTTGACGTCGACGCCATAAGCGTCTGGCGTCTTTTCCTCGATCGGCTTTTTCTTTGCTTTCATGATGTTGGGCAGCGACGCATACCGTGGCTCGTTCAGCCGCAAATCGGAGGTGATGATCGCGGGCATCTTCAGGCGCACAGTCTGCAACCCGCCATCGACTTCGCGCGTTACATCGACTGCATCGCCGTCGATTGCGAGCTTAGATGCGAAAGTACCCTGCGCCCAGTTAAGCAGCGCGGCCAACATCTGCCCGGTCTGATTGCAGTCGTCGTCGATCGCTTGCTTGCCCATAATGACCAAACCGGGCTTTTCCGCCTCGACAATCGCCTTAAGTATCTTCGCCACTGTGAGTGGCTCGATCACACCATCTGCTTTCACCAAGATGCCGCGGTCGGCGCCCATTGCGAGCGCAGTACGAATGGTCTCGGATGCTTGGGCGGGCCCAATTGAAACGGCCACGATCTCTGTTGCCTTACCGGCCTCCTTCAGACGGATTGCCTCCTCGACGGCGATTTCGTCGAACGGATTCATAGACATCTTGATATTGGCGAGCTCGACGCCGGAACCATCCGGCTTGACACGAATCTTGACGTTGAAGTCGACCACCCGTTTTACGGGCACCAGAATTTTCATGATCCCCCATCCGGATGGGCGCTTGAGCAGAGCGGGCGGAAGCTAAAGGCGCGGCCGTTAGCCTGTCAACGTTTATGCTGCGCCGCACGCAAACTAGCGGTTCTGGCCGGGTGCCCACAGTACGTCGCCAGCGCCTTTGTTGTTGGCATAACGGCCGGCGACAAACAGATAATCCGACAAGCGATTGACGTATTTGAGCGAGGGCTCTGACACCCCCTCACTCGGCTTGTCCTTGAGTTCGACCATAATCCGTTCAGCGCGTCGGCAGACGGTGCGGGCTAAATGGAGATAGGTCGACGCAGCACTGCCGCCGGGCAGGATGAAGGACTTCAAGGGGGCAAGCTCGGCATTGAGCCGGTCAATCTCACCCTCGAGCCATGTGACCTGAGCATCGGTGACCGTAAGTCTCGCTCCGCCTGGACCCTTTTCGGCCAGGCATAGATCGGCCTCAACGTCGAACAGATCGTTCTGGACGCGGCCAAGCGCAGCGTCGAGCGCCTTGTCGCCGGCAGTGTGCAGGCGCACCAATCCGATGACGGCATTAACTTCGTCAACGGTGCCATACGCCTCAACCCTGAGATCGTACTTCTTACGCCGCGCGCCCGTGCCAAGCGAAGTGGTGCCGTCATCGCCGGTCCGGGTATAAATGCGGTTGAGCACGACCATATCGACCTCGCCTGGTCTTTCTCTAAGCGGGAGATTCGGAGTAGGCTTTATATTATCTTGTTTCCACCACAAAAAATGGGGTGACGCTCATGCGTGTTCTGACGATTGCAATTGCCGCCGCATTTTTGGCGTTGCCGGCCATCACACCCGCGCAGGCTTGCGGGGCCGCCGGCCTGCATTCTGCGAAAGCCGCCACCGCCGATTACTCCGCAGACAAGAAGAAAAAGAAGCCGAAAAAGGAGAAAGTCGAATATATGCGCGCGGCTCCAATGAAGTGAACCCTGCGATACTTTTCGTGCTTTAGCGGCCCATTGCCCAAATCGTCGCCATAATGACAATGATGGCGACGAATTGCAGCAGCACGCGTAGTCGCATGAGTTTCTGCGAGCGGTTCGGCGAGCCGCCACGCATCATGTTGATCAGGCCGAGCAGCAGCACAATCGCAACCCCGACGATGGCAGCCGGCACCAAATAGTGTGACATGAACTCGGACATGGGCTGCGCCTTCTAGCATCGGTCGTTACAGCGGACCATCACGGCAATCGCAAAAATCCTACTTTTGGACGACTCGCCTATTAGTTGTAATATTGATAACGTCCCCAAAAAAGTGCGTAGGTTGGGTGGCGTATGGGAATTGGCGTCGGGCGCGTGGCCGTTGCCCGCTCCTTGAAAATTTGCGGTGAAGACGCTCGCTCCTCACCACCACACTTCGCGGAACGGGAATCTGCAAACCGGCGTGCGGTCGCTCTCTCTGAGAGCGTCGATCGTGTGCTCATCGCCGCCGGAGCGCGCGCCTGCGAGCAACTCAAAACCTCCTGGCCAAAGCTTTCAGCAGCCACGCTGAATTGGCTTTCCCATACCGTTCCACTGGTGCTCGCGCTGCTGGCCTTTGCAGCCATGTTCGCTACGCCCAGCACGATCGTGCTTTCCATTCTCCTCGTTCTGCCAACAGCCTTCAGGATCTGGGTTGTTCATTCCGCGACGGTATCGATGGATTCGCCTCAGCCGGGATCTTTTTCCGCCACGCCCAACGAAGAATTGCCCGTCTACAGTGTCATCGCCGCGCTCTATCGCGAGGCGGAGGTGGTCGACCAACTGCTGTCGGCGATCGAGCGGTTCAATTATCCGGCTGAAAAACTTGATGTGATCGTCGCGGTCGAGGCTGACGATCATGCAACTCGCGCAGCTATCACCGCTCGCAAGCATCGAATCCCGCTCACGGTGATTCCAGTACCGCCGGCCGAGCTCCGCACCAAGCCAAAGGCCCTCAACGTCGCGCTGCCGCTCGCACGTGGTGAGTTCACCGTGATCTATGACGCCGAGGACAGGCCGGAACGCAATCAGCTTCGCCGTGCTTTGAAGGCATTTCGTTCGGCAGCCAACAACTTGGCCTGTGTGCAGGCGCGCCTATGCATCGACACAAAGACGAGCCGGCTCGCACGCTATTTTACTGCGGAATATGCCGGGCACTTTGACATATTTCTACCGAGGCTTGCTGCGCTCGGCTTGCCGTTACCGCTCGGCGGCTCTTCGAACCATTTCCGCACTTCAGCGTTGCGCGAAGTCGGCGGCTGGGACCCCTACAACGTCACGGAGGATGCCGATCTCGGCATGCGATTCGCGCGTTTCGGTTACCGATGCGGCGTTATTGAGTCCACCACCTACGAAGAGGCGCCGGCAGATGTCCGCGGTTGGCTAAACCAACGCTCACGCTGTCAAGAAATTATTTTCTCACGTGATATTAGGCGATTTAATCTTTCAGTATTTTATGTCGCAACAACGTCGCAACAATTTAATCGCACCGCACATTTAAATTTTATTCGCGTTCGCCGACGTTCGCCTTCGTCCAGCACCTCGATGATGAAATGCGGATCGACCCAGGCGACCTGCACCGCATTTATCCTCCATTGCCGATCAACGATAGGCAGCGCAACGTAAATTTGTCGCCATCACTGGTCGATGTCCGCTTTTGCGGTCGCTTTCAGGGGTAAAGCGGACATGCCCTTTTGCACTGCACATGTCCGCTTTTGACCCAAAGCGGACATGGCGCGACAGCTGGAACTTACCTAAAATCGAACGTCGTGAACCGCCCAAGGGGGCGAC
>DAHUXA010000117.1 GCA_027307405.1 Hyphomicrobiales bacterium | reverse complement strand
ATGCGCACGCAGGTTGGAATTATTGGAGCGGGTCCCGCCGGCCTCATGCTGGCGAGGCTTCTGCATCTGCAGGGCATTGAATCAATCGTCATTGAAAATCGCAGCCGCGACTACATTGAAAACCGCATTCGAGCCGGGTTGATCGAGCATTGGGCCGCCGATCTCCTCGGCGAGGTTGGAGTAGGCGAACGCTTGCAGCGCGAGGGCATGCTGCATTGGGGCATCAATATCGGGATCAACGGCGGCCTCCACCGGATTGATTTCAAAGCGCTGGTGAACAAGCGAGTCACGATTTACGGCCAGCAAGAGGTTGTGAAGGACTTGGTTGAGCGCCGTCTCGGGGATCGTGGTCAGTTACTGTTCGAGGTCGACGACGTCACCGTCCACGACCTTAAATCGCAAAGACCAAAGATCCGGTTCAAACACGACGGGCGTGCGCAGGAGATCGATTGCGATTTTATCGCCGGGTGTGACGGCTTTCACGGCATCTGCCGGCCGAGCATTCCGGACGGTGTGCTCAACGTGTTCGAACGCGATTACCCGTTCAGCTGGCTCGGCATCTTGTCTGAAAGCCCGCCGCCGGATCACGAGTTGATCTATTCCTATACCGACCGTGGCTTCGCCCTTTACACGATGCGTTCTCCGACGTTGGCGCGCCTCTATCTGCAATGTGACCACGACGAGGATATCGAGAACTGGCCCGACAACCGCGTATGGGATGAATTGCACAAACGGCTTGGTGGTGCGCGTGAACTGCTTCAAGGCAAAATGCTGCAAAAAGGGATTACGCCGATGCGCAGCTTTGTCGTCGAGCCGATGCAATACGGGCGGCTGTTCCTCGCTGGCGACAGCGCGCATATCGTGCCGCCGACCGGCGCCAAAGGCATGAACCTTGCCTTCGCCGACGTGATGATGCTGTCGCGTGCGCTGGAAGACGTCTACAAGAATAAACGCAATGATCGGCTGGAGAATTATTCAAGGACATGTTTGCGGCGGGTTTGGTATGCGCAGCGCTTCTCCTGGTGGATGACACAAATTATGCATCGCTTCCCGAACGAGACCGCCTTCGATCGCCGTCGCCAGCTCTCCGATCTCGACTATCTGACCAGCTCGAAGGCCGCCGCCACGTCACTGGCAGAACAATATGTCGGGCTCCCGTTGGATTAATCGTTTAGGACGGAGCGGAGCGGGCGGCGCAAAATTGCGATTACGATGCCGGATACGGCTGAGACAAGCGCGAGCATCAGGAAAAAATAGGGCTTCTCCATGCTCGACCAGAATGTGCCGAGGTAACCGGCAAGGAAGCCACCAACGAAACTGGTGGAGAGCCACACGCCCATCATCATCGACAGCAACGACGCGGGCGCGATCTTTGTCACTAGCGACAGGCTGGTTGGCGAGACATAAAGTTCGCCGATCGTGATGACGACAAAATAGGCTAACAGCCACAGCCAACTTGCTTTGCCGCCGCCAGTGTTCCAGGCCGCTGCAACCATAATCAGATAGGCGAGGGCAGTGATCAAACAGCCGATCGAAAGTTTCGTGGCCGTCGACGGCTCGTTCTGTCCCTGCCAGCGCCACAGCGCGACAATAAATGGCGTAAAGGCGAAGATCATGAAGGGATTGAACGCCTGAAACCAGGTCACCGGAATCTCGCCGCCAAGAAAATGACGATCGGTGAACTGATCAGCCCACAATGTGATCGTGTTGCCCTGCTGTTCGTACGTCGCCCAGAACAAGCTGATCGGCGCGAACAGCAGCAAAAGCGCGATGATCGATTGCCACGCGGTACGATCGAGCGGTGCATGCAGGACTGCACGCTTTTCGAAAGCATCCTTCGGCAGGTTTGGCGTCGCGGCGAGGTATATAATGAGGCTCAGTGTCATTCCGACGCCGGCGGCCGCAAATCCGTAGTGCCAGCCAAGTTCTTCGCCAAGCGTGCCGCAGATGAGCGGGGCCAGAAATGCGCCTAGATTGATGCCGACATAGAAAATCGAAAAGGCGCGATCGCGTCGCCTGTCACCGGGTGGATAGAGCGCACCGACTTGGGTCGAGATGTTCGGTTTGAACGCGCCGTTGCCGAGAATGAGAAAACCGAGCGCGAACAGAAATAAATATTCGAATGCCATCATGAAATGGCCGATGGCCATCAAAGTGGCGCCGATGATGACTGTACGGCGCTGACCGAGCAGGCGATCGGCCAACAATCCACCCAAGATCGGCGTTAAGTAGACCAGCCCCGTGTAGAAGCCGTAGATTTGCGAGGCGAGCGGTTGCGGTGCAAGTGGTCCGAATACAGATTCCAGCGCGCTTTGGAGCCCTGCAAGGCCAAATACCTCGCCTGCGCGTGGTGCAAACAGGTATTTGAGCATGTAGAGCACGAGAAGTGCCCGCATTCCGTAGTAGGAGAAGCGCTCCCACATTTCGGTCGCGAACAAATAGGCGAGTGCCCGCGGGTGACCGAAGAATTCTCGACTCGCGCTATGATTGTATTGTGGAAGCGCGCGTGCTGAGGTCATGGCTATGCGGGCGGGCAATCGTTGATGGGTGGACAGTAACACATCGTAACAAAGGCGTTTTCCAGCAGCGGCACTCAGTGTACGCTTTTCACCAGCGCGACCGGGGAGGGACGGCCGCAAACAGAGGACCGAAAAGTGATGACGAAGATTCGCAGCGGCATAATTTGCATGCTGGCGGTGTTGGCTGCGGCCTTATCCGCCGGAGATGCGTGCGCGCAAACTGACTATCCGAGCCGGCCGATCCATTTCATCGTCGGCTTCGCCGCTGGCGGCGGCAACGATCTGTTCGCTCGCTTGGTGGTGCAAAAATTTCAGGAGAATACCGGAGCGACTGCAGTCATAGATAACCGAGTCGGTGCGGGCGGCCGGATTGCCGCCGAATTCGCAGCGCGACAACCAGCTGACGGCTATACGGTGCTGGTGGGCGCAACAGGGCAGATGTCGATCGCCACAGCGATCTTTCCAGATCTTACCTATAACGCGAGCAGCAGTTTCATCCCGCTGAATATGATTGCTTCGTTCCCGTTGGTTCTGGTTGTGCCGGCCGACCATCCTGCAAAAGACGTGAAAGAACTTGTCGCCTGGGCAAAAGCCAATCCTGACAAGTCGAACTACGGCACGTCGTCGCCAGCTTTCACGATTGCAAGCGAATTGCTCAAGCTCAAAACCGGAATGCCCGGAGTGGCAATTCCCTACAAGAGCAGCAATGAATCGAACCTTAGCGTGGTCGCGGGGCAATGTCTGTTCACCATCTCTGACGGTCCGCCGGTGATCCCCTTGGTCAAGGGAGGCAAAATCCGTGCGCTGGCGGTCACCGGCTCTGAGCGCTCGCCGGAGCTGCCGGATGTGCCGAGCATGGCCGAAGCAGGCTATCCTGAGGTCAACACTCAGCTGTGGAGCGGTTTTTTTGTTCCTGCCGGTACACCAGCTCCGATCGTTGCCAAACTCACGGCGGAACTCGGCAAGGCACTTGCCGATCCGGGTGTGAAAGAGGGTCTTCAAAAAATGGCCGTGAAACCAGGCGGGCCCACAGGCGATGCTTTCAAGACGCGCATTGACGCCGATATCAAGGCTTTTGGCGAAGTGGTGAAAGCCGCCAACCTAACCTTTAAGTAATCATCGACTTTATCTCGATAGCGCACGGCGCATTTGCCCCAAATCAATTGCCGCCATGCGCGCCGCTGTTATTGTGCGCAAGCAATGGAGTAGCGGTAACATGCGGCTGTTAGCAGTTCTTGCGTTTGTGGCGTCGTTCATTCCGTTCAATGAGGCAGACGCCGCTTCCGTCGAAGAACTGTTTCAGAAATTTGGCTTATTCGGATCCTGGGCGACCGAGTGCGATAGACCGGCTACGCCGAGCAATCCCCACGTCAGCATCACGATGCCGAGCGCAGGGCTGGTTCTTGAAGATCACGATCTCGGGCCAGACTTCGCAGTTAACCGGTATAGCGTGCTCTCGGCCGAACGGGTGTCACAGACCAGTCTTTCGGTCGATGTGATATTCCAGCCTGGTACCGAGGTGGAAGAGCGGCAGAAACTCGTTTTCGCCGTGCGCGCCAATACGCGGCGGACGCTATTCAATCAGACCAACGGTGGTGCGGTACGAGTTAAGGATGGCATCGCGCTCGCGCGGGGCAGCAAGACGCCATTGCTGCAAAAATGCGGTGAAACCAGCGTCAGCCACTGACTGGCCCGGTCACACGTCCAACAATTCCGCGCTCGCGAATTCCGCCTTCTCCTGGATGAACTCAAAGCGCGCCTCGGCCTTGGTCCCCATGAGGCGTTCAACGGCCCGCGCCGTCGGTTTCATTTCCTTGTCCACCAGAACCACGCGGAGCAGCGTACGCTTGCCCGGGTCCATGGTGGTCTCCTTCAACTGTGCTGCCATCATTTCGCCGAGGCCCTTGAAGCGGCTGACCTCTACCTTGGCGTTGGCGTGAAACTCCTTCTTAAGCAAAGTCTCTTTGTGCTTGTCGTCGCGCGCATACACGATCTTGCCGCCGTGCGATAGGCGATAAAGTGGCGGTACTGCAAGATAAAGCCTTCCACCTTCTATGAGCTTCGGCATCTGCCGGTAAAAGAACGTAATCAGAAGTGAGGCGATATGTGCGCCATCCACGTCAGCGTCGGTCATCACGATGACCTTTTCGTACCGCAGGTCCTTTAGGTGATAGTGTGATCCAGTGCCACACCCAAGAGCCTGAACTAGATCGGCAAGCTGAGCGTTCTGTGCCAGCTTGTCCTTGCCGGCGGACGCAACGTTTAGAATTTTTCCTCGGAGCGGCAGCACTGCTTGCGTCCGGCGATCGCGCGCTTGTTTGGCGGAGCCACCGGCGCTGTCCCCCTCTACGATGAAAATCTCGGAGCCTTCAGACGCCGATGAGGTGCAGTCGGCGAGTTTGCCTGGCAGGCGCAATTTGCGCACCGCGCTCTTGCGCGCAATATCCTTCTCCTGACGACGACGGAGGCGTTCTTCGGCACGCTCAATGACAAAATCGAGCAGCTTGTTCGCCTGCATCGGATTGCCGGCGAGCCAGTGATCGAACGGGTCCTTGATCGCCTGTTCGACGATACGCTGAGCTTCGGCGGTGGCGAGACGGTCCTTGGTTTGGCCCTGGAATTCGGGCTCGCGCACGAACACCGACAGCATGCAGCCGGTGCCGGTCATCACATCATCGCTGGTAACGGGCGTGGCACGCTTTTCCTGTCCAACACGCGCCGCGTGATCTTTCAGGCCGCGCAACAATGCCGAGCGTAAACCGGACTCGTGCGTGCCACCGTCCGGAGTAGGGATCGTGTTGCAGTAGGAGTTCAGAAAGCCGTCCGTGTCGGCGGTCCACGCCACCGCCCATTCGACCGCGCCGTGACGGCCGGTCTTACCGGCCGAGCCCGTGAACATATCTGGGTGCACCAGCGTCGCGCCAGTGAGGTTAGAAGCGAGGTAGTCCTTCAATCCGTCAGCGAAATGGAACGTGGCCTTTTCGGAACGTCCTCGATGCCTTTGAGCAACGCCTTGTCGCAGTGCCAACGGATCTCGACACCGCCGTACAGATAGGCTTTCGAGCGCGCCATCTTGAAGACGCGTTCGGGCTTGAAAGCGGCCTTCGGTCCGAAAATCTCGGGATCCGGCTTGAAGCGCACACGGGTGCCGCGTCGATTGGGCGCACGGCCGGCTTTTACCAGCTTGCCCTTCGGCTTGCCGCGTTCGAACACCATCCGGTAAAGCTGCTGTTCGCGCGCTACTTCGACTTCCATCCGCTCGGAGAGTGCATTGGCGACAGAGACGCCGACACCATGCAGACCGCCGGACGTTTCGTAGACCTTGGAGTCGAATTTGCCGCCGGCATGCAGCATGCACATGATCACTTCTAGCGCCGACTTGCTCTTGAACTTGGGATGAGGGTCGACCGGGATGCCACGGCCGTTGTCAGTCACGCTGACGAAGCCGTTCGCTTCCATTTCGACTTCGATCCAGTCGGCGTGGCCGGCCAGCGCCTCGTCCATGGCGTTGTCGATGACTTCCGCAAATAGGTGATGCAGCGCCTTTTCATCGGTGCCACCGATATACATACCGGGGCGGCGGCGGACTGGCTCGAGTCCCTCCAATACCTCGATGTGTTTGGCGGTGTAACCGGCTTCTGCGCTTGAACCGCGCGCGGCAGGCTTCGTCCGCGCGCTGGTTTTGGCGCGGGACGACGCTTTCGGTGCCTTGCGGGCGGATGATTTTCCGGTCCGCGGCAGATCGAAAAGGTCGGGTTCTTTTGTGGGTTTTTTCTTGGTCGCTGATTTGGCCATTGAAGCCTTCAAATAGGATCGCGGCGAATCGATTGCCAGCCACTATGCCATGGTTGCGTTACCGTGACCGACACAACCTGCGCCGCACCGCTTAAGGGAAGGTTTAAAGGCACGCCTGGTTCGGCGCCAGATGGGGCAAAAGCCCTGTGGATGGGGCCATGGCAACCAAACAGTATCTCGCCCGTTATCAAGGCCATGGAACCGGGCGGAACCAAGGCGAGTATTCGGCGCGTGGAGAAACCGGACGTCTCCCGCAGCGCGAGCGGCGCGAGCAACGCGGGCCAACCACGCTTTGCACTTACGGTCAGCGATCCTCAACCGATGACCGAGGTTGCGCGCTTTTGGCGCACTGCAGCTCAGTCGGCCACTATCGGTATGTTTGTGATTCTTCTGATCGTGGGACTCAGCCTGGCGCGACCGCTGCTATTGCCCGTAGCATCGGCCTTCGTGGTGTCGATGATGCTGGGGCCGCTATCGGCCCGCGCCGAGCGCTACAAAATTCCCTCGCTGTTATCGGCGATCATTCTTTGGCTGCTTGTGATTGGGGTGTTCTACGGCGTAATCGCCCTTTTGGCGTCCCCAGTCGTGGAGTGGATCGGTAAAGCGCCAGATATTGGCCGCAACATTCAAGAAAAGCTGCATGTGCTCGATCGTCCACTCGCTTCACTACAGGAGGTGCGCGATGCGCTTCTGCCATCCGAAAAAAAGGGCGACCTTGGCGTTGACATCATCAGCTTCGTCCAGCCGGCACTCCTTATTGTGACGCCGGCGATCGGTCAGACTTTCATATTCTTCGGAACGTTGTTCTTCATGCTCCTCGGGCGCTCAGAGTTGCGCCGCGTAGCGGTGGCCTTTTTTGATGAGCGTGAGGCGCGCCTGCGTATGCTCAAGATCATGAATGATGTTGAACATAACCTGACTGGCTATCTGAGCGTGGTGGCCATAATCAATATCGCGGTTGGAATCTGCGGCGGAGTCGCAGCTTGGGTCGCCGGCCTACCGGATCCGGTCGCTTGGGCCGTGCTTGCGTTCATTCTCAACTTCATTCCCTACATTGGGGCGCTGATAATGGAAGCCGGACTGTTCATGGTCGGGCTCGTGACTTTTCCAACCCTCACACACGCGCTGCTCGCGCCATTGCTGTTCCTGGGACTTGCGACATTGGAGGGGCATTTCATTACACCCAGCATCATGGGCCGAAAATTCACGCTCAACCCTCTTACCGTATTCTTATCGCTGGTTTTCTGGACGTGGCTGTGGGGGCCGGTTGGCGCTTTCCTGGCGGTCCCACTACTGGTCATGGCATTGGTTGCGGTCGGCCATATTTTCCCCAAAGATGAACCGGAATTACCGGCCTAACGTGCTGGTGCCGTGTCCGCGTCCGGGCTAGACACGGATGACAACGCGGTCAGCCGATCCCACCGATGGACCTCCCAGCCACTGCCCAGCAGGTCGTCGACTTCGTCCACAACAACGGAGGTTGGGCGGTTCCGGTCGTCTTTGCGTTGGCGTTCGGGGAATCGCTCGCCTTCATCTCACTACTGATTCCGGCGTGGGGCGCGCTGGTCGCAATTGGCGCTTTGATTGGGTCCAGTGGCATCAGCTTTTGGCCGATTTGGGTTTCAGCGTCGCTCGGCGCTGCCTTCGGCGATTGGCTATCTTACTGGATCGGGCTCAAGCTCGAACATACCGTCGCACATATGTGGCCGCTTTCGCGGCATCCCGATCTCATCCCGCGCGGGGAGGCCTTCATGAAAAAGTGGGGCATCCTTGGCATTTTCATCGGCCGCTTCTTTGGACCGTTGCGCGCGTCAGTGCCGCTGATCGCCGGCATTTTTGAGATGCCGTTCTGGCAATTTCAGATTGCCAATTTCAGCTCGGCATTCGTGTGGGCGGCGACGCTGCTCACGATCGGCGACATCATATCGAAAGCGATTATTTGGCTGTGGTGAAACAAAAAATCCGCCGGGGTTTGGCTCCCCGGCGGATTGTTGAGGCAACTCCGTTTCTTGGAACTTACATGCCGAGCTGGATCAAGCGTATTTCGCCTTTGACGAGATCAGGTACTGCCACCAGCAGGCCCTGCTTGTTAGGCACCACGCAGAAATCGGCAGGGCCTTTGAAGCCCGAGGCGAGTTTTTGCACGCCGTCCTTCTTGTTCCAGCGAAATAGCGAACCGGACATCCAGTCCGTGGCCAGGATGTCGCCGCTTTGCATCTGATAGAGTCCGTCGAGCATGCCGATGTTGTCAGAGAGCGGTACCGGCTCTTTGCGCGGCGCCATTGAGTAGATAGCGCGCGGGTTGTCCTTGTCCTTAAAACCGACCATTAGCAGCGAACCGTTTTTTCCGGGATAGAGTCCGTTTGGGTTAATGGATTTGTCCTTGAAGATTACGCTGATTTTCGGCGCCGCTTTCGAGCTAAGGAAATCGGCGGGCTCCACCCTGACGACCTGGTCGGAGCGGTTATCGCTGATATAGAGCGCGCCACCCATCACCGTCGGATCGTTAGCAAACGTGACGCCGGGTAATTCCAGCTTCTTGCCTTCCTTGCTCTTGAGGTTGAACACCCACACAGAGTCGATGTCTGTCACCCACAACCTATTGCCGGAGATCCAGATTCCTTTTGGCTTGTTGAGGACTTGACCCTTGGCCGGAAGAAATCCGTCCTCGATAATTTTTCCGTCTAAGGAAACCTTGGTGATCTTGCCCTTTCCATCTTTGTCGGCGGGCTTTAGATCGGGACCGAAGTCACCGGTGTAGAAAACCTTTTCTATGGGGTCATAAGCGACGGACTCGACGTGACCGAAGCCGGTGACTGTCTTGTCCGAAATCACCTTCACGTCTTTTGATGACGCGATGGTTGTCGTCAATTGAAAAGCGGCGAAGCTTCCCAGCGTCATCGTGACAAAAATCATTTTGTTCATGAACTTCCCCCGAATGCTTCCTGGCAGGAATCCGCCGGGATTTTCATCCCGGCGGAATTGCAATTCAGAACGGGATCTACTTCAACGCTGCGACGCCGGCTTGCGAGACGACGTCGTCTTGCGAGCCTGTGCCACCGCTTACGCCCACAGCACCGATGACCTTGCCGCCGACCATTAGCGGATTTCCGCCACGCGACGCGATGACGTCATCGAGAGTCGGCAGGTAAGCGAAGAATGCTCCCTTGCCGAGTAGCCGCTCGAACACCACAGTCGGACGCCGATAACGCGCCGCGGTGCGCGCCTTATGTTGGGAAATCGTGATCGAAGCGAACTGGCAGTTATCCTGCTTCTCGAAATAGACAAGATCACCGGATGGACCGACGACCGCGACACAGAATCCGTTCCAATTCCGCTTTTGAGCTTCGGCGATCGCACCGGCAGCAGCTTTCTTGGCGTTCTCGATGCTAATCGTCTCGCCGTATGGCGGCGGAGCCATCGCATCCGGAATGGCTTCGTTAGGATTGTTTGGGTCAGCAGGCACCTGTGCAAAGACGCCCGAGCTCATCAGCAGCGCGGCGCCGAAGGCGCCCGCCAACACAGTCAAACGACACATTGTACTCCCTCCCAAGTGGATTGATTCCCCGGTTAACCCGGTTGGGCTCTATCCTGCACTGGGTATGGCAGGACTATCCCGGCGGAAGCTTATCCAACCGCCCGGCTTTCGCCTATATGATTGGCTGGGGTTTTGTCGCGCTGCTCAGAGTGGAATAACGCAAGACACAGGGGGTTAGTGCGCACGAAGGCCTATCACTGACGACAAAAATAGAACTGGGCCGCGCCGCGGCGACACCGGTCACCAGACATCGAAAGCCAGGGAGAAACAGCATGATGCAACTGACACGACGCAAACTATTTGCAGGAGCGGCGGCTGCCGGCGCCGTTCTTGCTGGTCCAAGTCCAATCGTATTGTCGGCAAGAGCCGCTGCGCCCGCCGCGGGCAAACAGAACGCAGGCTGGTATCGCTATAAAGTGGGTGATTTCGAGGTGACGGTCGTCACAGATGGGATGAATACGAACCCACTTTCGGATTCCTACGTTGTGAACGCACCAAAGCCCGACGTGAACGCGGCGCTCGAAGCCGATTTTCTCGCGAAGGATAAGGCGACCCACTCCTATACACCGGTCGTCGTCAACACCGGGTCAAAGCTCGTGGCTATCGATACCGGCCTCGGCCTTGGCATGTTCGATCAAAGCAAAGGTGCCGTCGGTCAGTATCACGCCAATTTGCAAGCTGCAGGTATCGATCGTAACGCGGTTGATGTCGTGATCATTTCGCACTTCCACGGCGATCACATCAACGGTCTGGTTGGCCCCGAGAACAAGCCGGCCTTTCCCAATGCCGAGGTCATGGTACCCGAAGTCGAGTGGGCGTTCTGGGCGGATGAGAGCAACGTGAGCAAGCTACCCGATATTGCTGAACCGCAGATGCCCAACCCCAAGCGTGTGTTCGGTGTACTCGGCAACAAAGTGACAAAGTATCAGGCGGGCAAGGAACTCGTCCCGGGCATTACGGCAATTGCGAGCCCTGGCCATACGCCTGGTCACACCTCTCACGTTGTTGCATCGGGCAACAGCAAGGTTCTCGTGCAAGCTGACATCACCGCCGGCATGGCTACGCTCTTTGCGCGCCATCCGGAATGGCAATTCGTGTTCGACACGGACAGGGCACAGGCAGTGCAGACACGCCTGAAACTCTACGACATGGCCGCAACCGAAAAAATGATGTTGCAAGGCTATCACTTCGCGTTCCCCGCGATGGTATATGTGGAGAAGAGCGGGACCGGCTTTCGACTGGTACCTGCGCCATGGAGTTCGTCAATCTAATCGCATCGACGAGCAAGTTCTAAAAAGGCCGCCGCCTGGCGGCCTTTTCTTTGCGGTGCTGGTCGGAACAGCGGCGCAGCGCTAGCATGCGGCAGCCGGATTCCGATGCCATGACTGAAACCGCCTTCGAAGCCGCACTTTCGGCGCGTACAGCCCAAATGCTCGAGGCTTGCACGCGCTGCGGCAAATGCGTCGAAGTCTGCCCGATGGCGAAGCCCGCCGGCGTAGGCGATGCCGCGCCGGAAAGTGTGATTGCCGGGGTGCTCGATATTGTGCGCACCGGCGATGGGCCGGCGGCTTCCAGGGCCTGGGCAAAGGGTTGCGCGCTTACCGGCGATTGCATTGCGGCGTGCGACGAAGCCGTCAATCCGCGTTTCCTGCTCGCGATGGCGCGTGTTGCGATGGCGAAGCAGTCCAACGAGCCGCGCAGTCGCCGCAAGCAGGGTGTTGAGAATTTTCGGCTAGTTGCGGATGGCGTGAACGTGCTCGCGCGCATGCAGCTTGATGAAGCCGATCTCGCGCGTCTCGGCCAACACGTCAACGAACGATTGGA
>DAHUXA010000116.1 GCA_027307405.1 Hyphomicrobiales bacterium | reverse complement strand
GAGCCGCATACAGGCCGTTTCGGGTGCGGCGGCGGGACCATACCGATGCGGATCGCCCCGATCAACGTCCGCCGCCTCATATAAATATCTACCGAAAGCGTGCGTTGACCGGCCTTGAGCCAAGGCTAGATTAGCCGGGCATGGGCTACCGCGCACCCGTTACCGACATTGCCTTCAGCCTCAAGCACGCTGCCGGCCTAAAATCCGCGCTGGCTGAGGGGCTCTACGGCGATCTCGACGAGGAAACAGTCGATTCGGTCTTGGCTGAAGCCGGGCGTTTCGCCAGCGATGTGATCGCACCGCTTAATAGCGTGGGCGACAAGTTCGGTACGCCGTTCAAGGACGGCAACGTCACCACACCGCCCGGCTGGAAGGATGCTTACACGAGTTGGGCCGCGGCCGGCTGGAATGGCCTCGCCGCGCCGGCGGATTGGGGCGGCCAAGAGCTTCCGCACGCCGTGAATGCCGCCTGCATCGAAATGTGGAACTCCGCCTCGATGGCTTTCGGCATCGGTCCCGTGCTCACGATGGCTGCGATCGACGCCTTGCATGCATACGGAAGCGACAGGCTCAAGCAGGAATATCTCAGCAAGCTTATCAGTGGCGAATGGATGGGCACAATGCAGCTCACCGAGCCGCAAGCTGGATCTGACGTCGGGGCTCTGCGCAGCAAGGCCGAGCGCGCAACTGACGGCAGCTACCGCATCACTGGATCCAAAATTTTCATCACCTACGGCGAGCACGACCTGACCGACAACATCATCCATTTCGTTCTTGCGCGGCTGCCCGATGCGCCACCCGGCACCAAAGGCATTTCATTGTTCCTGGTGCCGAAAGTAATGTCGGATGGCACACGCAATGATGTCCGCGCACATTCGGTCGAGCATAAGCTCGGCATCCATGCCTCGCCCACCTGCACTATGGTCTATGGGGACAAGGGTGGCGCGGTGGGCTTCCTCATCGGAGAGGAGCACAGGGGCATGGCCTGCATGTTCACCATGATGAATCGCGCGCGGCTTGCCGTGGGACTGCAAGGGGTGGGAATCGCCGAGCGTGCAACCCAGCAGGCGCTGGCCTATGCGCGAGAGCGCAAGCAGGGCGCTGCCGGTGCGATCATCGCCTACCCGGACGTCAAGCGCATGTTGCTCACAATGCGAGCGCTCACCGGTGCGGCGCGCGCAATCTGCTACGCGACTGGCATTGCGATCGATCGTTCGCTGCGCGCAAAAAGTGAAGCTGCGCGTAAGACCGCACACGAGCGTGCGTCTCTACTTACACCGGTCGCCAAGGCCTTTTCGACCGATATCGGTACGGAGGTCGCTTCGCTCGGCGTGCAGGTCCATGGCGGCATGGGCTACGTTGAGGAGACCGGCGCAGCGCAGCACTATCGCGACGCGCGCATCGCCGCGATCTACGAAGGCACCAATGGGATTCAGGCGCTTGACCTTGTGGTGCGCAAAGTACCACTGGAGGGCGGCAAGATCGTCACTCTTTATATCGACGAGCTGCAGCGCACTGTGAAGTCAGTCCGGTCGAGCAATGCCCCCGCCTTCGGTGAAACAGCGACACGACTTGGCGAAGCAGTAGACAGCCTCGAACGCGCAACCCGGTGGTTGCTGGCGCATAAATCATCTGACGCGGCACTCGCCGGCGCCACACCCTATTTGCGGCTGTTCGGTAATGCCGCGGGCGGATGCATGCTCGCCGAGGAAGCACTCGCGTCGTTGCGCGCCGGCGATGGCACCGGCCGTACAATGCTCGCGCGCTTTTTCGCCGAAAACCTGGCGGTTCAGGCAACCGGTCTCGAACGCAGTGTTACCCAAGGCGCAGACAGCATTACCAGCGCGCAAGCGGCACTTGCCGAATGACCGTGGGGAGACATTCACGCCAATGTCGTTAAAAGGCAAAACCCTGTTCATCACCGGTGGCTCGCGCGGAATCGGCCTCGCGATCGCGCTCAAAGCCGCAGCCGAGGGCGCCAATATTGCAATCGCCGCCAAGACGGTCGAACCACACCCCAAACTGGAAGGCACCATTCACACCGCAGCCGCTGAAATTGCGAAAGCCGGCGGACGGGCATTGCCATTGGCAGTCGACGTGCGGGACGACGCGGCCGTGCAGGCTGCGCTCGATGAGACCGCGGAGAAATTCGGCGGCATCGATATCGTCGTGAACAATGCCAGCGCGATTCAGCTCACCTCAGTCGCAGCAACCGAAATGCGGCGCTACGATCTGATGCAACAGATCAATGCCCGCGGCACCTTCATGGTCTCGAAATTTGCCATACCTTATCTCGTGCGCGCGGAAAATCCGCACATCTTGATGCTGTCGCCACCCCTCGACATGACCGAGAAGTGGTTCGCGCCCCATACCGCCTACTCGATGGCGAAATTCGGCATGAGTCTCGTGGTGTTGGGGCTTGCAGGCGAATTGCGCGGGAAGGTCGCAGTCAATGCGTTATGGCCACGTACTACGATAGCGACTGCCGCCGTCAGAAACCTGCTCGGCGGCGACGCAATGATACGCCGATCCCGCAAGCCCGAGATCCTCGCCGAAGCTGCCTGCCGCATTTTCCAAAAACCCAAAAGCTTTACCGGGAACTTTCTGATCGACGATACTTTTCTGGCCGGCGAAGGCATCAGTGATTTTGACCAATACCGTGTCGATCCCAGCCAGCCATTGCAGGTGGATTTCTTCGTGCCCGACGAGAGTCCGCCGCCGAATGGTGTCAGTCTCGACGCAAAATTACGATAGGCACTTCCACGAAGGCTTGTGAGCGTTTAAGTCTAGCTGATGTCCACCCTTCTCCTCAGTCACCCCGCCTGCCTGAACCACCTCACGCCTGCAGGCCATCCGGAGCGGCCGGACCGGTTGCGTGCGATTGAGCAGGTATTGGAGGATGAAAAGTTTCAAACGTTGGCGCGCGTCGAGGCCCCCCGCGGTTCGCTCGATGTTGTCGCCCTCTGCCATCCAATGGATTACGTCGAAGCAATCCAAGATGCCTCGCCTACCGAGGGTCTGGTGCGGCTCGATGCCGATACCGCCATGTCACCGGGCAGTTTTGAAGCGGCGTTGCGCGCCGTCGGCGGGGCGACGCTAGCGGTGGATGAAGTGATGACCGGCAAGGCGGCAAATGCTTTCGTTGCAACTCGCCCGCCGGGACACCATACCGAAACGGCGCGGCCGATGGGCTTCTGTCTGTTCAACAACGCAGCGATTGCGGCGCGCTATGCGCAGAAAACGCACGGGGCCGAGCGTGCGGCCGTCGTCGACTTCGACGTGCACCATGGCAACGGCTCGCAAGATATCTTCTGGTCGGACAAAAGCGTCATGTACTGCTCCACCCATGAGATGCCGCTCTATCCCGGTACAGGCGCGATTGGGGAACGTGGTGAATTCAACACCGTCGTCAACGCGCCTCTGTCTGCTGGCGACGGCGGCGCGGAATTCCGCGAGGCATTCGAGACCGCGATCCTCCCGCGTCTGCGCGAATTCAAACCCGATATTCTGATTATCTCGGCCGGATTCGATGCCCATACTCGCGACCCACTTGCCAATTTGAACCTTGTGGAGGCGGACTATTCCTGGGTCACTAAGAAACTGATGGAAGTCGCAGATACGAGTGCCAAGGGGCGCGTCGTCTCGTTATTGGAGGGCGGCTACGATTTACAGGGTTTATCGCGTTCGGTTGCTGCCCACGTCTCCGCGCTGATGCGCGGCTAAAAATTCCGCGCTATCTTCAACCTACCCGCACGAATCGCCGGACAAAGACATGGCCGAGACCAACAATGCTGACATCAAGAAGATGCCCTTCGAGCGGGCCATCGATGAGCTGGAATCGATCGTCAAGCGCCTGGAAGAAGGCAAGGTCCCGCTTGAGGAATCCGTCGCGATCTACGAGCGCGGTGAGGCCCTGAAGAAGCGATGCGAGGAGCTGCTGCGCCAGGCGGAAGCACGCGTGGAAAAGATCACGCTTGACGCCAACGGCAAACCGACCGGCAGCGAACCGCTCGACGTGGATTGACGGGGCTGCGCTCGCGGCGCATCGGGCTCCCGTGGCAAAAATAGGGCAGCAAAAACGCCTGCTGCTGCAGAATTGCCCGCGATGGCAATATTGGTGTAAGTCACTTGGCCCCAGCCGGGTTTGGGGTACCGCTGATCCAAGTTTGTTGGAGTTGCTCTTGTCCGAGGTTTCCAAGACACCGCTGCTCGACCGCATCCAATTCCCGCGCGATCTCAAGAATCTATCGGCCGAACAGCTCAAGCAGCTCGCCGGCGAGCTACGTTCTGAGACCATCGATGCCGTCGCCAAGACTGGTGGTCATCTCGGCGCGGGGCTGGGCGTCGTCGAGCTGACTGTGGCGCTCCACTATGTGTTCGACACCCCGGGCGATCGCTTGATCTGGGATGTCGGTCACCAGAGCTATCCGCACAAAATTCTCACCGGCCGGCGTGACCGTATCCGCACCCTCCGTCAGGGCGGCGGGCTGTCCGGCTTCACGAAGCGCGCCGAGAGCGATTACGACCCGTTTGGCGCCGCACATTCCTCAACTTCGATCTCGGCTGCTCTCGGCATGGCAGTGGCGCGCGACCTCGAAGGCAAGAAGCACAACGTTGTCGCCGTCATTGGTGACGGCGCGATGTCAGCCGGCATGGCCTACGAAGCCATGAACAATGCCGGGGCGCGTAACGAACGGCTGATCGTCATTCTCAACGACAATGACATGTCGATCGCGCCGCCCGTGGGCGCCATGTCGGCCTACTTGGCTCGGCTGATCTCCGGCAAGACCTATCGCACCCTGCGCGATATCGGTAAGCAACTCGCACGGCACCTTCCGAAATTCTTCGAGGAAAAGGCCGGGCGTGCTGAAGAATTCGCTCGTGGCTTCTGGACCGGCGGCACATTGTTCGAGGAACTTGGATTCTACTATGTCGGTCCGATCGACGGTCACAACCTCGACCATTTGCTTCCGGTGCTCCGTAACGTGCGCGATGCCGAAGCGGGACCGATACTTGTGCATGTGGTGACGCAAAAAGGAAAGGGTTATGCGCCAGCGGAGACCTCCGCCGACAAATATCACGGGGTGGTCAAATTCGATGTCGCTACCGGAGCGCAGGCGAAATCAAAATCTCTAGCGCCGCAGTACACAAAAGTTTTCGGCGAGAGTCTGATCAAAGAAGCGCGCAAAGATGACAAGATCGTTGCAATCACTGCGGCGATGCCATCTGGCACCGGTCTCGACCTGTTTGCGAAGGAATTTCCCAATCGCTGCTTCGACGTCGGTATCGCCGAGCAACATGCGGTAACTTTTGCCGGCGGTCTTGCTGCCGAAGGATTCAAGCCGTTTGCTGCGATCTATTCCACGTTCCTGCAACGCGCCTATGACCAGGTCGTGCACGATATCGCCATCCAACGCCTGCCTGTCCGCTTCGCCATTGATCGCGCCGGCCTCGTCGGCGCCGATGGGCCGACCCATGCTGGCGCATTCGACGTCACCTATCTCGGCTGCCTGCCCGGATTCGTTCTGATGGCCGCAGCGGACGAGGCCGAACTCGTGCACATGGTCGCGACTGCGGTTGCAATTGATGACCGACCGAGCGCGCTACGTTATCCGCGCGGCGAGGGTCTCGGCGTGCCGATGCCGGCGGAAGGCAGCCCGCTCGAAATCGGCAAGGGCCGAATTCTGCAGGAAGGCCATAAGGTGGCGCTGTTGTCATACGGTGCGCGGCTTGGGGAATGTCTTAAGGCCGCCAAGGAGCTTACGGCACTTGGCCTATCGGCAACGGTCGCGGACGCGCGCTTTGCCAAGCCCCTCGATGTTGATCTGCTGACGCGCCTGGCGCGCGAGCATGAGGTGCTCGTCACCATCGAGGAAGGTGCCATTGGCGGTTTCGGGACATACGTCTTGCAGGCGCTGGCCGAGCAGGGCCTTCTCGATCAAGGCCTGCGCGTAAGGTGTATGATCCTTCCGGACCAGTTCATCGATCAGGATACGCCTGCCACTATGTACGCGCAGGCGGGCCTTGACGCCCGCGCCATCGTCGCCAAGGTGTTCGAGGCTTTGGGCAAAGACGTTGGTGCCGAGACCGTCAAGCTCGCCTGACGGCCCTTAGAGCCTCTTCTTTCGGGGCACCTTCTTCCCTTCTCTACGCGCTTCCGAGAGACCAATGGCTATGGCTTGCTTGCGGCTCGTAACCCTTTTGCCGCTGCGCCCGCTTCTAAGCGTCCCCTTCTTGCGTTTCCGCATCGCGCGTTCCACATCTTTCGACGCACCCTTGGAATATTTTCGTGCCATACTGCCTTCTCCTCAAACAGAAAACTATGGCGGCCGCTGCAAACGCTGTCGGCCCAATGTTGGTAACCACTGTGTGTGAAACTTTGTTCCGATGTCAAACCGTCCAGGTACGGCAAGGGCTCCGCACATGAACGCGCCGCGCCAACGCGTAGATCGCCTCCTGGTCGAACGCGGCATATTCGAAAGCCGCGCAAAGGCGCAGGCCGCAATCGAAGCGGGCCTCGTCACTGCTAACGAAATAGTGGTGAGCAAGGTCTCGGAGGAAATCCCAACTAACGCATCGCTACGGGCGAGGGCGGCACATCCTTACGTATCGCGCGGCGGCGTCAAACTCGCGGCTGCACTCGATCACTTTCGGTTCGACCCGGAGGATCGGATTTGCCTTGATGTGGGCGCGTCTACCGGCGGATTTACGCAGGTCCTGCTGGACCGGGGGGCCCGGCGCGTCTATGCCGTCGATGTCGGTCGCGGGCAGTTGCACGAAACGCTGCGCAACCGGCCCGAGGTTATTTCGCTCGAGGCCACAGATATTCGCAGCCTATCCCCTGCCCTGCTCGATGAATCGCCGGATATTATCACGATCGATGTCAGCTTTATTTCTCTCAAATTGGTGCTGCCGTCAGCGACAGCGCTCGCCAAAACTCCTGCCCAACTCATTGCATTGATCAAACCGCAATTCGAAGTCGGCGCCGGCCGTGCAAAGAAGGGCATCGTACGCGATCCGGTCATTCATAGTGCGGTCTGCGACGATGTCGCCAAATTTGTCGCCTCGCTCGGATGGCGGGTACTGGACGTCGTCTCCTCGCCGATTGAAGGCGGAGACGGCAACGTCGAATTCCTGCTCGGGGCCGCGCGTGACTGAGCGGTTGAACATTGTCCGTCTCGGTCATCGCGGAGATGGCATTGCCGACACTTCTGAAGGGCCCGTCTACGTGCCTTATACGTTGCCAGGCGAGACCGTCACGGTCGAGCCGGTTACCGGCCACCCTGACCGTCGGCACTTGGTACATGTCGACAAGGCCAGCCACGAACGTACCGAAGCTTTTTGCAAACATTTTGGAGCCTGCGGCGGCTGCACGATGCAGCACTGGTCGTTGGCCGAATACCACCTGTGGAAGCGATCCCTGGTGGTGGAAGCATTGGCGCTGGCGAACGTGGTCGCGCCAGTTGGCGATCTGATCGACGCGCACGGCACTGGCCGCCGGCGTGCGGTGCTGCATGCCCGGCGTGGCACCCATGACATACTGGAAGTCGGATTTACCGCTCCGCGCGCCCATCACATCGTCGCCATCGATGAATGCCCCATTTTGGCGCCCGGCCTTGGCGGCGCATTGCAGGTCGCCTGGGCCATTGCCGACACACTCAAACCCGCCGGCAAACCGCTCGATATTCAGACGACCGCGACCGACTCTGGCCTTGACGTCGATGTGCGCGGCTCGGGCGCGCTCACTGCGGAGCGCCTGACTGCGTTGGCGCGCGTTGCCGAGGCCCACCATCTGGCTCGTCTCACCCGCCATGGTGAACTGGTTGCGCAGCGTGCGCAGCCCCTGTTGCAGATCGGCCGCGCCCAGGTGCCTCTGCCGCCTGGTGCATTTCTACAGGCGACGACAGAGGGCGAAGCAACTCTCGCACGGCTCGTTGTCGAGCATGTCGGCAAAGCCAAACATATCGCCGACCTGTTTGCGGGCATCGGCACATTTGCGTTGCGGCTTGCTGAACGGGCGCGCGTCAGTGCCGCCGATAGTGACGCCGCCATGGTCAAGGCATTGGAACGCGCAGCCTCGATCACTTCAGGTTTGAAGCCGCTTGAGACGCAAACGCGCGATTTGTTCCGCTGTCCATTCATGGCAAATGAGCTCAAAGGATTTGACGCTGTCGTATTCGATCCGCCGCGCCAGGGAGCCGAGGCGCAAGCGCGCGAACTCGCGAAAAGTGCGGTACCGGTCGTGGTCGCAGTATCTTGCGACGCCACAACCTTCGCCCGCGATGCCAAGATACTGCTCAGCGGCGGTTACACGCTTGCAACCGTCGTTCCGGTCGATCAGTTCCGCTATTCACACCATGTGGAGATCGTCGGCAAATTCGTGCGATAAAATCGACTACTGAAAGTCGATGCCGCCGCCCCAACGTTCCTGCCACATCTTCTCGCCAATGGTGCACGAAATGCGCGGCACCTGTGATGACGCCGGCGTTATCTTTATGTCCGGTTGCCGCCCGGCCACCTCCAGGACCAATTTGGTGCGGGTCGCATCGATGAACTTTTCACGTTCACGAATCGGCACAACAAAGGCACCCGGACCGCCGATCACGCAGTCTTCGTAATAAACGTCGAGGTCTTCTATATCCATCGTTCCGACGTAAGGCCGCTTGAGCATGATCGGCAGGCCGTTAATCGTTATGCCCGCAGCCAGCACCTCGTCGCGCATCGGCACAACAAGCGGGCCGGCATTGTTGGCACCATCGCCTGAAACGTCGATGACTCGGCGCAAGCCTTTGTAACCACTCTCATCGAACAGCGGCTTACCGAAGCGGAGCGCACCGGAAATAGAGGTACGCGAGGCACGCCGATATGGCGCGCGCGCGATTTCGGCTGCGACTGCGTCGGCAGCTTCCGGCCCGTCGATCAATCGCCAGGGTACAATGATCTTCTGGTCGAATTGACCCGCCCATTCAAAATAAGTGATGGCAATCTTGCCGTTCGCGCCCTGACGCAATGCCTGAAGGAACTCTTTTGAGGTAAGAGCAAGAATGTAGCCTTCCCGTTGAAGCGCCTGCTCTTCAGGATCCATCGAATAGGATACATCAACCGCGATCGCGAGCTCGACATCGACAGGAATTGCGCTGGGACGCGTGTCGGCAAGCTGCGGCAGGGTTGGCGCAGCTGACGCCGCAAGTGCGAATCCCAAACCTGCTGCGGCTACAGCGAGAGTCAGATTGCGAAGGAGCCCCATGCTCAAATGCTGGCACGCGCCACAGGCAAAAAAAAGGCCGCCCTTCAGCCTTCCAGCGGTTCGGTGGCGGCGATCTCGATACCGAAGCCCCCAAGGCCGACGTAAGTACGCTTGCTCGACGTAAGCAGGCGAATCGACGAAATCCCGAGGTCCTTCAGAATCTGTGCGCCCAGGCCGATTTCGCGCCACTGTCGCGAACGGGCTGCATCAGTTCCGGTGTCGCCGTGTGGAATGTCGGCCACCGGCACACCCGCTGTGCCATCCCGTAGATAAACGATAACGCCTCGGCCAGCTGCCTTGAAGCGCGCAAGCGACGCGCGAATCGCTTTGGCCCCGCCGAAAACGTCGCCAATAACGTCGGCGCGATGCAGCCTGGCCAGCACACCTTTGCCATCGCCGATTGCGCCATAGACGAAGGCCATGTGGTGCACGCGATCAAACGGCGTGACGTATGCGTACCCGTGCAGCGTGCCGATTTCTGAGGAAAGCGCAAACTCGCCGACGCGCTCCACCAGCTTGTCACGGCGCTGCCGGTAGGCAATGAGCTCGGCAATTGAGACTTGCGCCAGTTTGTGTTTCTGCGCAAAGGCCGAGACTTGGGGTCCGCGCATGACCGAGCCATTGTCGTTCATCAGCTCGGCGAGCACACCGACTGCCGGCAGTGAGGCCAGACGGCAGAGGTCGACACAAGCTTCAGTATGGCCGGATCGCATCAACACGCCACCCTCGCGGGCGACCAGTGGAAATACGTGGCCAGGGCGCACAAAATCAGCAGCGCCACTGTTGCCATTGGCAAGCGCACGCACGGTGTTGCAGCGCTCCTCCGCCGAAATGCCCGTCGTCAAACCATGCCTGACATCGACCGAGACCGTGAAGGCAGTGCCAAGCGGCGCCTCGTTGGCTGCCACCATTGGCTCAAGATGCAGCCGGCGCGCCTGGTCGGCGGCGAGGGGGGCGCAAACAATCCCGGACGTATTGCGGATGATGAACGCCATCTTCTCGGGCGTGCAATGCGAGGCCGCAACGAAGAGATCACCCTCGTTTTCGCGATCATCGTCGTCAGTTACGACGACGATCTCGCCATTGGCGAAGGCTCTGATCGCGGCTTCGACGCGGATGTGGTTATCGGGCAAGGATCTACCTCGGAGGCGGTCTACGCGCCAGGTTTGAACGGCCACGCCGTCCCCTCGCCGACCTGGCCGCGGTGCATCAGATAATGGTCGGCCAGCACGCAGGCTACCATCGCTTCCCCGATCGGTACTGCACGGATACCGACGCATGGGTCGTGGCGTCCTTTTGTGACAACCTCAGTGTCGCGGCCGTACCGATCCACGGTTTTTCGCGGCGTCAAAATCGACGAGGTCGGTTTCACGGCGAACCGGGCGACAATTGCTTGCCCCGTCGATATGCCGCCGAGAATGCCGCCGGCGTGGTTTGACAGGAAAAGTGGCTTGTTATCATTGCCCATGCGCATCTCGTCGGCATTTTCGATACCGCTCATCGCCGCCGTGGCAAAGCCGTCGCCAATCTCTACGCCTTTGACTGCGTTGATGCCCATGAGGGCGGAAGCGAGATCACCATCGAGCTTGGCGTAAACCGGCGCGCCGAGGCCAGCCGGCACGCCCTCAGCGAGAACCTCGATCACCGCGCCGCAGGATGAGCCCGACTTGCGCACACCGTCGAGGTACTCCTCGAAGAACTTAGCCTGTTTCGCATCGGGGCAGAAAAACGGATTCTTGCCGATCTCGTTCCAATCCCAGCGCGAGCGATCGATCTTGTGCGGACCCATCTGCACCAATGCACCACGCACGGTAAGGCCCGGCACGATCTTACGCGCGATCGCCGCGGCGGCAACCCGCGCCGCCGTCTCACGCGCCGAGGCGCGCCCACCGCCACGGTAGTCGTGGATGCCGTATTTGGCGTCGTAAGTGTAACCAGCATGTCCCGGCCGGTATTTGTCCTTGATGTCCGAGTAGTCCTTGGAGCGCTGATCGACGTTTTCGATCATCAGCATAATTGGCGTCCCGGTGGTGACCTGTTCGCCGCTTTGCTCGTCGGTGAATACGCCGGACATAATTTTAACTGCATCCGGCTCCTGCCGCTGCGTGGTGAAACGTGATTGTCCCGGCCGCCGGCGATCGAGTTCGCGCTGGATGTCTTCTCGCTTGAGGGGAATGCGTGGTGGACAGCCGTCCACCACACAGCCGATAGCCGCCCCATGGCTCTCGCCGAAGCTGGTGAACCGGAAAAGGTGACCGAAAGTATTGAACGACATGACAGTTCCGCGTTTGCTCGGCTTGGTAACGCGCGCTCCCGCGCTGGTCAATTAAACGGCGGATGCGCAGGTGTGCATACAATCTATGCTTCGACTTTGCGTGTAACTTCACCTTAGTGGAGCGCGCGCTGAACAGACGTTCACCTCGCTGAATGAGAGTTAATGAGAAGCTGAACGTCCGTTAAGCTACGGAAAAATAAGAGATTTTTCGATTTTTAATTTGCCGTCAGTTTCGGGATCAGCTATTCGTAGGATGCTGGGTAGGGGGAAGCTCGGAGTCAGAAAATCCCGCGCGACAGTGAATGCTGTCA
>DAHUXA010000115.1 GCA_027307405.1 Hyphomicrobiales bacterium | reverse complement strand
GGCAGATTGCGCCCGAAGGCGGCGACGACGGCTCCGCAGAGCGACAGCACCAGGATCCACAGGAGCATTGAGCCCTCGTGGTTTCCCCAGACGCTGGTGATCTTGTAGATCAGAGGCATCAGCGAATGGGAATTTTCGAAGACGGTTGCGACCGAGAAGTCGGACGTGACGTAACAGATTGTGAGCGCCAGAAACGATAGAGCGACAAAGACGAATTGCATTAGCGCGGTCGAACTAGCAAGGCGCATCAGCGCTGCGTCACGACCGCGCGCCCCGACAACCGGCACGACCGATTGGATCAGGCCCAGCCCCAGCGCCAACACCAAGGCATAGTGGCCGACTTCCGGAATCATTTCGGCTTTCCTCCTTCGCCTTGTGTCAGACCTTCCTGCCAGCGCCCGCTCTTCTTCAAAGCATCCACCACTTCTCGCGGCATGTAACGTTCATCATGCTTGGCGAGCACGGTGTCGGCGGCGAGTGTCCTGTCGGACTCAAGCTTTCCTTCCGCTACGACGCCCTGCCCTTCGCGGAAAAGGTCTGGCACAATGCCATTATAACGTACCCGAATGTCAGTTTTGCCGTCGGTCACCGCAAACCGCACGAGAAGATTGTCGCCGCGTTCAATGCTGCCCGGTTTGACCAGCCCACCAATGCGCATCCGCGTGCCCGGCGATATGTGCTTCTCCGCAACGTCAGTCGGTGAATTAAAGAAGACAATCGAATCACGCAATGCGCTGAGCACCAAAACGGCCGCAACAATAAGGACGCCAAGGCTCGCGCCAATCAGAACCAACCTCCGTCGTTTGCGTGTCATTCCGCCTCGCTAGCCGTCAATTCCCAAACTTTTGATCATGTCTTCAATACGGCGGAGCTTGTCGGGATCGTTGGAGAACGCCTTTTTGGCGTCCCCAGCGGCGTCTTGTGCCTTATTTCGCTCGCCGAGCACCATATAGGCGCGCAACAGCCGCTGCCAGCCTTCAATATCACTCCCATTTTCCTTCAACCGTTCGGCAAGCCGCGCCACCATGCCGCGGATCATTTCGCCGCGGTCCTTTTCATTCATGCTTCCGGCGGCGGCAACGTCCTCGGCGCTGGGACCAGGCGATGCGGCGATGTGCGGCGTGACTGTCACACGGCCGAGCGCTTCACGCACCATCGGCAGCCAAGGTGCGTCGCTCGGCACCCCCTCTAGCATACCACGCCAGATCGTGGCGGCTTTGGTGCGATCGCCATCCTGCTCGGCGGCGAGACCAATAAAAAACCTCGCCTTCAGTTCTTTGGGGTCGATCGCAAGCGCACGATCGAAAGCGGTCTTAGCCTCAGCCGTGACGATGCCATTGGCGGCGGCGGCGAGCGCTTCACCGAGATCCGACTGTCGCTCCGCATTTTCGCCTTTCAGTGCCAGAAGTTTACGACGAGCATTTATGGCATCGGCGAAGCGCCCAAACCGCAAATAGACGGGCGCAAGAACCTCGTAGCCACGGGCATCGTTGGGATTGCCCTCTAGATACGTTTCCACTTGCGACACCAAGTTTGAAATCGATGCATCTTGATGCGCCGCTCGCAGCCGCGCTTCCAATGGCTGACCGGGTAATTGCGGAGAGCCGACCGTAAGATAAAGAGCAACGGCAATAACTGGCAGAAGTACAACCGCAGCGACCGCGGCCGCACGACGGCGCCACAGTGGCGAACCGACCGGCAATGAATTTGCAAACTCCGCAGCGTCGGCCGCGGTAATAAGGCGACGGGAGACCTCAATCCGAGCTGCCTGGGCTTCCGCCTCCCCGATCAGGCCCGCACGACGGTCGCGCTCAAGCTCGTCCAGTTGATCACGATAGACTGCAAGGTCGCTACCAGCTTGTTTGTCCGCTGCACGGCCAAGCGGCCACAGAACGGCGAAAATCGCCGCAGCCGTCATCGACGCGAATACGAACCACAGGAGCATTGAGCCTTACAATCCGCTTGACCGCCCGTACTGGGCGCTCAGCAGGGCATACATCACGCCTGATCGTGGCGGCAATGAGCAAGATCGTACAGCGAGGATGGAAGCAGGCCTCAGGCGCGCGCAGCTCTGCTCTCTGCGGCGCCAGCGACTTCCGCGGCTTTGCCAAGCAAAGCCGCATATTCCCGACCAAATACCTTAGCGCAAAACCGCACGGCGGCGTCCACCTGCGATTGCCGGAAACTACGGTCGGCTTCCCCGGCGTGGCGGAGGCTCTCGAGGAGTGCGCGCGTGCCATTGTCGAGATATTGTCTTAGCTCGGTCAGGGTGCGCTGGGTCATTTCGTTAATGGCGAGCTCACCGGCAAAATAACGGCAAATTCCGACGAACTCGACCAAAGCCTCTACCTCGGCGACTTCGTTCGGGTCTAGTACCGAATTGGGACGGATTTCTCTCGAGGGCCGCGGCCGCAGCAATCGCTGTACACGGCTGGGCGTGGATTCTATTTCCGCACGCAATAGATCGGAGATTTGTGTCCGCTGCGCCGCAAGCGCGCGCCCCCATGTGCTGTCAACCGGCAGCGCTAGTTCGCTGCGCAGACCACGTGCAGAATCATGAATGGTCTTGAGCAGCGCGCCGACAGCAATGCCTTGGCCGCTGCGCAAATCGTCACGCAACTCGGCGACCATCCGTTCAAGTTCAGCCAGGACGATATTTACCGCGACACCGTAGTGCGTTTCCGCAACACGTGCCGCAGTGTCGCTACCCGCAGCTTTGACTCCAAGTCGAATTAATTGCCACGGCGCCGTCATTCGGTTCATGACTGTCAATAAGGCGTACAGAAATAGTTCGCCGTCACGGGCCGCTGCGCTTTCGATCAATGTCTTGCATTCTTCCAGCTGGTCGTTGGCGAGGTTACCGATCTGAAGGGGCAGGCGCGCGGAAAGCGACGCCAGCACATCACGGCCTTTGAGGGCGCATTTGAGAGCGAGGAGTTCCTCACCGGCACGCGGTGTACCGATCTGTTGCAAAGTTCGCCGCCGAATTTTTTCGTCATCTCCGGCGGCGCTGAAGGTGGCTTCAATTGCAGCCGCAACGCGATCCTGAAAGATACGAGCAAGACGCTCGGTCCTGGGCCGGTCGCCAGCGAGCATTGCTTCGCTGACGTCGTCTGCCAGGTCGTTGGCGTCGTTCGGCAGCAGATCGCGTTGGATCCAATTCCACAATGCTTCAAGCGATGAACGAGCGACGCGACCAGGATGCTTGTGGTCCCCCCGATCATCCACGAGAAACGGCTCTAGTGGCTTGAACAGCAGTTGTGCGGAATCTTCGATGCGGAGAGTGCCATCACGCTGCTCGCGCAGGATACGCCGCAATTCCTGCAAAACCAGATCGGCGCCGGTAACTTCTTCGCCACGCAGCACGCTGCACTCGAGCTCGCCGATCAGCAGCGAACGCGCTCCTGGCGAAAGCTCGCGCAGAAATTGCCGCAGCCGTTCGACGGTCGTTTCGGCGCCCGCCATCCTCGGTCTATCCGAATTCCAGCCTTTCGGCTTGATACGGCGGCGGGCGTTAAGGCTTTATTAAGTGTGATCCGACGCTAGCCAATCGCAGTCCAACTACCGTCCTGGTTGCGGCAGGCGGTGCCGCGGGTCGTCTGGGGGCGCCCGTCAATATAGACGGTGTGGGTATAGGAGCGGCAGTTACGGCCGGCCTGTTGGTACTGGGGACCCGGAACAACTGTGCCGTATCGACCGGAATCCGGATTCCGCCAGGATACCGGGGCGCCGGGTTGGCCGCGCTCGAGCGCATCCATTTGCGCGGCATAAGCCCGCTCCTTGTCCTCGTCGTCGAGCGCCGCGCCGATGCGGTTGCCGATCAGGCCGCCCAAGGCCCCGCCGATCGCGGCGCCGGCAATGCGATTTCCTGTGCCGCCGCCGGCCACTGCGGCACCGACCAACGCACCGGTGCCAGCCCCGGCCAAGGTCCCGGCAGTTTCTGTCGGTCCTGGTCCGGTTCCCGCTGCCGGCGCCGGACCTGGTTCTGGCCGATCCCTCATCCAATCCGGGGTTCCGGAGGCGCAGGCAGCGAGCGCGAGACCGACGATCACGGCGATGGCGGATTTCGGCGCGGACATATCGACCCCCGGAAAAGCAACGTGGATACACGAACTCGACAAGTGCAGGATTGTCAGTCTATCGGGACGGGAGGATTAGGGCAAAACTCCGGCGACGCACAAAATATACTTGCGCGAGTTATGCTGCCGGCAGAACCAATTCGGCGCGCAGACCGCCAAGCGGCGCCGTGCCGAGCGTCAGGCCGCCCCCATAGAGTGCTGCCAGTTCGACGACAATAGACAGACCAAGACCAGAGCCAGGCTTCGTCTCGTCTAGTCGTTGTCCGCGCTTTGCCACTTGTTCGCGCTCGGACGGCGAAAGGCCGCGGCCGTCGTCATCAACAATAATACGCACAACCTGTCGGTTGCTGATCTGGTCGGGGCGTTCCCGCACCACCTCAATCGCCACCCTCGAGGAGGCCCATTTACAGGCATTGTCGACGAGGTTCCCCATCATCTCCTCGAGGTCCGGACGTTCTCCGTGGAATTGAGCCTTGTCGTCGGCGTGTACGTCGATGATGAGGTTTTTATCACGGTGAATTTTTTCCATGGTACGGGCAAGCGCAGTGACGACAGGCGCTACCTCCGCAACCGAGCCAACCACCGTGAGACGGGCGGCGAGACGGGCACGCTCAAGATGACGGGCCACCTGGTCGCGCATGATGTCGGCTTGTTCGAGCACTTTTTGCGCAAATGGTTCGGTCCCACGCGCCGAGGCCTCATTGACCATTACAGAGAGCGGCGTCTTCAATGCATGGGCGAGATTGCCGACATGCGTGCGTGCGCGCTCTACGATTTCTTTGTTGGCCTCGATCAAGGCGTTGGTTTCACGCGCGAGCGGAGCGATCTCTTCGGGGAATTTTCCGGTCAGACGCTCGGCGCTGCCCGAGCGAATAGCTGCGAGCCCGTCGGTGATGCGTTTGAGCGGCGCCAGACCGAAGCGAACCTGGAATGTGGTGGTGAGCAGCAAGACGGCCGCGAGTATGGAAAATGTGATGATAAGCGCTTGATCGAATGACCGCGTTTCTTCGGAGATTTCGGCAGCGTCGCCCGCCACAGCAACGAGATAGTGGCCTTCATCGCCAAGATCGATATTGCGCTCAACGAGCCGGAGCCGCTGCTCTTCGGGGCCGGACACATAACCTTCGCGCGAGCCGTCGGGACCGGCGGCAATGCCGAAGTCCTGCAAATGCGGCAAGCCGCCGTCCCACAACGAGCGCGAAGCACGAACTTCAGTCTTTCCGGGATCGACCCGCGTGACTTGCCAGTACCAGCCGGATAAAGGCAGCTCAAACAGCGGTTCGCCGAGTGACTGTGGAAATTTTTCGCCACCTTCATCCGGTGAGGCAACGTCAGCCACCAGCGTGCGTAGATAAACGCCAAGGCGGCGATCGAAAGCACGTTCAACAGCCTGTCGATAGAGCGACGACAGCACGACACCGGTGATGAGCAGTATGATCACCGCCCAGGCGGTGGCTGAAAGGAAAAGACGCAGCGCTAGGGAGTTGGCGCGCATCCCATCAACGTGCATCGGGTGGCGTCAGCAAATAGCCGAGGCCACGCACGGTCTGAATGATCTCGACCCCCAGTTTCTTCCGGATACGGCCCACAAACACTTCAACGGTGTTCGAATCACGATCAAAGTCCTGGTCGTATAGATGCTCAACCAGCTCGGTGCGCGACACCACCCGACCAGTGTGATGCATTAAATAAGCGAGGAGCCGGTACTCATGACTTGTGAGTTTGACCGGATTGCCATTAACGGAGACGCGACCCGTACGGGTATCAAGCCGCACAGGTCCGCAATTGAATTCGCTTTTGGCGTGGCCGGCCGATCGCCGCAGAAGTGCCCGCACGCGTGCAAGTACTTCCTCGAGATGGAATGGCTGGGCGACGTAGTCGTCGGCTCCCGCATCAAAACCCTGCACCTTGTCGCTCCAGCGGTCGCGCGCCGTAAGCATGAGCACTGGCATGGCGCGGCCGCTGCGGCGCCAGGCTTCCAGGACTGAAATGCCATCCATTTTCGGCAAGCCGATATCAAGAATGACCGCGTCGTAGGGCTCGGACTCCCCGAGAAAGTGGCCTTCCTCGCCATCGAAAGCGCGATCGACGACGTATCCGGCGTCGGTCAGCGCAGTTGCAAGTTGGCGATTGAGGTCGGGATCGTCCTCGATCACGAGGAGGCGCAAGGCATTATTCTCCACTCAAGGGCCGACATGAAACTCGCCACTCACCGCATCAATCGTTGCTTCGACCACTTTGCCACTACGGCCAAGCAGAGTCAGCACATAGACGAGTTTCTCGTCACGCCGGCACAGGCGCGCCCGCACCACTTCGGAGTGTTTACGGTACTGGCGGAGCGATTTGATGGCCTGCCCGAGCGAAATTGCAAGATTGGCATCGACCGCGGCGCGCTGTTCGGCCTTGGTGAGACATGAGTCATGGCGGGGAGCGTCGGCGGCGTTGGCCGGGAGCCCGATGGAGCCGAGCAACAGGATGGCCGGGAAAAGTCGGGGAACCGGCATGGGAGGGGTGTTAACGGCGCGCCGGTGAACGCTGGCTGAACGCCCAGGATTAAACAGCTCTAAAAAGCCGTTTCCGCCAGCAATCGAAGCCTTCGAACGACGCAAAAGCGTCGACAGGCTCGCGCGGAGAGCGCCAGGAATTGATTGGGGCGGCCACATCTTCGTACCCAAGGGCCATACCCGAATAGGTCATCAAATTGTCGGGAAGTCGCAGAAAAACACGCATTGTGCAGGTCCGTGAGCCTTTTCGCGTGCGAAAAATAAGACAACCGGGGCGCCAAAAATTGATAGTTGCGAGAATACTGCTTGTAGCGCGATGACTTGTCCTCTCGCGACACATTGGTCGACCGATAGACCAACTCGCCCACAGTGAAACGACGTGATCGATAGGGTTCGGTCAGCGGTTCGGGATAAATCGTGTAGTCGGTGCCCTCGCCTTTCGGCAGGTCTGTCGCCATGCGTGGCGCAAGCAGCGCTGCAGCGCTTTGAGTTGTCCAACGCGCTGACCGGCGATGGCATAGACACGCCATGGCTGCATGTTGCCCGCCGATGGCGCCCGCGCCGCGCGCTCGACAATCTCTCGAATAATTATATGGGGGACTGGTGTCGGCAAAAATGCGCGACATGAGTATCGTGAGGCAACAGCTTCAAAGACGTCCATAGGCGGGCTCCGCGAGGTTCACCACGGTGTGAAGAGCGGAACGCGACCTGCCAAGGCCTTCTTGCTGCTATGTCGACGGTTTATCCTGTCGATGAGGGATCAAAGGGACGGACGACGCCTTTGGTCGATCAACGTTCTCGACCTGGGGGAAGTATTTCAGAATCGATTGCTCTAACAATTTGCAGATGTCTTCAGCCATATCGGACTCAATTGGCTTCTCGGCGGATGCCACAGATGCTGGAGCGTCCATCACGTCTCCTGTGAATGCAATTTGTGTCTTGCGACTCTTGCTCGAACCATGTTGCCCGTTATCAATGAGTCGCGTGCAGTAACACTGCACCGCGCGGCACGAATTGAGAAACATTGGCGAAGTGGTATTACAGTCCTGTGATGAATTGCGTGCGCTCGTTGCAGAATATTTTGCGGCCGCGTGCCGGATCGCGGGACCCATATGTGATTAATTTTGGATAAGGGAATTTAGTTTCCGCGACCGACAGTCGTCTTGGTGTCTTGGCCGCGGTTCGCCGCTTGGCTGTCTGTATGAGGCGGCTTGTTACGTTGCGCAGCAGGTTGCTGCGCGACCGTTACCGGGTGCGACAAATTCTGCGCGCGTGGATTCCGCGGTGGTAGCGGGATTTCATCCGGTCCGTCCCAGGACAGGAGACCGGCGAGCTCTTGACAAGGCGCGAGCTGTGGCAGCTTCACCGCCGGGCTGCCGGCTTGGGCGACGGTCCACGTCTCCGCAGGCCAGCTGGTGATGGTCTTGACGTAGTCCTGCGTTTCCTGCGGAAGCTGGCCCTTATTAGCGAGCCAATCCTGGATACGCTTCGGTCCCGCGTTGTAGGCAGCGGCAGCGAGGCCAAGATTCCCGAACCTCTGGGACAAATCGCGCAACAAGCGCGCCGATGCCGGTATCGCTTGCAGTGGATCGAAGGGATTATCGAGACCTCGATCGGTGGCGGTCTCCGGCATGAATTGCGCGATGCCCAGCGCCCCGGCCGAGCTGATGACGTAGGGTTTGAAACTGCTTTCCCTATACAACAGCCGAATAAAGAAATGCGGAGGCAGATCGTTGCTGCGCGCCGCCTCAGCGATCGCATCGCAGACTTCCTCGCGCGAGCGATAGACGATTGGCTTAAGAAGTGGGCGAAGCTGTGTGAGTGGCAATACGACGGGTTCATAGCCTGGGGGCAGGCTTGCATTGATGTTTTCCGGCGGAACCGCATGTCGCGATGCGAGCGTTAGCCAACACCCGATAAAGGCAGCTATGACACCGGCAGCTATATCGCCGACGAGGCCGAAGCCCGTTCGCCGGGCCATCGTGCCAACCAGCCAGCCAAACATGAGCCCGAGCAGGAGGCTGATGAAAAAAATAATTTCGCCCGAAAAGTACATCGGTTCCTGCCCTTTTGGGTGGGAAACAATTGCGCAGTGGCGTGACAAATGTGAGGCAGAGGGCCCTCAATGAACCCGGGCGGCTAACATTGCCACGCAAATAGGCCTCGTAGTTGGGCACGGGGTCAAACCACCCCCTCATCGCGTTTAAACAGAGTTCATCGACCTACCGACAGGGGCCATCGGTGGGATCGCTAACGCCCTATGAGCCGCTGCAACACCTTTGGCGCCTGTCGGAGATGCAACGCTATGGTATCTTGATGATGCGATAAAGTTGAAAACGATCGCCATCGGCTACAAGGCGCAAGCGTTCCGGATCTGGATTGGGCGCGTCATCTTCTGTGAAAAGAATGTAGATATAGTCAAATTTTGTCCAGTTGAGCCAGAACGCTGGCATGTCTGGTAACGGGTGTTCGGCCGCGAGAACGAGTTGCGCCGTCGAGGGTGGCGTCCCATCGTGAATGTCGGCGAAATCACGATAGTCAGAGCGAACATGGATCACTTGTTTTCCTTCGACGCTGAATAACGTCGTAACCAGTGCTGATCGCTCGATCGTGGCGATGCAGGCCGCGTGGACGAGACCGAGGTCGCGCACGTCATCCCCGGACGAGGCATTCGCATATGCCACGAAAATTTTTGAGCCCGGCGTGATCCGGCGTACCGAGGCCCGAAACTCGCTAGTCGAATCCGATAACTGCGACCAATTGTAATCGATCTCCAGCAACCTGCCCGCGATCAAAACAATAAGGATGCTCAAAAATCCACGTCGCACGAGGCGGCGCCGCGTGTCCAAGTTGCCACAAGCAAAAAGCATGAACGCAATGCCGGGCGGTAGCCGCTGATCGGCCATGTACGTGTCAAACATGACGCGCGGTAATGCAAAATAAACCACACCTCCGACAACAAGCAGCACCAGTGCCAGCGGATGGAACTTCAGAACGCGGTGGCGGATTGCCCAGATCGCGCCCCCCACCAGGACTATGACCAACGCAAAAGCGGCAATATCGGAATAGTTGGCAATTATGTAGATCAGCCCGTCGAGTTTGCCGCGTTGCTCCCATGAGTTGGCGGCAACGAGCTGCATCGTCGGACTGGCGTAGAGCAGCGGCGCGACGACGAGGAACGGCACACCGCTGAGAAAAAAAGCGACGAGCCTGCCAGACCATGGCTGCGATCGCTGCTCCCAGAGCCGCAAAACTTCGAATGAAAATAGACCAATCCCGAAAACCCCGAGTGCGCAGAGATGGCAGAAAAAGAGCACGACAATCGAGACCGTCGATAAAACGAACCGTATTGGCCATGCACGTTCACGCACGGAAATCCAACCCGCCAACGCCCATATCACGACGCCAATCCCGAAAAGGTAATTCATTAATCCGACGAGAAAGACAAAATTGTAGAGCAAGGGGATCGCGATTAACGGCAGAACAGAGAATCGACCCAGCAGCACCCGATTCAGCATCAGGATGCCTGAAATAATGAGTACAAACATGGACACGAGAAATACTTGGCCAGCGAGATAGACATTCATGATGCGCGCCAGCGGCGGCACGATAATGTCCATCGCCAAATTAGGTATCACCTGCCAATTTAGTTCGTAGAACGCCGCAAGCTGACGATTGTTCGGCAATTCCGCGATCACCTGCATCCGTGCGAGGTGATTGATATAATCCGAAAGAGGCGGCAGGGGATGCGTCCAAATCGGAATCGATATCAGGAGCGTGAGCGCAATAAATAGCGCCATAATTTGTGAGACGGAGAAATCACCCGGGTGGGACCGCTGAGGCTGCGCTTTCGAAGGAGTTGGTTGAGTTTTCCAAAGCATATCCAATCATTATCACAGTGATTGCTTGCGCAAGCCAGAAATGAATGTCTCGCAATTCCGGCATAAGGCTGCAGTCTTATTGTTCTGGCCCAAAGCGGACCTGGAGCCTTACCGCCGCATCGCAATCTGGTATGCTTCGACCCACAACTCGCGTGGAGCTCAGAGGATAGTCAGGTGCGCCGGCGAGATTTTATCAAAATTATGGCTGGCTCAGCGGTGGGGTGGCCGCCACTAAAGCCGGTGTCGGCGCAGGCGGAACAATATCCTGATCATCCCGTGAAGGTGGTTGTTGGCTATGCCGCCGGTGGCGGCCCTGACGTGCAGGCGCGCACGGTAGCACAACAACTTGGCCTCAATCTCGGGCAGCAGTTTTTCGTTGAAAATCGGCTTGGAGCCAACGGGACTATCGCTGCGCGTTCCGTGGTGCAATCAAAGCCGGACGGATACATACTGCTCTTCTCCTCGAATGGTATTGCCCCCACCCCGTATATTTACAAGAACCTTGGCTACGACATCTTCACTGACCTCACGCCGATAGCGACCATCGGTATTCTCGACGGCCTGTTCATGCTTGTTGATGCAAAATCGCCGTACGAGACGGTGCAGCAATTCATCGATCACGCGAAAAAAGATCACGCCGTCTATGGTTCGCCGGGCGTGGGCAACGGCCTGCATCTTGCTGCCGAAATTTTTAGCAAAAAGGCAGGGATCAAGATGCAGCACATCCCCTACAAAGGGGCATCGGAAGTTATGACCGGCATGCTCAGCGGTAGCGTTGAAGTCATGTTTGTAACGCCGCCGTCCGTGATGGGATTGATCGCGGAAGGACGCGTACGTGCACTCGCATACACCGGCAGCAAGCCTTTCCCGACCTTTCCCAATGTGCCGCTCATGAAGGACATTCTGCCGGGTTTCGAGCCCATCGGTTCCTGGGGCATGTTCTTCGCGCCGGCCAAGACGCCACCTGAGATTGTCGAAAAATTGAATGCGGCCGTCCGCGCGGCTATACAGGCGCCGGCCGTGGCTTCCATCATGCAACGCGATGGCTACATTCCGGACAATCGAAACGTCTCGGAGACCGCGGCGTATTTCCATCGGGAAGTCGAACTGATGGGCGACGCGGTGAAGGCAGCGGGCATTGAACCAAACTGATCGGCTTATCCGATGACATACTGTTCGCCCGCAGTTAGGAGATTCACACCGCAATGATGAAACGCGAGAACTTCGCTATCGAGACCATCTACGTTCCGGTAAAGCGGAGGAACACGTTAGACCCGAAGCGGGTAGAGCAGATCGCACAGAGCATGCTGGTGAATGGCCAGACAACGCCGATCCTGGTGCGGCCGGACGGCTCGCGTTTCGTGTTGGTTGAGGGCCTGCATCGACT
>DAHUXA010000114.1 GCA_027307405.1 Hyphomicrobiales bacterium | reverse complement strand
ATCGCGCACCGACTTGCCACCATACGCAAGGCGACGCGCATTCTGGTATTCGACGGCGGGCGCATCGTCGAGAGCGGCTCGTTCGACGAACTCGTACAGGCCGGCGGTCGATTTGCCCGTCTGGCCCAACAACAGTTTATTTCGGCTGGTCCGATTGTTTCTTCGGCTGCGGCCGACTGAAGAGCTCCTCACACACTCAATCTGAGAGCGATCCCAGCCCGTACACAATTCTCAATACCGGACTCATTTGCATGCCGATCCGGTCGAACCAGCCTTTGAAAATGACGACGATCTGTCCGCTACGATAAATCTCGGCAAGTCCTGTGTTCACTGCCAGCCGAAGAGCCCAATCGCCGCGAGGCAACGTGACCGCATACGGCTCGACAGACAAGTCATCAGGCAACATGACCAGGGCCTGCGGATTCTTCATGTGAGCGCCGACCAGGAGCAGCTTGTCGCTCGCGAAACCGTCGGCCTTGCCGTCCTCCAACATGGCGATTGCCTCGCTTCCGTCTTTCACGGACACAACGGTGGCTTCAATCTTTTGCTGTTTCAGCTGTGAAATGATGGCCTGCTCATTTGTCGTCCCTGAGGCGACGGCAATTCTCTTGCCCGCCATGTCGGTAAAGGTGCGGATATTGGACGCTCTCGTAACAACCATGCCGGTGCTTTCGACGAAAATGAAATTGGAAAAATCGACCTCTTTCATGCGGCCCAGCGTCACCGTGCTTGATCCGCACTCCATGTCGGCCTTGCCACTTGCGACCGCCGTAAAGCGCGTCTGCACATTGACCGGAACCCACTCGGTCTTGAGACTGGCTCCAAGCTGGCGCTCGATGGAGCTCACCACCAATTTGCAGATATCGATTGTGAAGCCCACCGGTTCATTTTTCTCATTCACGAAAGAAAACGGCCTGGCATCCGTTCGATAGGCCAGTTTTATCGTTTTTGTGTTCGCGATGGTTTTCAGGCGGCTGGTGGATGGGACTTGTGTCTGCGCAGATGCCACCGTCACAGACAATAGAGTAAGCACTACAGCAATCAGCCTGAACATGATGGTCACCGGATGTTGAGGAGCTATTTAGAGCCAATCGATACGGTCAATCGTGCTGGACGAATTGACCGAGATCAATACCCTTTACCCACGGGCCAGAATTGAAATGCCGAATTTGCTCGCGGCGATGTTCAACCCCGCGTTGCCACAGCGTCTGAGTTGCAGGCGAGCCTGACTAACGCGGCCCGGCCCCGGGATCAGGTATCACCCGCGCGGCGACCAGGCGGTTCCAGATGAACAGCACCAGCACCGCGCCGATCGTAGCGCCAATAAAGCCCGCACCTTGGTCGGGCCGATACCAGCCGATCGCCTGACCGATCCAGGTCGCGAGGAATGCCCCCGCAATTCCGAGGACCACGGTGAGCAAGAAGCCCGAGGGACTATTCGGCCCCGGCGAGAGCCAGCGCGCAATAAGTCCTGCCACAAAGCCAATAATGATAATCCAGATAATGCCCATGCTCGCTCCTATCTTGTATCAGCGAGACCACTCAGCGACCGGCGCCTGCTTGCTCCGATCGTACAAGAACCCAAGCACCATGCATCAGAGCATACGTTCGGCTTCCTGATCAGTAGGCAACCGCCCTTTCGGGGTCAGCTGGTCGACCACTTGCGGTAAGTATTCGCTGAGGCCGTGGAGCAAATCATCACGGGACATTCCGGTTTGCGCCATGAGCATATTCATCCTGTCCGATCCAAGGGCGCTGGCCAAATCATTCGGCGATATCGTTTTGTTGGGGCCGGTGCCGACCCAAGAATCGACGGCTTCGCCATGGCCGCTTTGCTGAAATTGCTTGAGCAAGTCGTTCAAGCCACCGCTTAAGATGCCGCCCGCGGCACCACCTGCAAGAAGCCCGCCCAGTCCGCCTTTGAGCAGATCGCCCAATCCACCGCCGCTCCCAGCCGGGCCGACGTTGATGGGATTTGCTCCTGGCGGAATGCGATTATTCGCTGGTGCTGGAGATGGTTGGCTGCCTGAAAGACCTTTGACTGCTTTGTATGCAAGCAGACCGAGGATCGCCATGGTGATTGGCGACATTCCTCCGCTGCTGCTGCTCGGATCTCGTTGTCCGCGCGGTCCATTTTGCATTCCGTTCAGAACATCCATTAGGCCCATGTGCCGCCTCCCGTTGAATTCATGCATCTTTTTCAACGCTATGACTCGGCGGTGACAAGAACATGGCGACCAGCTGCAGCTCTGCGCTCGCTCGCGCGAAGTTTACCGGTCACGATGGGGCGGCGAAGCTATACTGACGCTCTTTAGTAGGGAGGTATCGAAGTAAAGCGAGCGTACCTCTGTCACAAACCGACGTGGAGGACGGGTCATGAGTATTTTTGGAAGTATTATGGGCGCGATTTTTGGTCACGGCTCCGCTCAGGCGAACGCTTCGCCGACATTGGCACCGGGCGCAACTCCAGCAAGTGCACCTCCTGCGCAAACGGTTGATGTTGCTGCTATCGTCGACAAGGCGGCGGCGGCTTCAGGCGAAAAGCTTGCCTGGCGCACGTCAATAGTGGACCTGATGAAGGCTCTTAAGCTCGACAGCAGCCTGACCGCACGAAAACAACTTGCAAAAGAACTGAACTACACCGGCGACACCAATGACTCCGCGACCATGAATGTCTGGTTGCACAAACAGGTCATGGCGAAGCTTGCCGCAAATGGCGGGAAATTGCCGGCTGATATCAAGACTTGAACTTCCACTCGGGAAACGTGAGGAGAGTCTCATGTCTGGCATGCTCATCAATCTCATCGTCCAAATCATTGCTGGCGCAATCGGTGGCAATGTGGCCGGTGGGGCATCCAAGGACCTCAGCCTTGGGACGGCCGGCAACACAATCGCCGGCGCAATTGGCGGCGGAGTTGGCGGGCAGATTTTGACGGCACTCGTGCCAATGCTTTCTCAATCCGCGGGCAACATCGACATCGGCGCGCTCGTTGGCCAGTTTGCAGGCGGTGGCGTCGCCGGTGCGATCCTCACGGCGATTGTCGGAATGATCAAAAACAAGGCGGCCGCCTGAACGCGGTCAGCCTACCTCCCCGTCGGCCTCACAGAGCTTGCGGCGGATAAATCCCACTGAACACACGCATTGCGCTGAGGCGCAGCCGAGGTGGGGGAGTGATGTTTTGCGTGCCTTGTGAGGCCCAAGGCACGAAATTTTATGCGCGGTTTATCGGATTTTCGGCCTTATCGGAGGCTGTGCCGCGCGACTTTTAACAGTTCGTAAACCATGCTCGCGCACGATCCCACTTACACGCTTTGCTGGTGGGGACCGTGCGGACCAATCACAGCTGGCTCTGCATCTTCGGAGCTGTTTTTTTAAGCCTTTCAAACACGCCGCTCCGCGCGGAGGACGGCGTATTTAAAGACAAGATCCTGTTCGGTCAGGTCGCAGCGCTTAACGGGCCTGCGCAAGCGCTCGGCCAGGGCATGCGTGAAGGTATCCTGGCGGCGTTCGAAGAAGCCAATCGCGCCGGTGGCGTCAATGGCCGCAAGCTCGAACTCAAATCGATCGATGACAGTTACGAGCCCGAGAAAACCATTGTAGCAACCCACCAAGCGATTAAAGAAGACAAGGTCTTTGCTCTTGTCGGCGCGGTCGGAACACCGACATCAAAGGCTGGCCAGCCTATCGCGACGACAGCCAAGGTCCCCTTCATCGGACCGTTCACCGGCGCCGAATTTCTTCGCAATCCGTTCAATCGTTACATCGTCAACATTCGTAGCTCGTACTTCCAGGAGACCGAGGCCTGGATCGAACACCTGACCACTGACCTCGGTGTTACGAAAATTGCCATCCTTTACCAGGACGACGCTTTCGGGCTTGCTGGCCTCGCCGGCGTCAAGAAGGCGATGGCCAAGCGCAACATGGCGCTCGTCGCCGAGGGCACCTTCAAACGCAATACAACTGCAATCAAATCGGCCTTGCTCGAAATCATGAAAGGCCAGCCAGAGGCCGTCGTTACAGTCGGCCCGTACAAACCGATTGCAGAATTCATCAAGCTCGCGCGCCAGCTCAAGGTCGACGCAACATTCGTCGCGATCTCGTTCGTCGGATCGGACTCGCTTGCCCAGGAACTGGGCAATCAAGGCGCAGGTGTCGTTGTCAGTCAGGTTGTCCCGTTTCCGCGCGACAAGTCGCTGCCGGTCGTGACGTCCTACCAGGCCGCGCTGACGGCTGCTAATCCGAATACAAAACCCGGTTTTGTGTCGCTTGAAGGCTATCTGGTCGGCCAGCTCGTCATCGAGGCCCTGAGACGAGTTCAAGGCGACCTGACGCGAGAAGCGTTCCTGGATGCGATCGAAAGCGCCCCGTTCGATCTCGGCGGCGTACGCCTAAGTTTCAGCGCCACGCAAAATCAGGGATCTAATCAGGTTTATTTCACCGTGCTTCAGGCCGATGGCTCATTCAGGCCCGTCACGAGGCTCGTGAAGACCGTCGCACGGTGATGAGCGGATATCAGAAGATGCCAGTCGAGCGGATTAAACCATCAACGACAATGCAGAGCGCCAAAGTTACCCTGAGTGCGGGTTGGCTTTCGACCATTCGGGGGCGGTTGTATCTCGCCTTTGGCTTCGCCGCGGCGTTGACCATCATTGGTTCGGCAATCGCCTTCTATGAATTCACCGTCATTGGTCTCACAACCAAGGAAATCGTCTCGCGCAGCCTGCCCACAACGGCCGTGTCGCTGCGCCTTGCGGAGCAAGCGAGCAGCCTTGTTTCGTCCGGCCCGCGCCTGATGGCAGCGGGGACCGAAAAAGCCCGCGGCGAAATCATGGATAATATCGGTCGGCAGGAAAAGAACCTGGAAAATGGCATAGCGCACCTTAAGACGCTCGGCATTGCCAAGGCCGGCGATATCGAAGTGACTAGCAAAGCCTTGGGAGAACGCCTGCACACGCTCGACATCGCTGTATCGAACCGGATCGTCATGTCGAATGAACGGTCCTATCTGGCGTCCTCAGTTCGGGCCGCGCACGAGGCCTTGCTTATTGGTCTCGCTCCGGCAATCGATGACGCCAATTTCGATCTCATGATGAATGCCAAGCAGGAAGGGGCCGCAGCAGTCGAAACGAGGCTTGAAAATCTGCGCCGACTTCTTGAAACGGAATCTGAGTCAAATCTCCTTGCTGGGCTTCTGACGGAAGCCTCCCTTGCGAACGATCCGAACCGTCTGGAACCGCTGCGTGATCTCATCGATTCTGCCCAACGGAAGATCGTCAAAAACCTGAACGCGATCACCGATCGTACCCACCAGGCAAAGCTTATTACCCTTTACAAGCAACTCGGCGCGATCGGGGCAGATGACGGGGTTATCGCCGCGCGCGCCTACGAACTCAATCAACAGCACGAAGCGCTGTCGGCGTTTAACGCTGCGCAGGCCGAAGCTGCCAAGTTCAAGCAGGTCGTCGACGACCTCGTCGAAGAACAAGCCCACATCGCGCAAGAGATTTCCAATTATGCCAGCGGGCAGATCCGTTCTGGGCAATTCATTCTGACCGCACTTTCGATTGCCGCGGTCATCGGCGCCGCCCTGGTGGCATGGCTGTATGTCGGGCGCAGCGTCGCGCGGCGCCTAGGCTTCCTGAGCGATGCCATGCGGCGCATCGCGGATGGCGACCTTACTGTCGATGTTCAGGACAACCGCGGCGACGAAATAGCAGACATGGGACGGGCGCTTCTGTTCTTCCGGCAGGCGACCGCGGATGCAGCGGCCGCCCGCCGCAAGGAGAGCGAGCAGACCCGCACTTTGGAATCCCGTCGGCAACTCGTCGAAAATGCCACGCAAGAATTTGAACTGGCGGTATCCAATATCGTCAAAACGCTCGACCGTGCAGCGGCCGCAATGGACACTTCAGCACGGGACATGGCGAACAGTGCGACGCGCAATCAAGAGCAGGCGCTGGCAACGGCAGCAGCCTCCGAGCAAGCGACGGCAAACGTCGGAATCGTGGCGACTGCCGCTGAAGAGATTGCTCAATCGATCGAGCACATAGCGGCTCGCGTCGCAAATTCGGCGACTATCGCAGGTCAGGCAACCAGCGAAGCCAGAGCCATTACCGACGCCGTCGTGAGTTTGTCCGCGTCGGTCGACGAGATCGGTGAGGTCAGCGACCTCATTAGCAGCATTGCGGCGCAGACAAATCTCCTCGCGCTCAATGCCACCATCGAGGCTGCCCGCGCCGGGGAAGCCGGCCGCGGTTTCGCCGTGGTGGCTCAGGAGGTCAAAGGCCTCGCCACTCAAACGGGCAAGGCTACAGGAGAGATCACTCGACATATCGTATCGATAGAACAAACGACGGAGCGATCCGTTCAGGCAATTAAAAAGATCGCGGCGACGATCGAGCAATTGAGTGAAGTTGCCAATGACGTTGCAGTGGCCATGCGTCAGCAGGATACAGTCACGCAGGAAATCGCGCGCAACGCCGGCGCCGCGGCAAAAGGCACACGCGACGTTTCCGAGCATATTACCGAGGTCTCAAATAGCGCTGTAAAAACCGGCCAGGTGGCCTCGACTGTGCTGACTGCGGCGGCCGAGCTGGCAGATCAGTCGCACCTGCTGCGCAAGGAAGTCGAGCGTTATCTCGCGCAGCTTCGCGTGGCTTCGTAACAACGATCAATCAGCCGCTGGTCGATGCAAGCCAGCCTTATCTTGGGCTGTGGTTTTCACGGCCTCTGCAATAAACGGCGGGTAAAAGCGCAGCGCATGGGCGCGCTATAAACGGGCAGTCAGAAACACAAGCGTTCCGAAACCACAGAGCGCGACGCCGACAAGCAGGATTGACCACTCTGACGGCTTTAGCGCGCACAGCCTGCCTTCATTCATGACGTATGCCAGCACTGCCGATACTTTTTGCATTTTTTATTCCACTTCAAGGCAAAACGATTTTGGTGTTGCGAAGCTAGGTCAGGGCGGATGGCCGTACTGTGATGGGCGTCACCAAATTCACGATTGTCTCGGGGTGCGACGCTGCGGTCGGGCATCCGCTAGCGACCCCAAAACAGCCCCGTGATGTCGACCTGAATTGGCGACGGGGCCTGGATCCGCGTCATGGCCGGAGCGAAACCGGCCGCCCTGAGAGGGCCTGCCCTGCCGGGGCCCGCGGCAATCGTGGCAACCATGCCGGTCAGGATCAGGGCGGTGCTGACCAGAACTTTTAATCCTTTCCGCATGAGAACTCTCCTGCGCCGGATACCGTTCGCGCAGAGCATCGCGCCGGGGCACGGAAAAATTTGTGAGCGGGCTCACACTCCCGTAAAAATTGCGGTTTGCCGCGGCACCGCGTACCGCGACGATGGGATCCGGCTCGCATGATGTAAGGCGGTTTCCGGCGTAACCCCCAAGAAAATTTGGAGATTTCCAGCCAGCGGAAGGCCTTGCCCCGTGGGGTCTCGGGCGACGGTGCGAAACGGAACCTTCCGGCTGCGTGCAAGTTAAGGTCGCGACTGCCGGCCTGATCCCCCCTTCCCCGCGCCGGCAGGCTTGAAGTATTGGGCCGCCGTTTGTCACAAACGTGCGGCCCCTTTTTTGGTCAATTAGCAAAAACCCCGGGCACGCTGCCCGGGGTTTGCACTCCGACTTGGTATTCGAAAAATAAGGCTAGTTGAATTAACGCATCGAGACGGTCATGCCGCTGAGGTCAATAGCAACCTCAAAGCCCACCTGCCGTCCGCGCAGTTCGAGGACAACGCCATTGGCATTGCGGAGACGTGCGACTCTGGCACCGCCCGCGATCGCGAGACCAGCTCCCACTGCCGTATAAGTCCCGGCAATATCTTCCGGCCTGCGCAGATGATAGGCGCGGCCAACGAAGTCTGCTTGGCTGATCCCCAGCGTCCCGACACTGATACCACCGACGCTCAGCGGATAGCTTCGGTTAGCAAACCGCAGTGTGCCGCTACCACCGCCGACACCGATAATGAACCCTGCCCTGGTGACTGTGACTCGGACTGTTCCAGTCGCCGCATCCGACGGCGAAGCCACTGCAACCAGCATGATCGCAGCCATCAGAACCGCCGCGCCATACTTCATTGCCCGAAAAAAACCCGACATGATCGTCTCCCCAATTTATTACAATGAACGCACTAACTAGCGTAGCACCGGGCGGTGCGAGTTTCCAAGGCCGCCGCGCGCCCTAATTGACGTAACCCGGCGGCGCCTTCTGCCACGGATATCCGGCGCGTCCCTTTTGATACCCGTAGGCGAAAAGCGTTTGCATGTATTCTTTGTCAAACGACCTTTGTACGGTACGTCGAAATCATCGCCAATCGATGCAAGATTGAAATCAACACCATCTCGTTTGGCCAGCAGATACATTCGATAGGTATCGTTCACGCCGCTTGACGCAATCATCGTCGATAGCGCTTCTCGCGCGATAGCGATGGTTCGCAATTGGACACTTTCTTCCGACCGCGTAAATCGGCCATTGCGGATCACGTAGGCGACACGCTTTCAACTTTATCTCGCTAATCCCGGCGCGTGTCTGCCGACCAATGCAGCAATGCCGAAAAGAGTCCCAACTCGCAGCATGCGTAAGCAGCGACCGGCGGCCAAAAACGCTCGGAGCATCTACGGCACGCCCCCGAAAACCACGCAACATGTCGACATATGCTGATTCCGCTGGCATGGCCCGTTTGCGTCCGCACGCACAGAATTCGTGTGAGCAACCGGCCGACCGGCAATCCGATGCGCGAACCAACGTCTTTCACCAGCACCGCCTTTGCACTAAGGTTATATGGCTGGGAATGCCCTTATCGGGCGTTCGATGGGGTTTCCGTGTCGCGAATTGCTGTCTTGACAGTCTTCTTTGTTGCGTTCGGCGCACCCGGGATTGCACAGCAGTGCAACCCGGCAATCGACGGCACCTATTGCGCGTCACAACCCAATAGCCGTCTCGACAAACCGGTCAACACCGGCACTCGCTCGAATCCAAGTCCTGGCGGGGACTTTTTCTCATCCGTGCGGGGGAGTGATCCGGCAACGCTCGGTGCTATTACATTCCAATCAGATGGCACACGATGCATGGGGCTTTTGCGCCGAAGCAACTGCAGTTGAGGGACGCACCATGAAACCGGGACTCAAGACTGCCATCACCATTGCCGCTCTCCTTGTTGCGGCATTGACCTCGAACCGGGCTTCGGCGCAGGTTCCGGAAGACCGCGTGATCGAGCAATATTCATGCAAGGACATCATGCGCGAGAGCGGTGCCAGTCGCGACGTCGCGATCGCCTTCCTGCGCGGATTTTTGCTTGGCAAGTCGGGGAGCACAAAATTTAACATCGACATTCTGCACAAGCAGAGCGACGAATTCATCGAGCGCTGTCTGGGTAATCCTGACGAAAAAGCCATGGAGGCTATGTCCAGAATCATTGGCTAACGCTGCGTAGCGCTGATGCTCATAAGAATGATTTCACCAGGGAAAGGGCGATGACTATGCTTCGTAACTGTTTACTGATCGTCGTGACACTTGCTTCGGCGGCGATGTTTTCGTTTCCGGCAGGCGCGCAAAATTGGACCCAAGTGGGCACCCTCTCCTGCAAGGTCGACCCGAACATCGGTTTCATCATCGTCGGTCATCAGCCGATGCAATGCGTTTACAATCAAGCTCCGGGTGCCGTTCCCCAGGTGCCTCCTCAATCCTATGACGGCGCAATCAATACGATCGGCTTGAGCATCGGCATCAGCGCCGGAAGCGTATTGGGCTGGGCTGTGTTTGCGCCGACGACCGGCGTGCCCGCAGGAGCGCTCGCCGGTGAATATGTCGGCGTTTCCGCCGATGTCGGTCTTGGCTTGGGGGCCGGCGCAAACGTTCTGATGGGCGGCTCCAACCGCACCATTGCGCTTCAGCCGCTTTCACTTCAGGGATCGGCCGCGGTGAACGTCGTCGCAGGCTTGTCGTCGCTCAAGCTGCGCTGGCACTAAAGAAAACACTGACGATTTCCGCAGCCGTGTCGCGCCAGCCGGCGTCTCACGGCTGCTAATTTTTTTCAGCTGGCGGTCAACTGCGGTTGAGTGTAATGGACGCTTTGACGACCTGTCCGCCCCCGTGAGAGTCGATGTCCACGCTTTGGCGCCGGTTACGAGTCACCATGACAACTTCGGCAGCGAAGCCAGCACTTTCGATGTGAAGCTGGAGGCGATCGCCCTGCGCATTGCCCACGGCAGTGCCGCCGGTGCTGCGGCTGCGTTCAGTCCAGCGCCCACTGACCTGATTTTGGTCATCGACCGTGAACTGACCGACGAGATCGAAATTGTAGCTGTCACTCGCACAGCGAAGCTGAAGATCGATTTCGCGCTGCGAACCCCCTGCGCGGTAAGTGGCGTTGCAACGGATCCGTTCGGCGGCCCCGTTTTCCGGCCGCAGCGTTCCGTTTCCGGACCAGCTGCCGGCAAAGTCGGCAAAGGGACCTGCCTGCGCCGATGCCGGCGGGACAGACAAGACCGAGACCACGGCCAGGAGACAAAAGCCGAGAATGCCGGCACGCGAGAACGCAGATAGAAAGTCAGACGTGCGCTGCAAGGGCGTATTTCCTTTCAAGTTCGTGTTGAAAGACAAAAGTAAGCGCCGCTCGCCTTAACTGCGAATGGGGTGGGTCTGGTTCCCAAATATGGGCGACGGCCTCCTATCCGTCTATGGCGATTTCCGCGGGCTTGCGGGCTATTTTTTCTGCCGCGGCAAAAAAACCCGCAATGGCCGCTTGATTATCGCGGAACAGGCACGGCTGATGGATTTGCCGCCTTCGCTCCACGTTTGCGTGCCTTTGAGACTGGCGTGCCGCCGCACGAAGGTCCCGCTGTATTTCGCTTCGTATTGGCGGTTGCCGCTTTTCCAGGATCCCTGCAAGTTTATGGCGTTGCCGTTGAGTGTCCCGCTCCCCTTTTCCGGCGTCGGGTCGGCCGCACCATGTAGCCGCACAACATGCGTGTATTGAGCTGCGCCTCCGGCAATCGTAACCGCAATTGCCTCGCGGCCGCTGCCGACTGTGAACGGCAACTTGTCGCACACCATTGTCCCGCGATACACCGCGTCGCGCACCTGCGCTGAGGCTGGCGTGCCCGCGACCGCAAATCCCGCAGCAAGCAAACCGATAAGACCCACCCGCATACGTTCGTCCTCCCCCACTTGCTTTTCTATTATTGCCGCCAGAGCGCATCACTGGCGTTCGACGCGGCGATACTGCACATTGTATTCGTCGCGCCGAAGTGCTCAAGTGAACAAATCATGTCTCATTTCACCAGAGATTTATGCGCCAGTATCGTCGCCGCCATTCTCGTTAGCGGCGCAGCATTCGTATCCACGTCCGCCGCAGCGCCGACGCTGTCCGAGGCAGACGACCGCGCCATCAAAGAGGCGATCGCATTCTGCAAGAGCGAAGCAAAAGCCAAGAAAATCCGGTTTCCCGCCAGCCGGACATTCCTCAGAAACTGCGTTACTGAGACGATCAGGAACACTGCCGCGAAACGCTAGCGCGGCGCGGGCGCCGGTGCTCCCGGCTGGCGAATTTGCTGTTGGTCCAACTTAGTCTTGTATTCCTCGACGAGCCCTTCGAGACGCGAAACGTTTTGCAAAAGACGCTCGCTGGTCAAGCTCAGCAAGTAGTAACCGAATTCTGGATTCTGGAAGTAAAGTTCGAGCAGCCTTTCATAGGTGATGGTCAGGACATCGCCACTCTCGACGCACTTGACCGTCTGAGTGCGCTTATTTTTCGGCGCAACGAAGCCAAGTTCGCCCATGATCCGGCCGGGAGGAACCTCAACACCAATCTCGGCCACAAGGAATTTTCCTGTAACCGTCAGGAACATTTCATTGGCAACGTCGCCTTTGCGGAACAGCACGTCGCCCTTGCGGTATTTTCTGGGTGTCATGTATGGCCTGAGCCAATCCATCGACAAATCACCCTGGGCGGACATCCGCGCCTTCTTGACCAAAGAGAGCATCTGCCGAAGGCGGATGACATTGAT
>DAHUXA010000113.1 GCA_027307405.1 Hyphomicrobiales bacterium | reverse complement strand
CGGCACGCGCGACTAGGCGGCGTCCGCCAGCCTGGTCGGCGATGGCTTCGAGTATAAGTTGTTGATTTAACTGGCGCTCCCTAGGGGACTCGAACCCCTGTTTTCGCCGTGAGAGGGCGACGTCCTGGGCCGCTAGACGAAGGGAGCTAGGCCCTCCGAAATAGCCTCGATCCACCAAGTACGCAAGGTTGGTCGCCCTGTTCTTTCTTGCGGCCAGCGATGCGCCATTCCACCCTATACCGTCCTCAGAGGAGATTTTGCATGATCGCCAAGATCGCCGGCCTGGTAAACGCCGACCGTGGGCTCGTCCACCGCGGCCGTTTCGTCGACACGACCTTCATGATCGCAATCGATGACGCTCCCACCTTGCTGCGCGTGCAGGAAGGCCGGGTGACAAAAGTTACGCCGGGCCCCATTATCACGCCGGACTACAGCTTCTGCCTGCGTGCCTCGCGCAGCGTTTGGGAAAAATTCTGGCAACCGTTGCCGCCGCTCGGCTACACCGACATTTTCGCACTGGTGAAGCAAAAACTCATGCAAGTGGAAGGTAATCTGCACCCGTTCATGGCCAACCTGCTCTATTTCAAGGACGTAATCGCGGCTCCGCGGCGGGAGACAAAACGATGAATCCCCGCTTCGAGCCAATCACCGGCCGCTATTTGCACCTCGATCTTCTCGGCAAAGCACACCGCCTCTATGTCGAGGAAGCCGGCGAGGGCACGCCGCTGTTCTGCCTTCATACCGCTGGCTCTGATGCGCGTCAGTATCGCGGCGTACTCAACAATGCGCGCGTGACGCAAAATTTCCGCGTTATCGCATTCGACATGCCGTGGCACGGCAAGTCATCTCCGCCCGCCGGCTGGCAGAATGCGGACTACCAGCTCACCTCGCGCGACTATGTACGTATGATCCTGGAAGTCGCCGACGCGCTTGAGCTCGACAGGCCAGTGGCTATGGGTTGCTCGATCGGCGGACGCATCGTTTTACATCTCGCGCATGAGCATCCTAAGCGCTTCCGCGCCCTCATCGGACTTGAATCGGCCGCACACACGGAAGCGTATTACGATCTCGCCTGGCTCAACCGGCCCGACGTGCACGGGGGCATGGTTTGCGCCGGCGTAATTTCCGGCCTGGTGGCGCCGGTCGCACCTGACGCCGAACGCTGGGAAACGCTGTGGCATTACATGCAAAGCGGCCCGGGCGTCTTCAAGGGCGATCTGCATTTCTACATGCTTGACGGTGATATTCGTGACCGGGTCGACCAGATCGATATCAACAACTGCCCGTTATTCCTGCTCACCGGGGAATACGACTACTCCTGCACCAGCGAAGGGACCCTCGATATCGCCAAGCGAACCGGCGCGCCCGCTACCATCATGCAAGGCCTTGGTCATTTCCCCATGAGCGAGGACCCCGAAAAATTCATCGCCTATCTGTTACCAGTGCTGGAGAAAATCCGCGCGCTGTGAGCGGCAACTTACGGTGCCAGTCGAGTGCGGCTGAGCGGTTTGAGCGTATTGATGTCGAAGCTGAGCAATTCGATCATGCCGTTGATCTCGATGGTAAGCACAAGCCGGCCCTCGCCAATCGCGCTCGAGAGCACTTTGGCGCCGGCGGGTAGTGTCGCCGAGACGTCGGTCGTGGGTTGCACCCTTCCCTCGCCCTTGAAAACGCGATAGCCGATGATCCCGATCACGGCGGCAACTGCAATGAATGTAGTCAGACTTGCAACGACCATCAGCCTGCGGACATTGGCGACCATCCGTGCTCCGTCAGGATCGAGAGGCTTTTCGTCGTCGCCAGACATTTCTTGAACCATGACGGGAAAGGCCACCGAGACAATTACGATCGCCGCCGAAAATGCAGGTTTGCGGCTCGATCGCGCGCTGGCCGCACATATTGCAAGTATATCGCGGTCGCACTTGAAAACTTTGATCCTTGCCGGCCAGGTACGGATCGCGGCGCGCACGATCCGCGATCCGGCCGTAACCGTCAAATCCGGCGACGTTGTTACTGTGACATTGCCCCCGCCCGAACCGGCTTCACCGAAGGGCGAGACCATCCCACTCAATATCGTCTACGAGGACGACGCGATCATCGTCATCGACAAGCCAAAGGGCCTCGTTGTGCATCCGGCCGCGGGTCACGCATCGGGGACACTCGTCAACGCACTCATCGCGCACTGTGGTGCGAGTCTGTCCGGCATTGGGGGGGTGAAGCGGCCGGGCATTGTCCACCGTCTCGATAAGGACACAACCGGCCTTATGGTTGTAGCCAAGAGCGACAAGGCCCATCGCGTGCTCTCCGAGCAATTCGCGAGGAAAAGCGAAGGACCGCTCAAGCGCGGTTACCTGGCTTTGGTCTGGGGCGCACCGGACCGCCCGAAAGGCACGATCGACGCTCCCCTCGGTCGGCACGCCCATGCACGCGACAAGCAAGCTGTACGGGACAATGGGCGTCCGGCAATCACGCATTGGCAGGTTCTAGAGCGTTTTCACGGGCCCGGCCGCAAGCCTGTGGCGAGCCTCGTCGCATGCACTTTGGAAACGGGGCGTACACACCAGATCCGGGTACATCTCGCCCATATCGGGCACCCAATTCTGGGGGACGCTACCTACGGCACCGGATTCAAGACCAACGCCAGCCGGCTGGGTCCCCAAGCACGCGCAGCGCTGGGTGCCCTTGGCAGACAGGCCTTGCATGCCTATCTACTAGATCTTGAACACCCCGAAACCGGCGACGTCCTGAAGTTCCAATCGGAACTGCCGGGCGATTTGCGTCGTTTACGTGATGCCCTGCACACGGAGAGCCGTGAAGCCGGGCCCGAGCCACGCAAATAAGGCTAGCTATATCAATGGCTTGTCGATATACCGCGACGCATGGCTGCGTCACGGTGACGTGACGGGCGCGATGCTATCTTTCGCCCGGTCAAGCCGGTATGCTGCACTTGCGATCGAGGGAGTTCGCGGTCGCAACATCGAATGCGCGCCGTCGGCTCGGGGAGCGGCGGCCACAATCGCCTGCCGATCATTCGGGGGCAAATAAGGAGGGCGCTGTCATGGCCCGTACCGCCGCATTGCCGGCACTCAAGGCCGAATCCGGCCTTTCACACTATCTCGACGAGATTCGGCGGTTCCCAATGCTGGAGCCGCAGGAAGAATATATGCTGGCGCGTAGCTGGCGTGAGCACGGCGATCGTGACGCCGCGCACAAACTCGTCACCAGCCATCTCCGCCTCGTCGCCAAGATCGCCATGGGCTATCGCGGCTACGGCTTGCCTATTTCCGAGGTCGTTTCGGAAGGCAATGTCGGCCTGATGCAGGCGGTCAAGCGCTTTGAGCCGGAAAAAGGTTTCCGCCTCGCCACCTATGCGATGTGGTGGATCAAAGCGGCAATACAAGAGTACATCCTTCGCTCTTGGTCGCTGGTGAAGATGGGCACCACTGCGAACCAGAAGAAGCTCTTCTTCAACTTGCGCAAGGCGAAGAGCAAGATTTCCGCGCTCGAGGAAGGCGACCTGCGGCCGGACCAAGTGCAGGTGATCGCCAAACGCCTTGGTGTCACGGAACAGGATGTGGTCGACATGAATCGCCGTCTTGGCGGCGATGCTTCACTCAATGCGCCAATCCGCGATGATGGCGAGAGTGGCGAATGGCAGGATTGGCTTGTCGATGACGCACCAAGCCAGGAGCGTATCCTCGCCGAGAGCGAGGAGAGCGACAATCGGCACAAGGCTCTGGTCTCTGCGCTCGATGTCCTTAATGATCGCGAGCGGCGCATCTTCGAGGCGCGGCGGCTCGCCGATGATCCGATCACGCTCGAGGAACTTGCGGCTGAGTTTGGCGTCTCGCGTGAGCGCGTGCGCCAAATCGAAGTGCGCGCCTTCGAGAAAGTGCAGAAGGCGGTCAAGAGCCGGATGGCTGCGATGGAACAACCAGCGGAATCGCCAGCGATCACCGCACACTGAGCGAAACGTACATCATCTTAAAGAAATGGCCGGGCCGCTGCCCGGCCATTTTTTTTGCAATCTTCGCTCATGCCCGCGCAACTATTGCCCCCACGCCCGGAAGGCCTCTTCGAAGGCGCGCGTACCAGGCGTGCCCTTTTCCATTGCAAGGATTGCTCGCTTGCCGCTGGTATAGACGACGGGAATGTCGAACCAATCGCGCTCCTTGAGCAACTGGATATTGCGTTGCTGGTCGACGTCGACCGCCGACATTCCGATCAGGAAATAGCCGTTGGTCACCTTCACAGCCAAACCCGCGAGCGGCACCCCCCGTGCCTGTTCATTCTGCTTCATCAAGACGCCAGGAACGTTACCGATCCCACCTTCGGGGAAATCCGCGGGCAGTGTGAACATAATTTCTATGGTGTGGCTCGCTGGGAGCGCCTTGTCGGTATTTCGGCGAAGCGACCAGGTCATGCGCAATTTGCGCTCAGGTATTTCGATGTCGGCGCGCACGGCGAGTTCCGGCGCAAGTCCCGGTCCTGGTGACACTGTCTCTGTGCGCCACAATGCGGAGCCGACGTAGCGTTTTCCCTGCGGATCGTTCGGATCCTCATCATAAAGTACAACCTTCTGTGCGACTGCTGCGGCCGGTGCGTTGGCTGCGTCCGGTGTCGTCTGGCCGGCTTGCCCGATGCGATCTGCGATCTTCGGACGGCCGGCAGGTTGCGAGGCGTCTTTTGGCTTCGGCGCCGGCTGCGAGCGAAAGCTCGTGAACATTGAGCTGATAGCGTGGCGTTGCCAGTAGGCAGCACCGACGATGCCGGCTAGCACCAAAAACAACACGGCCAGTTTGATAATGCCGCCGTACGAACGCGCTGGGCGTCGCGTGTAAATGTCTTCGTCCTCATAGGCTCCGGGAAGCGGAGCTGACGGTACATACCCGCCCTCGTGGAGCGCGTCCTCCGTCAGCGGCGGCTCTGTGACTTTGGACGGCTCAGTAGCTCGGGGCGGCTCGAAGTAATGTGGCTCGGATTCAGCGGGCATTGCCTCGTACGTGGCATGGGCTGCTCGCTTGGCCTCCGCTGCGGCACCGCCGAGGCCCTCAGCCTCAGCGACGGTTTCTCTGAAATCGCGAAGACCGCGGTCGCGGAGCGTCGGCTCGCCGGATTCGGGCGCATCCGAGCGCCGCTTGGAAGCTTCCGCCTCCACCTTGCGGATGGCCTCCTCCAGCGCCAATCGCTCGCGTGTGATATCGGTCTCGTCCAGCGCGGGGACGACGCCACGCAACTGGCTAACGAGCGCGGCACGCGCGCGGTCGTATAGCGCGCGGCGATTCTCGCCCGTGTTCTTGTCGAGGCCGCTGACCGCGCGGGCGATTAGAGGATAATAGTCAGCCATTGCGCGTTGTTTTTGCTGAAGCATGACCGCTTCCGGGTTCCCACTTTCGAGATCATGCTTGACCTTGGTTCGGCGATCATAGCTCGAATGGATTCTTCATGAGGATGGTATCTTCACGTTCCGGACTAGTCGACAATAACGCGACCGGGCAACCCACCAGTTCCTCGATGCGACGAACGTATTTGATCGCCTGTGCCGGTAGTTGTGCCCAGGAGCGAGCCCGTGCTGTCGGCTCTTTCCATCCTGCGATGGTTTCATAGATTGGCTCCGCACGTGCCTGCACGTGCTCCCCCGCGGGAAGGTAGTCGACCTCGCGGCCATCGAGACGATAGCGCACGCAGACCTTAACTTCATCGAAGCCATCAAGAATATCGAGTTTCGTCAGCGCCAACCCATCGATGCCGCACGTCAACACCGTTTGCCGGACCAGCACTGCATCAAACCATCCGCAGCGGCGCGCGCGTCCGGTGACCGTTCCAAATTCGTGCCCGCGCTCGCCAAGAGTTTTCCCGATGGCGTTGTCCATCTGATCGGTCGGAAACGGCCCGAGACCGACCCGTGTCGTGTAGGCCTTGCAAATGCCGAGCACATAGTCGATCGCGTTCGGACCCAGCCCAGAGCCGGTCGCCGCCTGTGCGGCTACTGTATTCGAGGACGTGACGTAGGGATAAGTGCCGTGATCGATGTCGAGGAGCGCGCCCTGCGCCCCTTCGAACAGGATACGCTTGCCCTCACGCCGCTTACTGTCGAGCAGCGACCAGACTGTATCCATGAAGGGTAGGACTTTCGGCGCGATCGCGGCCAGATGCTCGTAGACAGTTTGGGCTTTAATTTCGGCCAGACCGTGGCCGCGGCGCAGCGCATTGTGATGCGCCAGCAGCCGATCAATCTTCCCGTGTAGTGCCGGAAGGTCGGCAAGATCCATGAAGCGGATAGCGCGCCGGCCAACCTTGTCCTCATAAGCCGGGCCGATACCGCGTTTGGTCGTGCCGATGCGCGTCGCCGCGTCGTCGGCCTCGCGCAAGGCCTCGAGCTCGCGATGCAACGGCAGGATCAGCGGCGCATTTTCTGCGATGCGCAAACTTTGGGGCGTCACCACTATGCCTTGCTTCTTCAGTTGGGCGATCTCATCGATCAGTGCTTGCGGGTCGATGACCACGCCATTTCCGATGACCGACAACTTGCCTTCACGCACGACGCCGGACGGCAGCAAAGAGAGCTTGTAGGTTGCGCCGTCGATCACCAGGGTGTGGCCGGCATTGTGACCGCCCTGGAAACGCACGACGATGTCGGCCTGCTCCGACAGCCAGTCGACGATTTTGCCCTTCCCCTCGTCGCCCCACTGGGATCCGACAACTACGACATTCGCCATCAGGATCCCTTCCCTGAGCCAGCGCCCGGACACTTGGAGCCGGGTGCCACCGGCCAGGTCCACCTTCGGATAAAGGATGCTCCCCGTCGAGGCAAGCCAAAGTCGACCGCACAATGACGCGGGGTGATGGCGACAACAGATTGATCTTACGCGCTAATCTTAAAAACGCAGCGGCTTGGCGGATTGCACCTGGGGCAGCGCGCGCACTTTAGTCAGAACGGTCTCGGGCAACTCGCCGTCAATCTCGATCAGCGCCACAGCGTTGCCCCCGGGTGCGTCACGGCCGACATGAAAGGTGGCAATATTGATACCGGCCTCACCAAGCGTGGACGAAAATCTGCCAATGAAGCCCGGCTTGTCGCGATTGGTTATGTATATCATCGAAGGGCCGAACTCGGCGTCCATGCGGATACCCTTGATGTTCACGATGCGCGGCCGGCCGTCTGCAAATACGGTCCCGGAGACATGCCGTGACTGCCGTTCAGTCGTTACCGTAACGGTGATGAGACTTTCGTAGTCCTCCGGCATCTCACGCGTCACCTCCTCGACTACGATGCCGCGCTCCTTGGCCACTACCGGCGCAGACACGACATTAACGTCACCGAGCATCGGACGCAGCAGGCCGGCGAGCGCCGCCGAAGTGAGTGCCTTGGTATTCATCTGCGTGACAGCACCTTCGTAGGTCAGCTGCACCTTACTGATACCGGTTTCAGTCAACTGCCCGGCAAATGAGCCCAGTTTTTCGGCCAACGCGACGAACGGCTTGAGTTTTGGGGCTTCTTCAGCGCTGATTGAGGGGAAGTTGATGGCATTGCTGATGGCGCCGCGCAAAAGATAGTCCGACATCTGCTCGGCAATCTGCAATGCGACATTTTCCTGCGCTTCCGAAGTGGATGCCCCGAGATGCGGCGTGCACACCACATTCGGAAGGCCGAATAGCGGATTTTCCGTCGCTGGTTCGGTTACAAACACGTCGAAGGCGGCGCCGGCGACATGTCCATTCTTTAGGGCCTCATACAGTGCGGCCTCGTCGACCAAACCACCACGCGCGCAATTGATGATGCGCACACCCTTTTTCATGGCCTTGATGGCATCGGCATTGACGACGTTACGCGTCTTGTCGGTAAGCGGCGCGTGCAGAGTGATGAAGTCGGCGCGCTTAAACAAGTCATCAAGCTCAACTTTCTCAACGCCAAGATCGTTGGCGCGGTCGGCGGACAGGAATGGATCGTAAGCGATCACTTTCATCTTCAGCCCGAGAGCGCGGTCCGCAACGATAGAGCCGATATTTCCGCAGCCGATTACACCGAGCGTCTTGCCGAAGATCTCCACGCCCATAAATTTATTCTTTTCCCACTTGCCGGCACGGGTCGATGCGTCGGCTTCTGGAATCTGCCGCGCCAACGCCAGCATGAGCGAAATTGCGTGCTCGGCGGTAGTGATCGAATTGCCGAACGGCGTGTTCATCACAATGATGCCACGCGCAGTCGCGGCCGGAATATCGACATTGTCGACGCCGATGCCGGCGCGACCTATTACCTTCAGGTTTTTGGCCTGCTCGACGATTTTTGCCGTTACTTTTGTGGCCGACCTGATGGCAAGACCGTCGTAATTGCCCACGGCGCTAGCGAGTTTTTCCTTGTCCTTGCCAAGCGCGGGCTGGAAATCAACCTCTATGCCGCGATCTTTGAAAATCTGGATGGCGGCAGGAGATAGTGCATCGGAAATAAGGACCTTGGGCATAGCGAAGACTTTCAAAATGATCGGAGGGGGTTTGGTGTCCCCGCGCAGGGACGTCACGCGGCCTTGGACAGTGTGGCTTTGGCTTCTGCGAAGGCCCAGTCGAGCCAGGGCAGTAGTGCCTCTATATCGCGCCGCTCTACGGTCGCTCCACACCAGTTGCGCAGACCCGGCGGCGCATTTCGGTAAAAGGCGATGTCGTAAGCGACGCCTTCCTTCTCGAGCAACCCGGCCAACGTCTTTGCGAAGGCCGCCTGATCATCGCCGGAAAGCCGCGTCACAGCCGGATCGACGACCTTCAGGCACACCGACGTGTTGGAGCGCTCGCCCGCATTTTTTGCAAGATGGTCGATCCATGCAGTCGCTGCGACCCAATCGGACAGAGCTTTTGCGTTGGCATCTGAGCGCGCGATCGTCGCAGCCAGGCCACCGACCGATTTCGCCCAAAGCAATGCATCGAGATAGTCCTCCACGCATAACATCGACGGCGTGTTGATGGTCTCGCCGGTGAAAATTCCTTCGTTGAGTTTGCCGCCCTTGGTCAGGCGAAAAATTTTCGGTAATGGCCAGGCTGGTTTGTAGCTTTCGAGCCGCTCCACCGCGCGCGGCGAGAGAACGAGCATGCCGTGTGCGCCCTCTCCCCCGAGTGCCTTTTGCCAGGAGAAAGTGACCACATCGAGCTTCGGCCAATCGAGCTTTTGCGCGAAAGCTGCCGAAGTGGCGTCACATATGGTGAGCCCTTTGCGGTTTGCGGCGATCCAGTCGCCGTTCGGTACGCGGACGCCGGACGTCGTGCCATTCCACGTGAAAACGATGTCGGTCGAAAAATCAACCTTGCCGAGATCCGGCAGCTCTCCATAGGGCGCTTTTACGACAGTAACGTCCTTGAGCTTAAGCTGCTTTTCGACGTCAGTGACCCAGCCTTCGCCGAAGGATTCCCAGGCGAGCATTGTCACCGGCCGCGCTCCCAACAGCGACCACAGCGCCATCTCCACCGCACCCGTATCGGAGGCTGGCACGATGCCGATTCGATAATCGGGTGGAATTTCCAGCACTTCACGGGTGAGGTCGATGGCGTGCTTGAGCTTCGCTTTACCGACCTTTGATCGGTGCGAGCGTCCAAGGACCGCGTCGGTGAGATTTTGGAGAGCCCAACCGGGGCGCTTGGCGCACGGGCCGGACGAAAAGTGCGGGATCGTCGGCCGCACGCCGGGCTTGATCGCCGTCATGTTTTCTATCCTTCCAGATAGGCGCCCCTCGTTGGGGAGGGGTGTCCCACTGGCGGAGATAGGCGACTTATCCGCCGCGGTCAACTCTTGGGAAGAAAAAGCGGGAGCTTTAGTTGTGGGGCGGTTACTAGAATCGCAATCCGACGCCGACCTGCCCGGTCTGAACATTTGAACGGGTCTGGTTTACCGGTGCGAAGGCGATAAATTGCCATTCGCCGCGAAGAAATACGCTGGGCGTGATCGCCCAATCGAGGCCGAGCGCGGCAGCAACGCCAGCAACGAAGACGTTGTTCTGCCCGCTGCTGGTCGACTGCTGGAAACGGACGGTCGGGGCGGGGAGGATCGAAAAATCGTCTGTTACGGTTACAGTCGTCCCGTAGTTGAAACGCCCCGCCGCAATGCCGACCGCCGCATAGGGCAGGAATTGGTTGAAAGCATAGCCGGCACGCGCGCGCAGGGTTGCGTAGTCGACGAGCTTGAACGCCGACTGTGCTGTGATGTTCACATTATGCGTTACGGTGTCTGACGTGGTTACGGTGCGCGATATAGAATCACTTACAGACGATTGCAGGACCGATGGGTGCATGTAAGCGAGATCGGCACCGAGTACGAGCTCACTCCATTGAACGTTATAGCCAACGAATCCGCCGAACACCGGGCCGTTGGTCGAATTGCGAGGCAGTGCTGTCCAGCTCGAAGGTTGGGCCTCGTTTTCCAGGGTTGAATTGCGCAGGATAAAGGCCACGAGGGGGCTGGTGCTATCTCCAAAATCAGTATTCAGGTTGCCGTAACCAACTTGGACACCAGCCTGCCAACCATCCCACCGCGCATAGCTCGGCGCCACTGAACCGCGCAGCGGCCAATCTGCTGCCATCGCGCGATCGGTACACGCGCTGGCCAGCAAAGCGCAAAGCGCAATGGCAAAGCGCGGCGCCGCTGGGCCAACCGTGGCCTGCCGCAATCTGACCCCAAGACGAAACCCTTTCATGGCCGCAGCCCCATTCTTTTCACTTCAATCGTCCACTGTTAGTCGAGCGTCCCTAACCCCTGCTGGGCAGCGGTTGTGGCAGTAAATCGCAAGCGTCGAAGTTCAGCGGCAGGCCAAGCTTGGTGTCCTGCGATGTCAGACGGCGCGGAGCTGCGAGCGTCTGCGCCCACGGCTTCGTTGAGACCACCAAAATTGGTGCTTGTGTTGAGCCTGAAGCCGGCCCCGAGGAAGGGCGCGAAATTCCACCAGGTGCCCCGATCGAGATAACTGTTGAACAGGAATGTCCACTCGTACTTACTGCCCGTATAGCGATCCGGCATAAACGCGCCGCCAACATCGCCAATGTCGAGGCCATGGAAACCGGCGCCGGCGCGATATTCGCCTGTGACGTCGAGGCGCAGCCAATTGTCGCCCAAGCCGAAGAATGGAGCAGCATCGAATCTCTTGTTGTGCGCGGACTCAAACCGGCCGAAGTTTTCATCGAATGGGCTAACGGCCCGCTTGGTCCTGAACCCGGTATCGCCGCGCAGATACCAACCTGAAAAATCCTGGACCGGCGCCAATGGAGGCACCGTGAGGTCGGCGGAATGGACCACGCCGACAGCGGCGAAAGAAGTAATCACCGCGACTACTGACCTCTTAAAACGCAGCGCAACCATCATCGTCCTCACAACAAACGCCCACACGGCGATCGGAGGAACGATGGCAGCAAATCCTTAATTGCCGCTTAACCTTAATTATTAACCACGCTGATTAAACAATTTGATCCAGCGTGTAAGAAATGCCCGCGGCGCAAACGCAAGTGCGCACATCAACTTTCACGATTTAAGGAATTGTTTACAGCCGAAAATTTGCGACCGATAAGCGTCGCAGCTGCCGCATCAGGCGGCGACTTCGCTCAGCGCCTCGACGACATCGTCCACGACTGATTCGACTAATGTCCTGTCGTCGCCCTCGCCCATCACGCGGATGACTGGCTCGGTGCCGGAAGGTCTCACAATCAGGCGACCACCACGGCCAAGCTTGCGCTCAGCACTCGCGATCGCCGAACGTACCTGCGCATTCTCCAGCGGCGTGCCCTTTTGATAGCGGACGTTCTTGAGGATCTGCGGCAATGGCTCGAAGCGGTGGCAGAGCTCCGAAACGTGCTTGTCACCGCGCTTGACGACGGCAAGCACTTGCAATGCGGCAATGAAGCCGTCACCGGTCGTTGTGTAGTCCGATAGAATAATGTGGCCGGATGGTTCGCCGCCGATATTGTAACCATGGGTGCGCATGTGCTCGAGGACATAGCGGTCACCGACCGGCGTGCGCACCAATTCAAGGCCGAGACCGCCGAGATGGCGCTCAAGGCCAAGATTGGACATCACGGTAGCGACTACACCGGGACGCTGGAGCCTGCCGTCTTCCTTCCAGCTCTCGGCAATGACCGCGAGGAGTTGGTCGCCATCGACCGTATGCCCGCGCTCGTCCACGATCATCACCCGATCGGCGTCGCCATCGAGCGCGATACCGATATCGGCGCGCATCTCGCGCACCTTGCGCGAAAGCGCGGCCAGGTCTGTTGAACCGCAGTCCTTGTTGATGTTGAAACCGTCCGGATCAACACCGATGGAAATCACATCTGCACCCAATTCCCACAGGGTAGCAGGCGCCACCCTGTACGCGGCACCATTCGCGCAGTCGATGACGACGCGCAGGCCCTCAAACGAC
>DAHUXA010000112.1 GCA_027307405.1 Hyphomicrobiales bacterium | reverse complement strand
GATCCAGTAGGCAATAATAAATCCGATTGCACCGCCGGGGACAATCGAGAGCGCCGTGATGATGAATTGCCGCAACGCGCACCCGAAGCGATCTACAGCGACCGCGAGCGGCACCAGCAACGCACCGAGCGCCATTCCTCCGCACGCCAGCCAACCGATGCTGATGCGCTTAGGCAACGTCGGATCGGGATTCGTCATGGCGAAGTCTATAGACGTACGCGTGTACTGATTCGATTGCCGAACAGCTTTAGTCAAAGCCACGATGACGCGACAGAAAATTAGTCCAAAGCATGTATCCGCCAAACAGAACTAAAAAGCTTCCCACCATTAGCACTGTGAAGCGAGCGCCAGTCTGCGTCTGATAAATCCATAAGTTCAAATAAAGACCGGCAACAATCAGCGATAAATACAAAATCAGGGTGACAACTCGCCGCATTACAAAAAAATAGGACATGACACCTCATGCGGCCAGCAGGACTCAGATCCAAACTGATCCACCACCCGACCCGCAGGACCGAATTTTTGGAGGCTCGAATCAGGCTGCCTTTGGCCGCAAAGCAAGGGCAAAAACGCTTGAATTCGAGATTTCGGGTGCATCGCAATATTCCAGCAACTGGTTAATTTACCTGGACAAATTAATGTGAGTGGGCGCTATCTTGTGCAGGGCAAAAATTTTGCTATCTCCACGTCAAAGCGACGGAATTCGAGGTCCTGAAATGATATCGCGCAAAATGAAGTTTCTTTCTGCAGCCGCGTGCGTATTGGCGTTGGTCGCCACTGTGGCAGTTGCCCGCACGGTCCACACCCATGCGCTCTCTGCAGACCACCCCCGCGTCTCCAGCGGCAAAGTCATCGGCTCGGTTCCCGCCCAGACAACGCCTCCCCGGCGGCACGGGATCATCGTTTGCGGCATGGCAATCGATTCGGATTGCGAAAAGATCGAGACGCTATTGCCCATGTGAGAAAACGAAAGGCCGCCTGACGGCGGCCTTTCAGAAGAGCAACCACAGTTTGTGGCGTTGACAGCGGCTGCTGCTTCTATCTCAACCTTCCAAAGATCAAGGTCCGCGCGGCACGCTTCACCGCGTGCGGTGTCCGTTGCCCTACGGCCTCAGTCCTGCCTTCTGAAGTCCCAGAAGAAAACGGGAGCGATCTGATGCGTTTGTGTACACGGTGTTCTTCGCGACATGGTCGCTGGAGAGATCGGGCTGGAGCGCGAGCGTATGCGCGAGAGAATCCCTTGCTTCATGGATCCTTCCCAGCATTCCCAACGACACGGTCATCAGGCGCCGGGCGCCAGCATGGTTGGGATGTCGTGCCGCCATAGAGCGGCACACCGTGATCGTCTCGTCGTACTGCTCGAGAGCAAAATGAGCCATATACCGCACCACCGGCGCGTACACCGCGAGAAATGGATCGAGCGGATTGAGAAGCAGCGCCTGTTCCAGGAATTCCAGACCACGTTCAGGCTGGCCGCCGCATGCAAGCGCATAGCCGAGCCCTGCATGACCGAGCGCGAAGTTGGGGTTCAGGTCGATGGATCTCGAAAGATGTCTCACGGCCGCCTCGGATTGTCGGCGCCGCGCCTGACTGAGACCGAACACAAGGTGTCCCCAATGGTCCTGATCATCGAGAGCCAATGCCCTTGCGGCTGTTTCGAGCGCCCGGTCGGTCAGTTCGCCGATGGGCGTGTGTGAATCCAGGTTGAACAGGCAGACATAAGTCCACCCCAGCAAGGCGTGCGCATGCGCATACTCGGCGTCGAGCGTGACTGCCTGCTCAAGTAGCTCCTGCGCCTGCCGCTGCTCATCCGCGCTCATCCGCCACATATGCGGGAGCGCCTGCATCACCAGGTCCGATGCATCTATGTTTTGCAACGGCTTGCATCTTAGACGCGCCGCCTCAGCCATGATGATCTGCGACCTCACCGAGTCGATGACCCGGTTGGTGATTTCGTCCTGCTCGAAAATGTTCGCGAGCGCGCTGTCGTATCGGTCCGCCCACAAGTGAACGCGTTTGTCGGCGTCTATCAACTGCGCGGTGACCCGCACCCGGTCGGCCGCCTTGCGTACGCTGCCCTCGAGCACGTATCGCACACCCAGTTCCCTCGCCACCTTGCGAGGATCGGCCGCCTCACCCTTGAACGCAAAACTGGAATTGCGGGCGATGACAGAGAACCATCGCTGACGTGACAGCCCTGTGATGATGTCTTCACTGAGGCCATCGGCAAGGAAATCCTGTTCGGGATCGCCACTCATGTTCTCAAACGGCAGGACGGCAATGGAAGGCCTGTCGAATATGACGATCGCCGGTGCTGTCGCGGTTTCGCTGGAACTCGCAGCAAGCGGAGCAGGCAATACCGGATTGTCGTGGACGGCTCCGACGAAGCGGAAACCCCGCTTATAGTGCGTTCGAATAAGCGCCTGATCGACGCCATTGTCGCCGATGGCGCGCCGGGCCGCGCTCACGCGTGAGCTGAGCGTCTCCTCCGAGACGACTCGACCCATCCAAATGGTATCGATCAGTTCGTTTTTGCTGACAATTCGATTGCGGTTTCGAACGAGGTGAACGAGCAGATCGAAAACCTGTGGCTCGATGAGGACGAGTTCACCCCTGCGCCGCAGTTCATGCCGCGCGAGATCAATCTCAAAATCGGCGAAACGAAAATCCAAGTTTTCAACACTCCTCGCTGCGAGACTCAGGCTCGCGATCAATCCATATTTCCATCTCAGATTTTGGCCGAGTGTGATCGACATCACATAATCCGCGCATGAGGACAAATAAATGGCGTCTGTGTCCGCTGTCGCCGCTGTTCGGCTTGATCATCCATTCGGAGGATTAACTCATCCATTCGGAGGATGGAGAAAGAGGCCGCCTTCGCAGGCGGCCTCTTGGCAGTCAGGCTTAAGCAGGGGAAGGGAACGCTTAGCGCTGGCTGCCGATGCCGAAGTCGACGGTCTCGCCAGCCGGCGCACCGGCGGGCGCGTAAGCCCTGGCCTCGGTGGCATGGTGCGCGCGAACGCGCTTGCTCACGACGTGCTGCTCTAGCGAGCCCGTCGTCGACACGGAGGCTCCGCGCTCCAGCAACGTATCTTCCTCGGCAGCGAAAGCCGGGCCGACGGTCGACAGTGCGAGAACAGAAGCAAAAATAATCCTGGCGGGTATTCTCACGGTTCTACTCCGTTGTTTTTGAGCAAGTTGGATTCTCTTGCGGGCGCGCCTTGTGCCGCAGCGCGGCGGCGCACTCAAGACACGCAGGTGTCACAACATTCGGCCCACTGTTCACGGAAATGTTATGGAATAGGAAAACGCGGAAAAACACGTTGGCAATCAGTGACTCAGCAGCTGTGTCGATCCGCGGCAGCGTTGCGAGAGGCGCCGACATCGCTGCAATTCAATATTGCCGTGCCTGGGGACGATACTTCGATTCAAATTGGAACGATCCAGGTCAGCACATTTTAAGCCGCTGAGACTTATCATTGAGACATGCTGCGCTTTTTGGCCACGCTGGCCTTTGCGGTCAGCTTTGACATCATCCTGACTGGCGGCAAATACGTTGGTGCCGTTGATCAAGTAGCTGTGGCTATTGTTCAACGTTTCTGAAGTTTACACACCACACGTAAGTCCGCGTGCTCAGTGCTACTGGCCTAAGACCAGGCACCAGTAGCGCTGACCGCCACCAGTCACCGACGCGATTCCATAGCTGCGAACGTCCGGCAGCAACATATTCGCGCGGTGTCCTGACGACCCCTCCCACATGCTCATCGCGCAGCTCTCCGTAGCGCATCCCAATGCCACATTCTCGGCCCGCGCGCCGCGCGGCCCGCGCTCAGAATAAAATCCGGCGTGGTCCATCGAGTGGCGCGCAGCCATGCTCCGGGCGTGGCGCTGCGCCATTGCCTGTAGGCTCGGACTACGGTGCAGAGCCGAGAGGCCGTGAGCCTGCCGGAAAGAATTGAGCGTACCGGCATCAGCTGGCGAGCAGCGGCATATTGCGAGAACAGAAAATAGTATCAGGGTATGGCGGCGCATTGAGGTTGATTCATTACGCTAAGTTTGAAATCCGGTTTGAAGTTGCCCCGCGATCACGAGCTTGCGACATTGAACGGAATTGCCCGGACCGTAGGGGATATTCCGCTATTTGCACATACTCGCACATAACCAAGGCGCACTGCATCCCCGGTCTGTATTCGTTGCTTCGCTCTTTTTATGCAAGCTTTATGTACGCATCGATCGCGGCACACGGAAAACGAGCTTGCGAACCGTCGCGGGCATCATCGGCCTTGTCGCAACACCCGATCCAGCTCGGCGGCAATGGCGACTGCCGACGGCGTATCTGAATGCACACAGACGGTTGCCGCTTTGACGGGAATGTCTTGACCAGCCGTTGTCGTGACCGCGTGATCCCGCATCACGCGCAAGACTCTCGCGGCTGCCTTAACGGGGTCTACCGCATTGTGGACGCGACTGAGAATTAGGTTGCCGTCCCCGTCATATTCAAGGTCAGCATAAAATTCCGGAATGAGCTCGACGCCCTTGTTCCTGTAAGCAGTTTCGTGTGCCGTAAATGCCATCCCGAGAATTGGGACCCCAAATGGAAGCACAGCGTCAGCAATTGCCGCTGCAATGTTTTCGTCGCGAGCAGCCATGCCATACAGCGCGCCGTGCGGCTTGACGTGATTGAGGGGAACGTCTTCCGCATCAAGAAACGCCTTCAGCGCACCGACTTGATAAGTCACTAAATCAGTCACTTCCGCCGGTGCGATGACCATTGCCCGCCGGCCAAAACCCTGGAGATCCGGGAGCGATGGATGTGCCCCGACTTTAACTTTGTGCTTTTTCGCAAGACGCACCGTTTCGTGCATCGTTGTCGGGTCGGAAGCATGGAAACCGCACGCAACATTTGCCAGGTCGATGTGAGGCATCATCGCCGCATCATCGCCAAGGCGATATAAGCCGAACCCCTCGCCCATATCGCAATTGATGGTCATCCGCATGCGCAAGACCTTCAAAGGACAGCTTTTGCCGCGAGCACGCGTTGCGCCATGCCCCGTCGTTGCTCGGACCGGATGTCAGTAGATTTGCCCATGTGATGGTTTGCCCGGCATATTCCCGCCAGGTCTTTTTATCAGCATGCGCACTGCAAGCGAGCAAAAATATTGTCTTCGCGACTAATTCTCAGAACATTGCTCAATCAGAAAATCTTCAAGCTTCTTGCCGTCCTCGATTGCATCGTTCAACCACCGGGGCCTGGCACCTCGGCCGGCCCAGGTTTCGCCATTCGGGCCCCGGTATTTTGGAAGAGCCTTCCTGCGCCTCACCTTGTGCGCCCTCTCCCCGCCACCATTTAGGATTTCGCCGCCGGTGAGCCGGTCCAGCTCTTTCCGCAACGCTTCGGCACGCCTTTCCAGCAGCTCCGCGATTTCATCGCGTAACTTGCAGAGCTCCTCGTTGGAGAGATTCGCGAGAGAAGGGTTTTTGGGCACCATGGGTCGTCCATCGATACTGAAGTTAAAACGCCCCACCTGGTGACTGAAAATCAGCGCCGACAGACTACTGATCAAATTTCTCTTCAATATCGAACGCGATGGTCGTCAGATCGACGCCCAATTCCTGCAATATCCGTAAAGGTCGCCATGCGAACAATCGCGTGCAGTCGTTGTACATTTTTGTGCAACAGCTCGAAGATCTTCAATAATGCTCTTTATCATTTACCGGAACCTGGTTCGCCCACCCAGCCGCGGACTGGCTCGCTTAAAGCGTGCGATCAGGTTTGTCTTGTCATTTTCGGCCAACAATTTGACGGTTTTTGCCAGCGCTGGCGCTGGATTTGAGCGCCGAGCGCGCCCGATTGGCCGCATGTTTACCCGATCGCTGGTGCTTGGCCCGAGCCGCGCGGGGATTGGTGCCAGTCCAACGCTGAAACGCGCGCGTAAAGGCTCCGATTTCGGAATAGCCCAGGAGCCACGCAATTTCTGAAATCTGCAGGCCGTAGTCCGCCAGGTAACGATGCGCCAATGCCGATCGCACGGTACTGAGGATGTCAGCAAAAGAAGAACCTTCGGTCGCCAATCTGCGCGCCAGCGTTTTCGCACTCATGCCGAGCTTTGCTGCAACGACGTCTATGCGCGTTTGCCGATGTGGCAGGAGCGTGGCGATCGCATTTTCGACCCTGATCTTGAGCGGGCTGGTCTTTTTTTGAAGGCGAACGAGTGCCGCTTCCGCGCAGCGTACACACAGCCGATTGAGGTATGGGTCAGCCGTTACGATCGGATAGTCCCCACTCCCTGCGGGAAAGGTGACTTCATCGGCGCCCGTTCCTATTTCTATTTCGCTGTCGAGCAATTTTTCTATGCCGCGACTATCCTGCGTCCTGGCGTGCATGATCCGGACGTGCACTGGTTTAAGATCGCGATCAGTCACTTTTCGACAGACGCGGATCAGCGCGGCCATCCAGGATTCAATCTGGTGCGTGTCCGTATGTCGCGCCACCCCTGAATATTGGAAACGGACGCGAAGACGATCATCCCTCTTCACCGTCAGCACAATGCCGTCATTCACGACGAAGCTGTATCGCGCCACCCTCAGCAAAGCGTCCAACAGCGTTTCAGCCGATGCAGCCACGTAATACAACAACCCGATTTCACGCGGGTCGCAGGTGTAAGCAAGATGAAACCCGAGAAGATTGTCGTGAACTGCATTTGCAACAAGTTCGACGAACTTGATCTGGTTCCGAACACCGAGCGGGGCGTCCTTGTTTTCGATAGCCTCGACGGTGAGTCCTGCTTTGCGCAGCAATGGCTCAACGTCAATGCCTTCTTGCCGGGCTCGCGCGTATGCGAGACGCGAAAGAAGCCCGCCGCAGCTTCGCAGTGAACTGATCTGTTTCAGACCGGACTGGGGCATCGATCCGCCATTTCCGACCATACACACCGCCCGCGAGCATACCATTTTCACTTAGCGCGTCATGCGGTCTGAAGCCGCGGCGAAAGTGGGCAACTGAGCGCTGGAGCGCTGTTGCATCGCGGTAACGGCATTGTGTTGTGGGGTTTCGAACGACATAATCGTCATCTCGATTCGTCGTAAGACACGGAAAGCGATGCGCTCGCAGACGCCTTCGCCACCACAAAAAGAAATTTCAGCAACGATACAAGAAGCCTTCCGGCAAGCAGTTGCCTTGCATCAGCACGGGCGATTTGCCGAGGCAGAGGCGGTCTATCAAGACATCCTGCGGCAAGACCCAACGTTCTTCGAAGCACTGCATCTCCTGGGGGTTGTCGCTCTTCAAACCCGTAGAACACGGGAAAGCGTTGAGCTGATCACCAAGGCAATAGCGCTCAATCCAAATATTGCTGCTGCTCACATCAACCTGGGATCGGCGTTGATTGCTCTGACGCGCTTCGCGGAAGCGCTGCCGAGCTTTGACAATGCCATTGCGCTCAGGCCCGACTTCGCCGAGGCGCATAACAATCGCGCGGCCGCGTTAAATGCTCTGAAGAGGCACGAACAAGCATTGAAGAGCTGCGATACCGCCCTCGCGCTTAAACCGGATTACCCGGAAGCGCACAACAATCGCGCGGACGCGTTGAATGCTTTGAAGCGGCATGGAGAAGCCTTGGCAAGCTGCGACCGGGCCATCGCGCTGAAATCCAATTACCCCGAGGCGCACAATAATCGCGGGAATGCGCTTAACGCCCTCGCGCGCCACGAGGAGGCCATCGCGAGCTACGACAAGGCAATCGCACTCAACGCAAACTATGCGGAGGCGCACAACAATCGCGGAAATGCGTTGTACAACCTGGCGCAGCCGGAACAGGCGTTGGCAAGCTATGAAAAGGCTGTCGCGCTCAGGCCAAACTATGCCGAGGCGCACAACAATTGCGGAAATGCCTCGAGCTATCTGAAAGATTGCGAGACCGCGCTCGTCCGTTACGACAGGGCCATTGCGCTAAAGCCGGACTATGCAGATTCGTACTTCAATAAGAGTCTGCTCCTGCTGCTGATGGGCCACTTCGAGCAAGGCTGGCAACTCTACGAATGGCGGAAGAAGAAGGCCAATCCAATCGCAGCGCGGCCGTACCGGCAACCACTGTGGCTGGGTGAAAGGAATATCGCCGGGAAAACTATATTGCTCTACGAGGAACAAGGACTGGGAGACACAATCCAATTTTGCCGCTACGCCAAACTGGTTGCCGAACTGGGTGCAAAGGTCATTTTGGAGGCACCGCCCCAACTGACACGCTTGCTTGGGAGTCTCTCGCAAGGGGTAGAGATCGTTGAGACCGGAGCACCGCTATCCGACTTCGATTATCAATGTCCTCTGTTGAGTTTGCCCTTGGCGTTCAAGACGAGCCTTTCAAATATTCCGGCAAATATCCCCTACCTTAAAGCCGATTTGCAAAAATCACTGTCCTGGAAGGAAAAGCTTGGCGAGAAGACGAAGGCAAGAGTGGGCCTCGTGTGGTCCGGGGGTATCCGCCCCAATCAGCCCGTGTCGGTGAACAACCGCAGGAATATTCCTTTAAGCAAGCTCGTCCCCCTCAAACATCCGAATATCGATTTTTACAGTTTGCAAAAGGGCCAGCCAGGCGAGTCGGAGCTGGGCGAACTCAAACGTGGCAACTGGAATGGGCCCGAGATTATCGATTTCTCCAGTCAGCTCAGCGATTTTTCAGATACCGCCGCTCTCATGGAAAACCTGGATCTGCTCATAACCGTGGATACCTCGACAGCGCATTTGGCTGGAGCCTTGGGTAAGCCGGTCTGGATTCTCAACCGTTTTGACACCTGTTGGCGATGGCTTTTGGAGCGAACTGACAGCCCATGGTATCCGACAGCAAAATTGTACAGGCAGGAGAAGGGGGAGGATTGGGCCCACGTTATACAGCGCGTCAAAAAAGATCTGGCCAGCTTTCAGCGCGGTGCTGCATAGACTTACAGATCGCAGCTTCGTCTTTCGTCGTAATTCGGTCCAATTGGGTGGCCGCCCCCGTGTTGGTGAAACTAACACACAGGGAGCGCGCCGCGTGCCATCGGAATATTTACGCTCAATTTACGTCCCGTGCGCTGCGCTCCGACCTACAAGCTTGCAGGGGCGCTGGCGGGAGTTGAACCAATGTGGATTATGGTCGTCTATGTTTTCATTGTTGTCGTCAATGAATTGATTGTTGTTGGAATCGGTTTGGTTTTGGATCGAGTTGCTCCGATAACCAGCTTGCCGGTGTCCTTGACGCTGTTCTTCGCTGTCCTCTGGTTTGGATGGCTTCTTGCGGTGCGCTGGACGGATCCCAAGCGAGCCAAAAAAACAAAATTTGTCACTGGGAACTAGACCTGGATGACGGCGCTGGTAGTTTTCCGCTTCAATAAAAAAATTGGCTCGGGAGACAATGATGTGGAACCAAATATACAATCCGCTCAACAGTACCTTCCTATCAACCTGCGCAGCAGCATTGCCCGTCGTAACGCTCCTTGTCCTCATCGCGTCAAATAGGGTCAAGGCCCACATCGCGGCGGTCATTGCGCTTATCGTTGCAAATCTGGTTGCCATCGTCATCTTTACAATGCCGGCCGACATGTCGTTGCGGGCAAGCGTGCTCGGCGCAGTCACCGGATTTTTCCCCATCGGCTGGATTGTTCTCAACGTCATTTTTCTTTACCGGTTGACCGTGGAACGGGGCGTATTCGAGACCCTCCAGACCACCATCGGCGGCGTCACCGAAGACCGCCGCTTGCAATTGTTGCTCATAGCCTTCTCCTTCGGTGCCTTCTTTGAAGGGGCGTCCGGCTTCGGCACGCCGGTTGCAGTCACCGGAGCGATCCTGATCGGACTTGGCTTCTCGCCGCTGGCGGCTTCCGGCCTGTCGCTGATCGCCAACACAGCTCCAGTCGCCTACGGCGCTCTCGGCACGCCGATCGCGGGCCTCTCGAGCGTCACCGGCATTGATCCGTTCCTGCTGGGCGCCATGGTCGGTCGCCAACTGCCGTTTTTCTCGCTGATCGTTCCGTTCTGGCTGATCTGGGCCTTCGCCGGAGTTAAGGGGATGAAGGAGATCTGGCCCGCGATCCTGGTGACTGGCGTCTCCTTCGCCGTCCCGCAGTTCCTGATCTCCAACTTCATCAATCCGTGGATCGTCGACATTGGCGCATCATTGATCTCGATGGGCTGCCTGATCGTCTTCCTCAAAGTCTGGAAACCGAAGACGATCTGGACATCGCCCGCCCTTCGCAGCCACGATGATTCAGCCGCCACGATGACCAAGAAACCGGCGAAATCGTCAAAGAAGCCGACGACCGCCGAAGTGTGGTTCGCCCTGCTGCCGTGGATCATCGTTTGCGTGATCCTGCTGGCGTGGGGCACCAACGCGGTGAAGAACGTCCTCAACGCCTACGCGACCTGGAATTATCCGGTTCCTGGCCTGCACAATATGATCAATAAAGTCGCACCGGTCGTGCCAACCCCGACGAAGGAAGGCGCGGTGTTCGCATTCACTTGGCTGTCCTACACAGGGTCGGGCATGCTGATTGCGGCGATCATCTCCGGCCTTTTGATGGGATTTTCGCCGGTGAAGCTGGTGACGGAATACGGCAAGACCATCAAGGTCTGCGCCTACTCGCTCGTCACCATTTCGGCGATGCTGGCAATTGGCACCCTCACCCGCCTGTCCGGCATCGATGCCACCCTCGGCCTCGCCTTCGCCGGTGCGGGCGTACTCTACCCGTTCTTCGGCACCTTGCTGGGCTGGCTCGGTGTCGCATTGACCGGGTCAGATACCGCCTCGAACATCTTGTTCGGCAACTTGCAAAAAATAACGTCTCAACAATTGGGCCTGTCGCCCATTCTGATGGCCGCCGCCAATTCCTCGGGCGGTGTCATGGGCAAGATGATCGACGCCCAATCAATCGTTGTGGCGTCAACCGCCACCAACTGGTTCGGACACGAGGGATCGATCCTGCGCTTCGTGTTCCTCCATTCGATTTCGCTGGCGTGCCTCGTCGGCGTGCTGGTCATGCTCCAGGCCTATGTCTTCACCGGCATGATCGTGCAACCATAAGCGTTCCCCTCCGCGCAACAACGCCTTTGCATTCTTCGATGCAGGGCGTTTTTTTGCTGCAGGAGACGGGATCTAAGCCACGCGCAAGCCGGCATCGCCTTGTGTTGCATCTGCTGACGCGCTGACAATGGCCGCATAGTGCTGAAATATGCTTGGGCATCCGGCAAAATGCAGAAAATACGCTTTTGACAGTTCGTTGATGAGATGAGGCCAGATTGCCTCTACGTCCAGCCGCGATGCAGTTTTGCCGAAAAATTCGGGAAATTGCATGACAAGGAACTCGAGCACACCCCAATTGAATCGTGGCGATAGTTTTTGAAACGCGCCTTCCATCATCAGCGCATGAGACAGAAACGGCTGTTCATAGAGGCGGCCGTGGTCCTCATTTTCATAAACATGAAGAAGCAGTGCGTTGTGGAACATCGGTGAAAGGACGAGCACACCTGCGCCGAACATGATCCCGGTCTCATTTTTAATGCCATAGGACGCATAGTTATTTTCCTGGAAAAATTTCCACATCAATATCGGATCGACTGCGCCGTAGTCTATTTTGAGCAGCCGCTCGACATAGATCAGCCGTTCGTACGCCGACAATTGATCGCTGCATTCGCTGATGCCGACTCTTCGATGATCCGGCATACTTTTCAGAATATCCGGAGCTGTATTTGAAAAAACGATGTCCGAATCCACCCAGACCAGGCGCTCATATTGGCGCGCCCACGGCTGGTTCAGAACCAGAAGCTTTTGCCAGGATACCGAGCGAGCGCGGGCGCGCTCGGAATCGTCGAGGTGGCATTCGATGATGATAATGTCATAACCGTATTTATCGGCATAAGCGGTCCAGCTGTTTTTGCAGGCCGCAGCCCAGGGCTTTTGGTAACGGTCGCCCATCACGATACTGACAATGGCGTTTTTGCAGTGGGTGTCCGGTAAGGGCTGGTCCTTGTGATTCAATATTGTGATCATACGGCCAGCCCCCTTTTACGGATTCAAAAAAACGCCCCTCGTCCTGAAATACTGCGTAGACTCTGCAACGGGAGTGCGAATCAGTGCACTGGGTTGATAGGTAAAAAAGCAAAACCGAGTCGTCCAGCGAATTAAGTTTGCCTGCGCTCTGACATCCAGGATTCACAGAATGCTCGACAGACCCAGCACTGCCGCCGTCGAAGCGACGTTTCCTGCCGGCGACTATGTTTCCCCGGGCTTGCGCCGGGTGCAGCCCGATGCCTGCTTCCCGTTCATGGCGATCCACCCCGACAGAGCATCAAATCCCTGGCCTTGGCTGCGCAAAAGCATTCCTCATAACTACTATTCCGACCGCCGGTCCCCGAATATCGGGTTCG
>DAHUXA010000111.1 GCA_027307405.1 Hyphomicrobiales bacterium | reverse complement strand
CGAGGGGACCGAGCGTCAAGGCGCTGACATTTGGGAGACCAACCCAGGGCGGCTCGAATTCCGGCCGAAAGATGAAAAGGGCAAGGACCGGTAGTTGGCGCATCCGCTCGACCGTCAGATCGAGTAGCTCGAGGGAGGTGGCATCGACCCAGTGCACATCCTCGAACACGAGCAGGATCGGTTTCTGACGCGAGAGACTCTCAAATTGATCGAGCAGTGCCGCGAAAGTGCGGCGACGTTGCTGTGCGGGGTTGAGCGCTAGCCTCGGATACCGGTCGCCGAACGGGATCGACAGCAGCGCGGCAAAAAGCGGTGCTGTGTCCTGAACTCGCGATGCGGCTATGCCGAGAAGTGCTTCCAGCTTGTCGAGGCGTTGCTCGGACGTATCGTCTGCCTTGAACCCCGCCGCTCGCTCCAATTGGGCGATGAACGGATAAAGCGCGCTGTTGGTATAGTGGGGCGAACATTGGTACCGTAAGGCGGTATACGGCTCGTCGGCGATGCGCTCTTCGAGAGCTGCGGCAAGGCGGGACTTGCCGATCCCAGGCTCGCCCGAGATCAGCACGATTTGGCCCTTACCTTTCCAGGCGAGGCGTTGGCGCTTCAGCAGGAAATCGATTTCGTCTTCGCGGCCGATAAGATCAGTTAGACCCGCCGCGTGGACTGCCTCGAAGCGGCTCTCGGAAGCCGATACGCCTTCAACCGCCCACGCAGCGATCGGCTCGGCAATTCCCTTGACTTTGTGAAGGCCAAGATCGCGCAGATGGAACAAATCGCCGAGCAGCCGGCGTGTGGAGGCCGCGACGACGACCGTTCCAGGTTCGGCCAAGGCCTGAAGCCGCGCTGCCAGGCTCGGCGTATCCCCAACCACAGCATGCTCGCGCAACCCACCATCGCCACCGAGGCTGCCGACCACCACCAAGCCGGTGGCGATGCCAATGCGGACCGACAGCGGCTCTTCCGCGTGCGTCTTGAGCCTTGCAACAGCGGCCGCGATATCGAGCCCCGCACGCACGGTTCGCTCGGCATCGTCCTCGTGCGCGCGGGGATAGCCGAAATAGGCCAATATCCCGTCGCCCCGGAAATCGGCAAGGAAGCCATCATAGGCTAGCGTGATACGGGCACAGGCGGCCTGAAAGGCATCGATCACAGCGCCCATGTCCTCCGGATCGAGCCGGGCCGATAGAGCAGTCGAGCCCACCAGATCGCAGATCATCACGGTCAAGTGACGGCGCTCGGCAGCAACCACGGGCGAGGAATCGCTCGGCGCATTCTCATCGACTTCGCCCCTAATGAGGGCACTGGTAGAGGTGCCAGCCGTGGCCTTGATCGCCTTGATGAGCCGCTTCCTGTCGCCTAGCGGGATCCCGAGCTTTTCGAGATCGCCTTCGGTAAGCTCCGGCAGCACATCGGTATCGATAGCGTTCTCGATGAATGCTGACTCATACTGTCCGAGTCCCAGGTTTCGCAGCCAGCCGCCAACGTCCATGGTAGCGCCCTATTCCTTTTTCCAGACGCGCAAGCGGTCCGTCACCAACCCAGACACCGAAGAACCAATAGCGGACATTCCAGTTTAGTTGCCAACTATGATTTTCACGGTCGCACCGCCGGGGTTTCGATCGGAAGACCTCGAGCGCGCCACATCAAATAAATTTCCAACGAAACATACTCTGGCGCGCCATAATCATATGGCTCCGCGCGCATTCCGACGATGCAGTTGCGCAAGCGTCGCTGCAATGAGCCGACGGCTTGCCATTCTAGCCGATAGAGCGGGTAACCGTTCGGATGCGCTTGCGGAATGAGGCTACCAGCCAGCCGCTTGCCCCAGTTGTCATCGTGGCACTGGCCGCATGACAGGTTGAGCTGGCCCTGGCGGCGGTTAAACTGCTCAAGGCCGGCCTCGAGAAAAGGCCGCAATCGCTCGTCGGTCGGCGGCGCGATCGGTTCGCCGCGCGATTGCTTCCCGATGAAGGCCGATAGCGAAAGCAACTCCTTGCTCTCATAGGCGAAGGCAGACGCCTGCTGGCGCTCCACCCTGCAGAGGTTGATCCGCTGCTCCAGATCGATCGGGCGGCCCAGCTTGGAGTTGAAGGCTGGGTAGCGTGCAGCGACACCCGTCATGGTCGTGCGCGCATCGTTGTGGCAGTCGGCGCACGCGCGGTTTGCCGCGCCGCTCTTGGCGTTCCAGAGCGCTTCGCCATCCTGCACCCATAGCATGCCGGGATTCGCGGTATCGTCGTCCTGCATCGCCTTGGTATCGGGAGCAAGGTCCGCGTATCCGGAACGGCGTTCCCCAAGTGGAATCTCGGCGTGCGCTGAAATCACCTCAATCGCAGCGAAGCCGAGCATCACGGCAACCGGAGCAAGCCATTGCGTGCGCTTCGAATTGACTATCATTCGACGGTGATGGTGGCCGACGCGGTCGCCAAAAATCCGTTGTCGCCCTGCCATGTGAATTCAATCGTGCCGCTTTCGGTCGCGATTGTCGTGAAGATAAAGAATGGATTGGCGGCGATGGCTGGATAGAGCACAGCTCGGAATATTTCCTCGTTGTTGTAGGTGCACACAAACGAGGTAATGATGTCGCGAGGTATCGGAACGCCGGTGGTGCTGTGCCGGAATCCGGTTTCCATAATGTGCGAGATTAGCGTCTTGATCTCGATCACGTCGCCGAATTTGGCCTTCTTTGGCACGTTGATCAGGGCGCTCGCCATCAGAGATCCTCCACGCAGGCGGCGAGCGTGACTATGACATCCGCTTTAGCTGACCAGAGTGAGCCGTCGCTCATGCGCGCGATAGCGACGACGGTTTGGGTATCCGCGAGTCGGATGCGCGTCGACACCTGTGCGCGTCCGGCTCGCGGACCGAGGTGAAACGCCACGACGTTCGGCTGCGGATTTTTCTCGTTGAAGATATGGATGCTCTTGACGTAGTCGGCCGTAGTCATCGGACTCGTGACCGAAACCATGAGCGAGACGGTATTGCCGTTCTCCACCAGCGGAGGCACGTCGAGCTGCACCTTCCCAGGCTGCACCACCGCCTCACCGGTGACTTGACGGATAGCGGAAGCCATCGACGCGGGGGTCGCGCTGGCGTGACGCACGCTAACAAAAGCGCTGCTAGCGACGCCTCCGGCAACCGCGAGAAACTGGCGGCGCGTCGCTGCCGTTTTGCGGCTTTTGCTCATCGCTTGTCACTCATCGCGCAACGTCGCCAGATAAGCCACCACGTCTTCGATTTGCTCAGCGCTGAGGATCGGCTTGCCTCGCCAGGCCGGGGCGACGCGGTTGAGCCCCTCTACCCGATAGTACGATGGCATGATCGTGTGCGCATTGAGACGTGACGCATCGACCAGCCGCAGGCGGAGCTGGCCTTCGTTCCAGCGTGCACCAGTGCCCTTGAGGCTAGGTGAAAGATTACCCTGGAAGCGCTCCTCGGGGAACGGGCCGGAATGGCACAGCAGGCAGGTGTTCTGGCGCGCGACAACGATTGCGCGGCCGCGCCCCGGATCGCCGCGCGTGCCGGTCAACGAGGCGGGGATCGCGTCGTCCACAATTACGTAGGGACGAAGCGACCCCTGCCCGCTCGCCACAGTACCGGTGGCTGCGCAAAGCAAGACAAGAAGGGCGCAGCGCCGCACGTTCAACCGAACACCTCGCCGGTGATTTGCGTGAACCAGTCGTCTGCAAGCTTTGCCTCTTCCTCACGCCGTGATTGTGGCGCTTCGAGCGGACTAATTTCACCCGAACCCTCGATCTCAATGAACTGGTCGTCGACCGGGCGATATTTTGCTGTGATCGAAATCGCATAGCCAGGCGCCAGCAGGCTGTAGCAGGCACTCGCTAGTTCCCGCGCGCGTGGTTTCCCGCCGGCAAGCAATTGCACGATCGCCGCGGCACATAATTTGCCGGCGGAGTTCGCGGTGGAGGCTGACTTCGGCAGGGCGCCAGCAATCGCGGCGTCGCCGATGACGTGGATGTTGGCTTGTTGCTTGGATTCAAATGTAATCGGATCAATCGGACACCATCCGGTGCGGTCGGCAACGCCTGCCAGCGCGGTGACACCCCCGGCCCTTTGTGGCGGAATAATATTGGCGACATTGGCGCGATAACTGTCGAAATCCGTTTTGATCGTCTTGCTCGCGACATCTACCGACACAACCTGACCGCCCGACGACAACGGCACCCATTCGAGCAGACCCGTGTAAAGCTCCTTCCATGCGTTTTGAAACAAACGTTGCATGGAGAAATTTTCCTTCGCATCGAGCACGATCAATTTCGAGCGTGGCTTTGCGGTTTTGAGATAATGCGCGATCAGGCTGGCGCGTTCATATGGCGCCGGGGGACAGCGGGCGGGCGCTACTGGCACTGACATCACCACCGTACTGCCGTCGGGCATCTCAGTGAGCTGGCGGCGCAGCAGATCGACCTGTGCGCCGTCGTTCCAAGCGTGCGGCATTTTCTCTGCCGCAGCGCGATCGTAACCGGGGATCGCGTCCCAGCGGAGGTCGATGCCGGGCGCAAGAACGAGTCGGTCGTAGGAAAGCGACTTTTCATCCACCAATGCGACCTGGCGCGTTTGCGGATCGACTGCCTTCACGGCCGCGAACGCGACGTCAATTCCGGCCGCAGTGATAGCTCGATATTCGAACTGCTGCCCGCCGATCTTTCGCAAGCCCGCGACCACGCTATTGCTCATGGGCAAAGCGGTGAAGATCCTGTTGGTTTCAACTAGCGTCACCGCGATATTCGGGTCGATCTTCTTTAGTTCGCGCGCGCAGCTCGTGCCTGCAAATCCGCCGCCAATCACCACGACCCGAGAAGAGGACCCGGCGCCCAAAGCAGGCATCGGAAATACCGCCGCCGCGGCAGCCGCCAACGTGGATCCGGAAAAAGCGCGACGATCGATCCGGCTCGCAGTCATCTCACACTTCCGCTGTGAGCCTCATGCAAGGCATGCCATCTGCGCGATGCCGTGCCGACGCATGAAAAAGAAGCGGCGGTCTTTTGACCGCCGCTTCTAAAGTCATGCGAAGTAAATCTTCTCGTTTTTTAGCGGGACCGAACGGACACGCTTTCCGGTCGCTGCGAAGTAGGCGTTGAGAACTGCCGGGGCCGCGACGCAAATCGTCGGCTCGCCGACGCCGCCCCATGGAGTACCGCCGGTCGGCATCACGATAGCTTCGACCTTCGGCATCTCGCTGATCCGCATCGAGTTGTAGCTGTCGAAGTTGTCCTGCACGATGCGCCCGTCCTTCACCGTGCATTCACCGTGGAATAGAGCTGATAGCCCGTACACAAACGAGCCGGCAATCTGCCGTTCGATCTGCGCCGGGTTGACCGCGAAGCCGGGATCGGTCGCGCCGATAATACGGTGAATCTTGATCTTGTTACCGTCGATCACCGAGATTTCCGCGACCGCCGCGACATAGGAGCCGTAGCCCATGTGCTGCGCGATGCCGCGGAATATGCCTTGCGGCGCCGGCTTACCCCATCCAGCCTTCTCGGCCACGGCATTAAGCACCCCAAGATGCTTCGGGTGCTTCGACATCAGCTTACGCCGGAACTCGAGCGGATCCTGCTTGGCCTCAAAGGCGAGCTCGTCCATGAAACATTCGAGATAGATGGCATTCTGGTTGACGTTGACGCCGCGCCAGAACCCCGGCGGAACGTGCGGGTTGTACATCGCGTGCTCGACCAGCAAGTTCGGTACACTGTAGCCAATCGCCGCTTCGCCGGTCGCGGCGAAACCCTGGAACGTCGCGGGATCCATACCGTTGACGAGAGCCTCCGGGCGCACGGAGGTCAGGATCGACTGGCCGGAAATGCGGGCATGGAGTGCCACCAGATTGCCGTCGGCATCCAGACCGCCGGTCAGCTTGCACTGCGTGATCGGATGATACGCGCCGTGTTGCATGTCCTCTTCGCGCGACCACAGCAGCTTGACCGGCGTGCCGGGCATCTGCTTTGCGATCAGCACCGCCTGGGTCACGTAGTCATGGAACGCACCGCGCCGGCCAAAGCCGCCGCCAAGCATAAGCTTGTGCACGTCGCAGTTGTTGGCTGGCAGGCCGGACGCGGCCAGCGTCGCGGCAAATGCCGCTTCGCCGTTCTGCGTGCCGCACCAGACTTCGCATTTGTCGGGCGTGTACAGCGCGGTAGCATTGAGCGGCTCCATTGCAGCGTGGTTCAGCCATGGATAGGCATAGGATGCCTCGACTTTCTTGGTGGCGCCGGCTAGCGCCGCTTTGGCGTCGCCGTTCTTGTTGCCAACAAAGGCCTGCTCGGCATCGAAGCCAGCTTTCAGTCGGGCATTGACGGCGGCCTGCTGCACCTTGGCGTTGGGGCCTTCGTCCCAGGTGATCGGCAGCTTGTCCAGCGCGGATTTGGCGTGCCACCAAGTGTCCGCGACGACGGCGACGGCATTGTCACCGACCTTCACCACCCTCTTGACGCCCTTCATGCCGCTGATCTTGGCTTCGTCGAAGCTCGCCAGCTTGCCGCCGAACACCGGGCATTGCTTGATCGCAGCATTGAGCATGCCGGGCATCTTGAAGTCGGCGCCGTAAATCATCTTGCCGTTGGTCTTGGCGGCAGTGTCGAGGCGCTTGAGGCGCTTGCCGGCGATTTTCCAGTCCTTCGGGTCTTTGAGCGTGACGTCCTTCGGCGGGTCCAGCTTAGCTGCGGCCTCTGCAATCTTGCCGTAGGTCACCTTGCGGCCGGACCCGGTATGCGTGATCACGCTGTTCGCCGCGACGCATTCGGCGGGCTGCACCTTCCACTGATTGGCTGCGGCCTGCACCAACATGGTTCGGGCGGTGGCACCCGCCTTGCGCACATATTCGTGCGACATGCGGATGCCGCGGCTGCCGCCGGTCGAGAAGTCACCCCACGCGCGCTTGCGCGCGACGCTCTGGCCCGGCGTCGGATATTCGGTCGTTACTTTCGACCAGTTGCACTCGAGCTCTTCGGCCACGAGTTGCGCGAGTCCGGTGATCGTGCCTTGACCCATCTCGGATCGCGCCATGCGGATAACGACGGTGTCATCCGGCCGAATGACGATCCACGCGGTGAGTTCCGGTGAGTCATCGGCGGCGCGTATAACCTGCGGGCCACCCAACGGAAGATCGAATCCGATCGCAAGGCCGCCACCAGCGGCCGCGGTACCAACGATGAAAGAGCGACGATTCATTTTCGGGATAAAATTCATGACTGTTCCCCTTACGCGCTCTTTGCGGCCATATGTATTGCTTCACGCACCTGCTGGAACGTGCCGCAGCGGCAAATGTTGGTGATCGCGGCATCGATATCCGCGTCGGTGGGCTTCGGCTTCTCCTTAAGGAGCGCCGCCGCCGCCATGATCATGCCGCTTTGGCAGTACCCGCACTGTGGAACGTCGTTTTCGATCCAGGCTTTCTGCACGCTGTGTTGGGCGCCGTTTTTGGCAAGGCCTTCGATGGTTGTGATCTGCTTGCCGACTGCCTCGCTCACCTGCATACCGCAGGAGCGCGTCGCCACGCCGTTGATGTGCACAGTGCAGGCGCCGCACTGCGCAATGCCGCAGCCGTATTTGGTGCCGGTTAGACCGACGTTTTCCCGAATCACCCAGAGCAGCGGGGTATCGGCTTCGACATCGACGTCGATGGATTTTCCATTGATGTTGAGACGCACCATATCGCCCTCCCTGATCGGCGTTGCGGTCTATGCGCCGCTTAAGCCACGCAAGCACTAATCTTGGACCTTTTCGAGGAGACCGAACAGCAGTTATTTTTATTTACGCCAATTTTAGGTCACCAGCCCTGACCAAGACCGCGACATCGGGTGTCCACTTTGGGTCAAAAGCGGACATTCCGACAAGGCCACGCGATGTCTGCTTTACCCCAATAGCGGACATTGAACGTGTTCGGACGAAGCATTAAAGGCATCTATCGAGGGAGAGCCACATGCGGACGATAAACTGGCGAGCAAGGTTTTTGCCCGCTTGGTTTCTAATCTCGCTTCTTTGGGTGATCGGGTGGAGCGTCGCGGTACTGCCGGGCGCGGAAAAGAAACTGAGAATTGCCCGCATGAGCGATGCAGAACTTATGTCACAAATTGACGAGTGCCAGTTGCCACCCGGTGTTCCGCCGCCGCCGGGGAATTTCATTCTCGATGAGTGCCAGAAACGTTTAAATCTTGCGCGTGGCTCGTTTGAGCATTGGGGCGGGGGCGACGATTACACAGAGCAGGCGGTTCGGGTCGCTCGCGCATTCCTCCTAGAGTTGGCATTTTTGTTCGTTCCCCCTCTCTGTTTATTGGTGTTAGGAACTATTGTTGGATGGCCCTTGGGTGGTTTTAGAAAGACCAAATCACAGTCCCATTGAAGAGTTTAGTAACCGCCATTGACAGGGGTTTGCTCATGACCGGCTCGCTCAAACTCCGCGACATGTCTGCTAAGGGCCAATCGCAGGCCTGCACAATCTCGCGCACTTAACCTGACTGCCTGCGCTGATAACAACGCTTTGGACGCACGTCGGCGATGGCCAAGCCGCTCGCCGCGCAGATTAATTTCTGTATTGGCCGGCGGTCTAAGCGCTATCTACTCATAGCGGAGAGCCTCGATCGGATCGAGGCTTGCTGCCTTCCGGGCCGGATAATAGCCGAAGAAAATTCCGACCGCGGCGGAGAAAAGGAACCCGCTGACGATCGCCATCGACGAAATCGGTGCCGGCCATCCAGCGATCATCGAAATTGCGGCGGAAAATACTACGCCCATGATAATTCCGGCGACACCGCCGGTTACGCTCAGTAACACCGCCTCGGTAAGGAATTGCAGCAGGACATGCAGGCGGCGCGCGCCAATCGCCATCCGCAGGCCGATCTCCCGCGTTCGTTCTGTCACCGATACCAGCAGGATATTCATAATGCCGATCCCGCCGACCACAAGCGATATCGAGGCAACAGAGGCGAGCAGGAGCGCCATGATGCGACTGCTGCCCTCGGCCGTTTCGGCGATCTGGCTCAAGTTGCGCACTGAAAAGTCATTAACGTCGCCCGCCTTGATGCGATGGCGTCGTGCGAGCGTGTCGGTAACTTGATGGATTGCCGGCTGAACCTGTGTCTGGCTTGCCGCCTGGACGAAGATTTGATTGACAAATCCGACCAGCCGCGGCTGCAGGCCATAGGGATTGGGAGGGGCCGGATAAACCCAATTCAGTGCGGTTTGCTGCTGGCTTGGCGCGGCGACGCCAAGAACTTTGCGTTCCGCGGTACCAAACGGAATCATGACGACATCGTCCTGGTCCTGTCCGAATGATGTCTGTCCTTTTGACGCGAGAACTCCGATGACGCGCATCGGCACATTCTTGACCTGGATGAGCGCCCCGACTGGATTCTCCGATTCGCCGAAGAGCTGGCGGGAAACCGTCTGCCCGATCACGACGACGAGCGCAGCAGCAGTCTCGTCGTCGCGCGAGATTTCACGTCCTGCGGCGATCTTCCAATTGGTCATCGGCGGGTAATTGACGCTGATACCCTGGATGCTAGTTGTCCAGTTTTGGTTTCCAAATTCCACCTGGCCGGGCTGGCGTATGAGATAGCTAACCGCGCCGACGGCGGGGTTTTCGCGCCGGATCGCCTGTGCGTCGCTGACGGTAAGAGTGGAAGCGCTACCGGACCCGGCGCGCACACCGCCCATCGTTCGTGCCCCCGGCAGCACGACAACGAGATTGGTGCCGAGCCTCGCGATCTCCTTGCGGACTGCTTCGTTCGCGCCTTGGCCGACGGCGACCATGGCGATTAACGCGGCGACGCCGATAAAGACGCCGAGCATTGTCAAAGCCGAGCGCATCATATTGCGCGCGATGGCCAGCACGGCCGCCGCCACGACCATCCGGACGAACCCCCAAACCGCTTGGGCGCCTGTCGCGGGCAGCGTTGGTGCACTCGGCGGCCGGCGTAAAAGCTCCGCGGCCGCGGGATCGAGACGCGGTAAATCGACGGTCTCCGCCTTTCTTGGCTTGTTATCATCCGAGATGATTTCGCCGTCTCGCATGGTCAGAACGCGATCGGCATAGGCGGCAATGTCCGACTCGTGGGTGACGAGGATGACGGTGACGCCTCGTTCGCGGTTGAGTCGGATCAGCGTCTGCATGATTTCATGAGAGGTGCGCGTATCGAGATTGCCGGTCGGCTCGTCGGCAAGCAGCAATCGTGGGTCGTTGATCAAGGCCCGCGCAATCGCCACCCGTTGTTGTTGGCCGCCCGAAAGTTGACCCGGCGTATTGCGCTCGCGCTCCCCCAGGCCAAGAAGCTTGAGCGCAGCACGTGCGTGCGCGACGCGGGAGCTGGCCCCTGCCGGCCCGGCTGCCGCATAGAACAGCGGCAATGCGACGTTTTCGAGGGCGCTGGTGCGTGCGAGCAAATTGAAACTCTGAAACACGAAGCCCAACCGCTCGCTGCGAAGCCGCGCACGATCGGGCTCGGCCAGACCCGCGACGTCGACGCCTTCAAAAAAATATCGCCCGCTGCTCGGCCGATCGAGGCAGCCAATGATTGCCATGAGCGTTGATTTGCCGGAGCCCGACGAACCCATGATGGCGACAAATTCACCGGCGTTCACCTTGAGACTCACGTCTCGCAATGCATGAACGTCAATGTCGCCGACGTGGTAGATCCGCTGTACGTTCTCTAGCCTGATGATCGGACTAGCCATGATCGGTCCGTTGGCGCGCTGCGCGGCTCAAAGCCGCGGCCGCGGCACAGTGCTTTGAGTGGCGTCCTGCTGTTCGGAGACGATGATGCGGTCATCCGGTTTCAGATCGCCCTTGACGATCTCGGCGTAGCTATCGTCGTCGAGACCGACGACGATAGGGATTGCCACGGGCTTTCCGTCACGAAGCGCCCAGATTTTCGTTTGCTCGTTTTTTCCGCCAGCGGAGCTACGCGTTCCGCCAGGCATGTAACGCAGCGCCCGGCTCGGCACGCGCAGGACATTGTCGCGCTGGTCCGAAATAACCCGAGTCGCCGCGGTCATCCCGGGCTTGAGAGCGAGATCCGTATTATCGACGCTGACCACGACATCGTAGGTCACAACATTTTGCACCGTCTGTGGTGACTGGCGCACCTGGGTGACCGTTCCCTCGAAGGTGCGTTTCGGATAGGCGTCGACGGTAAAGAGCGCCTTGTAGCCCTCCTTGGCGCCGCCGATGTCACTTTCACTGACGTTGGTGTCGACCTGCATCTTTGTCAGGTCGGTCGCGATCAGAAACAGGGTCGGGGTCTGAAAACTCGCTGCTACGGTCTGTCCCATCGTGACGTTGCGCGACACGACCGTGCCGTCCACCGGTGAGACAATGTTGGTGTAATCAAGGTTAACCTGGGCGGTGGCGAGCTGCGCCTCGTGCTGCGCGATGCTGGCCTCGTCGACGCCGACCTGCGCGGCGGCCTGATCGTAGAGGTTCTTGGCGCTGTCGAGGGAATCCTTGGAAACCGCGTTGGTCTTCGCCAGTCCAACCATGCGATCGTAGAACAGCTTGGCATAGACGAGGCTCGCCTTGTCTTTGTCGAGTTGCGCCTTGGCCGCATTGAGATTGGCCTGGTTCTGATCGACAACTGTCTGATAAGGCCGCGGATCAATCTTGGCGCAGATCTGGCCGCGCTTGACTCGCGTGTTGTAGTCGCAGCTCAAGTCCTGAATAACGCCAGAGACATAGGTGCCGACGATAATTGTCAGCACCGGGTTGACAGTGCCGGTGGCGGTCACCGCACGGGTCACCGCTCCGCGTGTGACTGGCGCGGTGGTGTAATGGATTGTTGCCCCGGCGGTGGCTAGCCACCAGGCGACACAAACGGCGGTGAGCACCAGGAGCGACAGCAGTCCGCCGATCACCCAAGGCTTTCGCAGGCGCAAACGGGCCGGCATTGCGGGCTCCGATTTTGGGACGAGGGTGACCGGCATCGGCGCCTCTGCGCGTGCCATCCCTGGTCCCATGGGTTTGTTCATCGGAACTCCTTGCCCTGCATCGGCGAATTAGGCTTTCGGATACCCCACCGTCTGGGCAAACGTGACAAATTGCGCGGGGTCCAATCGCATCACCTGCGCGAGCTTCTTGGTGTCAACAGCGCCCCGGAAAACAGTCGCAAGACCCTCTGAGGCACAAAACAAGTAAACGTTCTGGCCGATGAACCCGGCATCGACGGAAGCATAGAGACGACGCTCTTCCGGCAATACGTCCTGCATCCGCTCTCCGTGCGCTACATAGATTAGGTTCAGCGGCGCGGTCGCCACAAAATCTTGCAATCCGGTTACGGCGCGAATATCCGCGTGCGCGTGCTGGTGCAAGACGTGGCGCTTGGGATCGTAGCTCCAGAGGCCGTCTGCCATCGCTGCATAGACGTCGATCACCATGATATGGCGCCAA
>DAHUXA010000110.1 GCA_027307405.1 Hyphomicrobiales bacterium | reverse complement strand
GTCACGATCGCGGGAACAACCGCAATATTTCCAACTGCTGCCAATGCTCAACATTGGCATGGGCATGGCGGCCACTGGGGCGGCGGCCACTGGCACGGCGGCGGGGGCGGCTTTGGCTGGGGCTTCGGGCCGGGGTTCGCACTCGGTTTCGGCGGTCCTTACTACTATGGCGGCCCTTATGCGTATGCCGGTGACTGCACCATGAGACGCCGTTGGGTCGTCAACCGTTATGGTCAGCGTGTATGGCGGTGGGTCCGTGTCTGCTACTGAGCGGCGCATAGCTAACCCGGCCGGCTCTCCCGGACAAACGGGAGAGCCGGATTTCTGTCACGCCCGCAGCGCAGAACTCACGGAAGGCGCCGCAACTGTTGGGCCAACGGCGTTAACTCCTCATTTTTTAATTAAAACCAACACCAATTCTCTAAGAGCTTCCACACAGACCATCCGTAAAGATGAGCTCCGACCAGGACACCTTTTTCGTCAGGGGCTCAGTATGGATCAGCCGAAGCAGCACCAGTCGCGCGCGGATATTTTGACCTTTCCGCACATGACGCGGAAGGACGAACAATTGTTGCAGACTGTTCTAAACAACATGTCGCAGGGCGTGCTGATGTTCGATTCAGAAACACGCCTAACATTTTGCAACCAACGTTATTTAGAGTTGTATGGACTTTCTTCCGAGATCGTAAAGCCTGGCTGCCACCTGCGTGACCTTCTTCGGCATCGGATCGAGCTCGGGAACTTCTCGGGCGACGCCGATGAATATGTTGCGCGGCTCAAATCAGGCATCGCGGAAGGAAAGACTTTCAACAACGTCGTGAACTTGCCCGACGGACGTGCATTTTCAGTCGTCAACAAGCCGATCGCGGGCGGAGGCTGGCTGGCCACCCATGAAGACGTGACCGAGCGCCAGCGCTCCGAAGATCGCATCGCGCATATGGCGCGCCACGATGCATTGACCGACCTTCCAAACCGCATGCTCTTGCTGGAGCAGCTCAATCACGAAATCAAGCGCGTCAAGCGCGGCGAGTGCCTCGCGGTGCTGTGCCTCGACCTCGATCAATTCAAGAGCGTCAACGATGCGCTCGGTCACCATATCGGCGATGAATTGCTGAAACTGGTCGGCGAACGTTTGCGCGGCTGCACCCGTGAACTCGACGTCGTTGCCCGAATGGGCGGCGACGAGTTCGCCATCATCATGACCCAGATGGAGCAAGCCGCCGACGCCGCGACGCTGTCAAAGCGCATCCGCGATTCGGTCATCAAGCCCTATCAGGTCGAGGGGCACCAGATCGTTACGGATATCAGCATTGGCATTTCAGTCGCCCCGATGGACGCCGTCGAGTCGGACGAGCTTTTGAGAAATGCCGACATGGCGCTCTATGACGCCAAGGCCGACGGACGCGGGACCTTCCGGTTCTTCGAACCCGAAATGAACACGCGCATGAAGGTGCGGCGCGAACTGGAGATGGACCTCCGCAAGGCGCTGGCGACCGAACAGTTCGAATTGTACTACCAACCGCTGGTGGTCCTGGAAACCAATGAAGTGAACGGTTTCGAGGCCCTGCTGCGATGGAATCACCCAGCGCGCGGAATGGTTTCACCGGCCGACTTTATCCCGATCGCCGAAGAGACCGGGCTCATTGTGCCGCTTGGCGAATGGGTTCTCAAAGCGGCGTGCAATGAGGCCGTCCATTGGCCGGAGCATATCAAGGTCGCGGTCAATCTTTCGCCGGCCCAGTTGAACTGCCGCAATCTGGTCAGCATGGTTACGTCGGCGCTCAACGAAACCGGGATGCCACCGCACAAATTGCAGCTCGAAATCACCGAAACCGTCCTGCTTCAGAATACTTTCACAACTTTGGCCACGCTCCATCAACTACGCAAAATGGGCGTCCAAATCGCGCTGGACGATTTCGGAACAGGATATTCCTCGCTCAGCTACCTTCGCAGTTTCCCATTCGACAAGATCAAGATCGATCGTTCGTTCATTCAGGATCTGTCAAACGGAGCGGAGCCGCTTGCGATCGTGAACGCGGTCGCTGGCCTCGCCAAATGTCTCAATATGACATCGACTGCCGAAGGCGTGGAAACGCAGCAGCAGATGGATGTGCTGCAGGCGATCGGCTGCACCGAGATGCAGGGTTATCTCTTCAGTCACGCCAGGCCGGCTAACGAGATCAGGCAGTTCTTTCAACGTAAAATCGACAAGGCCGGAGCTGCGTAGCCCCGCAGATTCATGCCGCTGCGAGTAAAAAAGCGAGTCGCCCCAAGCGGCTCGCTTTCACGTTCCTCTCGCCCGCAGCACCGACTCAATTGATACCCGCGACCACGGCGCCGTGCGCTCACGGAAAGCGGCGTAGGACGCGTGAACTTTGCCGGTGGCCGCGCCGCGTCCGGCCAATTCGCTGAGCACATCGTTCGCCTGAGCGCGCGCAGCAGCGACCAGGCCCTCGGGAAATGTTGCCAGCTTCACATTGTGTTCGTTGACCAAGGCAGCAAGCGCCTGCGCATTGAGACGCTCCATCTCGGCGAGTGCGTAGTTTGCTTCGGTGGCACACGCGTGCGCGATGATCGCCTTGAGATCATCGGAGAGTGCATTCCAGGCTTTCAGCGAAACGATGCATTCGCCAGTGCCGTTTGGCTTGTTGAAGCCGGGGTAATAATAGAATGGCGCCACGCGATAGAGCCCAAGGGCGATATCGGTGCCCGGACCCACAAATTCAGCTCCGTCGATCACTCCCGATTGCAGGCTCATCAGGATTTCTGCCGGTGGCGTGGTCTGCGGCGTAACGCCGAGCCGGCGATAGACTTCACCGCCGAGGCCCAGCGTTCGCAGTTTCAAGCCGCGCAGATCGGCGAGGCTTTTCAATTCACGCCGGAACCAGCCACCCATGCAGACGCCGGTGTTGCCGCCCATGAACGGTTTCACGCCGAATGGTGCGTAAAGCTCGTCCCAAAGTGCCTGCCCGCCGCCGGCGTCAACCCAGGCGACATGTTCGCCGGGGGTGAGGCCAAACGGAACCGTCGTGAAGAACGAGGACGCCGGCATCTTGCCCTGCCAGTAGAACGAGGCTGTGTGGCCGATATCGGCAACACCATTGCCAACGGCATCGAGGACCTCGAAGGCAGGCACCACCTCGCCCGCCGCATACACGGCGATGTCCAGTTTGCCAGCTGAGAGCGTGCGAATGCGCTCGGCAATACGCTCGGCCGACATACCGGGCCCCGGCAAACGTTTCGGCCACGAGGTAACCATGCGCCACTTGAGTGTTTGTGCTCGCGCAATGGCCGGTGCGGCAAGCACTCCGGCGGCGACCCCGGCGGCGACCGTAAAATTTCGTCGCGTTGTCATGGCTCTCTCCAAATTTCATGAAAATGGTGCACGGGCCCGTGGCCACATCCGACCTTGAGCTTGTCTGCGGCAGCAATGGCGCCAGTGACATACACCTTGGCATTCTGCACTGCGGCTTTGAGCTCAAGCCCCTTGGCAAGGCCCGCCGCGATCGCTGAAGATAGCGTACAGCCCGTTCCATGCGTGTTTTTCGTGTCCACGCGTCTCGCCGACAGGCGCAGCACGGCACCCTGCCCGATCAGCAGATCGACACTTTCTTCGCCGTTGCCGTGGCCACCTTTGATCAGGACATGTGGCGCGCCGAGCGCCAGCAACTCACGCGCCTGTATTTCCATTTCCTGCTCATTGCGCGCCAGCGAAGCGCCAGCAAGTGCCGCAGCTTCCGGCAGATTGGGCGTAACGACCAGGGCGCGTGGAATGAGGAGCTTGCGCAGCGCTTCCACCGCATCCGGCGCCAGCAGGCGATCACCGGACGTCGCGATCATCACCGGGTCAAGCACAACGTTCCTGGCACGATGACGATCAAGACTCTTGGACACGACTTCGATCGTCGCAGCCTGCGACAACATGCCGATTTTCACCGCGCCGATGTCGAGATCAGAAAACACGGCATCGATTTGCGCCACGATGAAGTCTGGAGGCACATCGTGAATCGCACTGACGCCTTTTGTATTCTGCGCAGTCAGCGCTGTAATGATCGAGGCGCCATAGACCCCCAACGCAGCGAAAGTCTTGAGATCCGCCTGGATACCGGCGCCACCACTCGAATCCGAGCCGGCAATCGTGACAGCGATGGCCGTCATGATGGTCCTCGCTGCTTGAGTGCGTTGTCGACGATCGCACGCAAATCCTGAGCGGCTTTTCCGGGATCGGTGGCGAGTGATAGCGCCGAAATAACCGCAACGCCGTCGACACCGGCGCCGATGACATCGGCGGCATTGGTCGCGTTAATGCCGGCGATGGCGCAGATCGGATAGTCCGGTTCGCGCGCCCGAACTGCCTGTACAATTGCCCGCAAGCCGGCAACGCCAATGGGCGTTGCCGTGTTGTCCTTGGAGGTCTTCCCGTAAACGCCGCCAATCGCCACATAGTCCAGCAGGTCGAGTGGCGCCGCTCTGGCCTGATCCACAGTTTTGACGCTCAGGCCGATGATGGCCCTTCGTCCAAGGAGGAGCCGCGCATCGGCCGGCGCCATGTCGTCCTGCCCGATATGGACGCCGTCGGCTTCCGCAGCGAGCGCAACGTCGACGCGATCGTTGATGAGCAGCGGGATACTCTTGGGCTCCAGCACGGCCTGTAGCGCGCGCGCCTCCTCCACCATGGCGCGGGTAGAACCATGCTTGTCGCGCAATTGCACCAGGGTCGCGCTGCTTGAGATGCGGCCGGCCAGATCTGCAAGCGTACGGCCGCCGGCAACCGCAGGATCAACGAGGGCATAAAGCCTGAGATCGACATCCATCAGCTGATCCTTGCACGTGCGGTGATCGTTGGCCCATCGAGATTATAGAGAGCATCGACGACGGCAGCGGCGAAGCTGCCGGGGCCGCCTGATTTTTCTGCCGCAACTTCGCCGGCGACCCCAATGAAAACCAGCGCGGCAACTGTTGCGCCCAATATGTCCGGCTCAACCGCCAGGCATGCCGCGACCAGTGCCGAGCCGGCGCACCCCATCGCGGTCACTTTGGCCATCAGCGGGTGCCCATTGGCAACAGATACAATGCGCTCGCCATCGGTCACGAGATCGGTCTCACCTGAAAGCGCAACAACGACCCGGTTGGCGCGAGTGAAGGTCATCGCCGCATCGCGCGATGGCGCAACGCCTGCAAGTGCTGAAAATTCAGCATGATTGAGGCGAATGACGGCCGGTCGGCGGCCGATGAGTTCGCGTGCAAAGGCAGCTCGCGGCGGCGCGCGGTCGACGAACACCGGATCGAGCACCCATGGCAGCTTGTGCTGTGCCGCAGTTTCCACCGCGATCCCGGTTGCTGCGCGGCGCTCGCTATCGAACGTGCCGAGATTGACAAGAAGCGCCTGTGCGCCGGCCACAAATGGGCCGATCTCTTCAGGAGACAAGGTCATCGAGGGCATGCAGCCGGCCGCCAGCAGTCCATTGGCGGTGAAATTCTGTGCAACCGTGTTGGTGATGCAGTGAACGCGCGGACCCCGCCCGCGCACACGCGCGATAATATCGAACGCGGCTTGCGCGAGTTTTTCGCGCGATGCGGTTTGCGGATGATGCATCTCTGGTCCCTCCGCCGGTATGACCCGGATCAGGTTCGTTGGGTTGGCTTGCGCCTCTCAGCCCGGCAACGGCCGGACACCCCACGAGATTGCTATTCAATACGTAGTCCGCGCGGCTTCCCAAAGCAAGGCCGCCTTGCCAGTTAGCGTTGTTTTTGCTGGATTGCGGATAAATCGGAGGATCGCGATGACCCCATTTTTCGTCCAGATCAAATGCGAGCTCGGAAAATCCTACCAGGTGGCCAACGAGCTGGCTGAAACCGAGATTGCGTCCGAAATCTATTCGACGGCAGGCGACTATGACTTGTTGGTGAAATTCTACGTCGAAAGCGGAATTGATATCGGACACTTCGTCAACGAAAAGGTGCAGTGCATCCCCGGCATCAAGGACACACACACGATCATCACATTCAAGGCGTTCCAGAACTAAGGCGACGCTTCTGCCTCCCGCGCGCGCTGGAGACCAAGCTGCCGCTCGCGCCAGATAACGAAAAGCCCGGCCGCCGCAACGATCGTCGCGCCAATATAGACCAACGTGTCCGGTAACTCGCCGAACAACCAGTATCCAAGCAGAAGCGCCCACAGCATCGACGAATAGTCGAAGGGGGCGACCACCGATGCCGCGGCGTACCGGTAGCTTTCGGTCAGTAAAATATGCGCGAGCCCACCGAGGATGCCGAGCGCAATGAGCGCTACGAGCTCGCGCGTGGTCGGGGAATGCCAGGCAAATGGCAGCGTCAGCGCACCGGCGATCGCACAAACCAGCGAGAAATAGAACACGATGGACGATGTCGTCTCAGTTTGCGTGAGCCGGCGGGTCTGGATCACCGTGCCGGCATTGCAGAATGCCGACGTGATCGCAAACATCGATCCGACCGCGGCAACGGCGCCACTCGCCCCCGCATAGGCACCGACATCGAAATGCGGGACCAGCATGACGATCACCCCGGCAAAGCCAACCAACACTGCCGACCAGCGGTAGATGCGCACGCGCTCCTTCAGCACGACGGCGGCAAGCGCCACGGTGATGAGCGGCGAGACAAATGAAATCGCAGTCGCGTCTGCAAGCGGCAGTCGAGTCAGAGACGAGAAGTTTGTAAACATGCCGCAAACGCTGAGCAAACCACGGCCGAGTTGCCCAAGCGGCCGGCTTGTCCGGACCGCAGTGGTGAGCTCGCCGCGAATGGCATAGATGACCACCACGGGTAAAATCGCGAAAGCGCTGCGGAAAAACACCATCTGCCCCACAGGGGCGACGTCGCCCAGTTGGCGGACCAGTGCGGACATAGCGGCAAATAGCAGCGCAGAGATCAGTTTGAGGCCGATTGCTTTGAACGGGTGCATGGTCTGCCTGACGATTCGTCCCTAGATTGATGAAGATGGCCGGTAAAGTCACCGCGAGTCGAGCGCATGTGGCTAGCGGCATTCATAAATGCAAAAAGTCGGGCAAGCCCGACTTCAGATGCCAACGACAAACGGATCAGAATGCCCGGCTATTTCGGCCCTGGCAGCGACTTGAGATAAACCGCGATGGCTTCGCGATCGGCGGCGCTCAATTGCCTCGTATTGGCCACCACCTCCACCATCGGGCCTCCAACACGGTCCGAATCTGGAGTCATGCCTGTATCGAGCGTCTCGGCAAAATCTTCAACTTTCCAATCGTGAAGCTTGCGCTGCGTGATATCGGGCACGCCGCCCTGTCCTGTCGGGCTCTGGCCACCCGTGAAACGCCTGCTGGTGACAATGGCGCCGAGCAAATTGCGCGGCGAATGGCATTCGGCGCAGTGGCCGGGACCATTAACCAGATAAGCGCCGCGATTCCATTTCGCGGATTGCGCAGGATCAGGCGTGAAACTTTTGCCGTCGAGAAACAAAAGTTTCCACACTCCGAGCGTGCGGCGAATATTGAATGGAAATGGCAGGTCGTGGTCACGCACTCTGCCCGAGATCGCTGGCAGAGTTTTCAGATAGGCAAAAAGGTCGCGTAAATCATCGAGACGCATTCGCTGATACGACGTGTATGGCAGGGCCGGATAAAGATGTTCGCCCGCAGGCGAGGTACCGTTCACCATGGCGGTGACGAATTGCGCTTCGCTCCAGCCGCCGATGCCGTCCTTGGCATCGGAAGAAATGTTCGGCACATAGAAAACACCGAACGGTGAGTTGAGTGCCAGGCCCCCGCCAAGGCGAGTGCTATCCTTTTGTTGTGGAATTGTGTGACAGGAGGAGCAACCGCCAATCAGGAACATCGTCCGGCCATTGGCGAGATTCGGCGTATATGGCGCGAGCGCACTCGCCGGAATTGTTTCTGGAATGGTGAGATACCAGAATGCGGGCACGCCAACAGCGGCCGCGACAATTGCGACAATGACAATCTTACGGATCATCCCGGCGGATCCCGTAGTCGATGGAATTCTAAACGACAGTGATCGCTACGGTATACCTACAATCCACGCTATTGCTTCGACAGCCGATATTCCTTGTGGCAGTTGTCGCACGCGTTCCCGACAAGCGGAATTGCGGCGCGCAAACCGTCCAGTGAGCCTCTGGCCTTGTCGCGATTTTCCGCGACCACTTTGCCGAATTCAGCGGCTTTGGCGTCGAAGTCGGCTTTCGTGACCCAGATCTTCGATGCGGCGCGCGTCTTTTGGCCGGTCTTCGAATTATCCGGGAAAAGGCCGGGTAATTTTTGCGCGGTATCGGCCCATTGCGCGAAGGCAGCGTCGACCTTGGCGGCGTCGAACGGCGCCTGCCCTTTCATCATCTGAACGACCACGTTTGCGTTGTCATTGTTGCCTTTCATCAGCGCCATGCGCGCCGCGATCGGGTCAGACTGCGCGATGACCGCACCCGTTCCAAGCGCAACAAAGACTGCAGCAAGAGCCACTCGGGCCGTTCGTCCCATTGGATACCTCTGTTTTGTCTCGTATCGACCGCTCTCATAAACACTTGGTCCACAAGCATTATTCCGCCTCGGTCGGCATCGCCCGCCGATCACGAATTCGTGATCGGCTGTGGTTTCTAGACCGGAGCCGATTTTCGCGCAGCGCGGATGGCATCCCAAACCCGCTTCGGTGTCGCGGGCATATCGATATGGCGGATCCGGTAAGCGCGCCAGAGCGCATCGACGATCGCGTTCATGACGGCTGGACACGACCCGATGGCTCCTGCTTCGCCTGCGCCCTTGACGCCGAGCGGATTCGTCTTGCACGGCACGTTGCGTGTCTCGAATACGAAGTCAGGTGCATGTTCGGCGCGCGGCATGGCGTAGTCCATGAAACTCGCACTGAGCAATTGGCCGGTTCCGGGATCGTAGACCGTGTCCTCCATCAACGCTTGGCCGATGCCCTGCACCGCACCACCGTGCACCTGGCCCGCAAGCAGCAACGGATTAAGCGTTGCACCGAAGTCATCGACAACGATGTATCGCACAATGTTCGTCGTACCGGTGTCCGGATCGATTTCGACCTCGGCGATGTGCGTGCCATTCGGATACGTCGGCGGCTCGACGCTGAACTCTTCTGTCGCGCGCAATTTGTCGGAAGTCGCGTGCGGATGTGCGGCGATGTCGGAAAACGAGATCATGCGGTCGGTGCCTGCAACGCGGACAGCCCCATCCGCGATTTCCAGGTCGCTCGCTGACGCCTCCAAAGCGTCGGCGGCAATCTCTTTGATCTGCTCGGCGAGCTTTTTGGTCGCACGGTCAACGGAAACACCCCCGACCGGGATCGAACTCGAGCCGCCGGTGCCGGCGCCGCTCTTGATGCGATCCGTATCGCCCTGCACCACGCGCACACGCGCAGGCGGCAGGTCGAGATATTCGGCAATAAGTTGAGCGTAGGACGTGGCGTGGCCTTGGCCGGTCGACTGCGATCCGATCAGCAACGTGACGCCGCCGTCACCATCAAGCGTAAGCGCCGCAGTCTCGGGGCCATTGTTGCCGCAGGCCTCGATATAGGTGGCGATTCCGATGCCGCGTAGCCGGCCAGCGCGTCTGGATTGCGCCGCACGCTTGTTGAAGCCATCCCAATCCGCAAGCTCCTGCGCGCGCGCGAGCGTACCTGCGAAATCGCCCGAATCGTAGATCTTCCCGGTCGGCGTCTTGTACGGCAGCGCTTTCGGTTTGATGAGATTCTTGCGTCGTATCGCATCGGGCGCGATGTCGAGATCGTGCGCCGCCGCATCGACAATACGCTCGATCAAATAGGAAGCTTCCGGGCGTCCGGCGCCTCGATAGGCGTCAACCGGGACCGTGTTGGTGTAGGCGGCCCGCAACCGGATGTGGGCAACTGGAATGTCGTAAGGGCCAGTTGCCATGCCAACGCCGAGCCACGGGATGTAGGGCGCATAACACGACAGATAGGCGCCCATGTCGGCGATGATGTCGAGTTCGAGCGCGAGGAAACGCCCTTTCTCGTCAACCGCCAGCCGTCCAGTGGAGATATTATCGCGGCCGTGGCTGTCACCAACGAAATGCTCGGTCCGATCGCAAATCCATTTGACCGGGCGGCGCAGCCGTTCAGCCGCAACAGCGGCCAGCGCATATTCGCGGTACGGAAACAGCTTGGTGCCGAAGCCACCGCCAACGTCGGGCGTGACCACCCGCATCTTTTCGGGCGGCAAATTCATCACCGCGCCGCCGATGATGTCGCGGATGACGTGGCTACCCTGGCTGCCAAGTGTGAGCGTGTACCGATCGCCGTCGTATTCCGCGATGACGCCGCGGGTATCAAGATAGTTGGTCACCAGCCGCTGATTGACGATCGTCAGCTCGACAATACGCGCGGCGTTGCCAAAAGCCTCCATGGTGGCGCGTGCGTCGCCGACCTCGGCTGCGAACGCGAGGTTGTCTGGCCGCTCAGCCCACACTTTTGGGGCGCCGGATTTGAGTGCGGCCACGGCACCGACAACGTGCGGCAAGGTCTGCCAGTCGATTTCGATCGCTTCCGCCGCGTCCTTTGCCGCATCGATGGTGTCGGCGACGACAAAAGCGACCGCATCCCCCACATGCCGCACCACGTCTTTGGCGAGGATCGGATAGGTCGGAATCTTGATGTCCACATCCGGCACGACGCCCGGGGTTGGCAATGGCCCGAGTGCGGAAATATCAGCAGCGGTCAGCACCAGGCGCACGCCCGGTAGCGCGCGCACACGCGCAAGATCGCCGATGCGGAACCGGGCATGGGCGTGGGGCGAACGAACGACCACAGCGTGCAATGGCTTTGCCGGTGAAACATCGGCAATGTAGCGACCTGCCCCACGCAGGAGCGGATCATCTTCCTTGCGTGTGAGCGGTTGGCCAAATCCGAATTTCATCGTCATTTGAAAGTCGTAGGACTAGTTATTTCGCGCGCTCTCGGGGCTGACGCTGCCGGAAGCGTCCAGCCAAGTGTATCGCAATCCAGCGGGAGACGACGTAGAACACCGGCGTAAAGATCAGACCGAAGGTGGTCACGCCGATCATGCCCGAGAATACTGCAGTGCCAAGCGTTTGACGCAGTTCGGCGCCGGCTCCGACCGCCCAGACCAGCGGCGTGACGCCGAGAATAAAGGCGAAGGAGGTCATCAGAATCGGCCGCAATCGCAGATGTGCCGCTTCAACCGCGGCATCGAGGGGATTGCGGCCGCCGTCTTCGAGCTGCTTGGCAAATTCGACAATCAGAATGGCGTTTTTGGCCGCAAGGCCGATGAGCACCACGAATCCGACCTGAGTGAGAATATTATTATCCTGACCGCGTAGCACGACTCCGACGATTGACGCGATCAGGCACATAGGCACGATCATGATGACCGCGAGCGGCAGCGTCAGGCTTTCAAATTGCGCGGCCAAAACGAGGAAGACAAACACCACCGCCAGCACGAACGCGAAAGTCGCGGTATTGCCGGCACGAATTTGCTGGAAGGCGAGCGTGGTCCATTCATAAGAGAAGCCTTGCGGCAGTATTTGTGCCGCGAGCTGCTCCATGATCTTGATCGCCTGGCCTTGGCTGTAGCCCGGCGCTGCCGCGCCATCCAGTTCGGCAGCCGGATAGAGATTGTAGCGCGGCACACGATAAGGCCCGGTGACCGTACGCACGGTGGTAAAGGCGCCGAGCGGTACCGTATCGCCGTTGCTGTTGCGCACGCGAATCTTCAAGACATCGCTGATTTTGCTGCGGTCCTCGCTGCGCGCTTGCGCCACCACACGATACGTGCGGCCAAACAGATTGAAGTCGTTGACGTAGGACGACCCCAGATAGATCTGCAGCGCCGCGAAGACGTCCGGCACGTTGATTCCGAGCAGCTGCGCCTTGGTGCGGTCAATGTCGAGATAGAGCTGTGGCGTCGTGTTTTCGAACAGTGAGAAGACCTGCTGCAGGCCGGGCGTCTGCGCCGCCTTTCCCATCATTGCGTAAGTTACGTTTTGCAACGCCTGTGAGCCACGGCCGCCGCGATCTTCGATCATCATGCGGAAGCCGCCGGCATTGCCGATGCCGGAGACCGGTGGTGGCGCAGCGACGAAGATCAGACCATCATGGATGACCGATAAACGCTGGAACAATTGTCCCTGAATAGCTGCCGCCGACTGGCGCGGATCTGCCGCCCTTTTCTCGAACGGATCGAGGGTGACGAAGACCGCGCCAGAATTGGGTGCGTTTGTGAAAGTCGCGCCGGAGAAGCCGACAATGTTCACGGCATGCGCGATACCAGGCACCGAAAGCGCGATTTCGACCGCCTGCCGGTTAACTTCGTCGGTGCGCGCGAGCGAGGCCGCCGGCGGGAGCTGCGTGATAATAATGAGGTAGCCACGGTCGAGCTGTGGAATGAACCCGATTGGCGTCTTGCGAAATTCGTTCAAGCCGAAAGCGATGACGCCGGCATAGACCACCAGCATCATCACCGCG
>DAHUXA010000010.1 GCA_027307405.1 Hyphomicrobiales bacterium | reverse complement strand
GGCGCCAATGTTACCGCTGTTGATCGTTCGCCCGCGCGGCTTAACCGCCTGCGCGAGAACCTTACACGCCTCTCACTCAGGGCCGAGACTGTCGCGGCCGACGCACTGGAATGGCAAGCCGGACCATTCGACGCTGTGTTGCTCGATGCACCATGCTCATCCACGGGCACTATCCGCCGTCACCCCGATGTGCCCTGGCTCAAGAGTGAAGCCGATCTCTCGGTACTGACGTCCTTGCAGGAGCGGCTGATCGACCGCGCCGTAAACCTGCTCAAGCCGGGCGCGACACTCATCTATTGTGTCTGCTCACTTGAGCCCGAGGAATGCGAGAACCAGATCGTAGCTCTACTCGCGCGCGACCCCCGGATTGAGCGTAAACCGATCACGGCGCAGGACGTGTTCGGCCACGGCGAATTCGTCACCGCCGAGGGCGACTTGCGCACACTGCCCCTCCATTTGCCCGATCCCGATCCGCGCTGGGGCGGCCTCGATGGCTTCTATGCTGCTCGCCTCGCCCGAAAACCCGTCTAAACCACGATTCGGACCGGCATATTGGCCCTTTCCCGACCCTTCGCTATCGTGTGGCCCGCGCGCACAGACGGTTCCGCGCGGCAGGGGACGAACGCTTTGACCATGCGGATTTCGGTCGCGGAGCGAGCCAGGCTCTCCGTGCTCATCGGGCGCCGCGCGTTTCGCAGTCTGATTGGCCGTATCAACGCGCATCCACTGATTCGTTGGCGCTTTGCCTCGACCAAGACCGACCGGTTGGTGATTGCACCGCAGGACCTGCGCACGGCCGACGCCACCCGTGCCAGTGAAATCTATGCTGGCCGCTTTGCCTTTGCCGGCAAGGTCGTCATCTGCGACCGCAGATCGCCTTTTGAGATGACCCCACCGTCGGATGAGTGGGCCGTCACGCTGCTTGGCTTCGTCTGGCTGCGCCACTTGCGTGCCGCCGATTCCGCCATCACGCGCGCCAATGCCCGTTCGCTGATCGACGATTGGATAAACGCCCAAGGTGGCTGGCATTCGATTGGCTGGCGCTCCGACATCCTCGCGCGCCGCGTGATCTGCTGGCTAAGCCAGGCACCATTTGTACTACAGGATGCCGATGCGCGCTTCTATCGTCGCTTCATTCGCAGTCTGTCGCGGCAGGTAAGTTATCTGCGTCACACACTAAATGAGTCACGCGACGGCTTGCCGCGTCTGCAGGCGGTGATCGCACTCAACTATGCGACGCTTTGCATGCAAGGCCAGTCCGGGTATCTGCGCGCGAATGTACGCCGGCTGGCCGATGAACTTCGTAAGCAGATATTGCCTGACGGCGGACATGTCAGCCGTAATCCTGGAGCGTTGATTGAATTGCTGGCCGACTTGTTGCCGCTGCGACAACTATTCTCGGCGCGGCAATTGCAGTCGCCACAAGCGCTCAACAACGCGATCGACCGCATCATGCCTATGTTGCGGTTTTTCAGACACGGCGATGGAAATTTCGCCCAATTCAATGGCATGGGGCCAACACCGGTCGATCTGCTGGCGACCGTACTGGCTTATGACGATGCCCGCGGAACACCGGTGTCGAACGCGCCGCATTCCGGCTATCAACGCATCGACGCAGGACAGACCGCACTTTTAATGGATACCGGCCTGCCTCCGCCGGTGGATTTAAGTCAGGAAGCCCATGCAGGCTGCTTGTCGTTTGAGCTGTCCTGGAGACAGCACAGGCTGGTGATCAATTGCGGCTTGCCGGCGGTCAATAAAGAAAATTGGCGACAGGTCACGCGCGCAACATCTGCGCATTCAACCGTCACTCTCAATGATCGATCGTCGTGCCGCTTCCTTGAATCCGGCACGGCTCGACGATTGTTTGGTGGCACGCCGATCATTGCCGGCCCGCGCGAGGTGCAGATCGAGAGGGAGCCCGGCAGCGCGGCGTTGCGCGCGTCTCATGATGGCTATGCCAGCGACTGCGGCGTCATACATACTCGTGTCATCCAGCTTAGCCCTGACGGACGCGCCCTCGACGGTGAGGATATTTTCACGCCGTCGGACGGCCGGGAATTTTCCGCGAACGCCACCGATGAATACGCCATCCGCTTCCATCTGCATCCGGCGATCAAGGCGAGCCGTCTGGCAGACGGCCGCGGTGTCATCCTTCTGCTGCATGACCGCGAACTGTGGACCTTTGCGACTTTGGCCGAGTCGGTAGACCTTGAAGAAAGCGTGTTCCTGGCTGGCTCGGATGGCCCGCGCCGCACGGTGCAGATCGTGATTTACGGTCGTGTCGGCGAGACGGCGGCGGTGCGCTGGAGCTTGCGTCACACGCCGCCGGCGGCACCCGGCTCACGACCGGATCGGGCCCATGAGCCGGAATTGCCGCTGTGAGCGATGCTTGTGGATGCCCTGATGATGGATTGCATTCGCGAATACACTTTAGCCCGCTTGATATGCTAGCTCGTGCGCTATGAGCAGCCATCCACGCCGTATTACCCGCGCCCTGCTGTCGGTATCAGACAAGGCCGGGCTAACGGCATTCGCGTCGGAGCTTGCCCGCTATGGAGTTGAGCTCGTCTCGACCGGGGGTACCGCCAAAGCATTAAGTGATGCCGGCCTTAAGGTCATCGATGTCGCCGAACTTACCGGCTCTCCCGAGATGATGGACGGCCGGGTCAAGACACTTCACCCGAAGGTACATGGTGGGCTGCTGGCGATCCGCAGCAACAAAGAGCATGTCGCGGCGATGCAAAAGCACCACATCAAGCCGATCGATTTGCTGGTGGTCAATCTATATCCATTCGAAGCCACGGCCGAGAAAGGCGCCTCGTTCGAGGATTGCATCGAGAACATCGACATCGGTGGCCCTGCCATGATCCGCGCGGCAGCCAAGAACCACGCCGATGTCACCGTTGTCGTCGAACCTGCCGACTACGACAAAGTGCTCGGCGAAATGGCGCAGCACCATGGCATGGTGTCTCTCGAACTGCGAAAGAAGCTGGCTGCAAAGGCTTATGCGCGCACGGCCGCCTACGATGCTGCGATTTCAAACTGGTTCGCTGACACCCTTCATGATGAAGCGCCGGACTATCGCGCCGTCGGTGGCAAATTGGTCGAAGCCTTGCGTTATGGCGAAAATCCGCACCAGAGCGCGGCATTCTATCGTTTACCCGGGAAACGCTTCGGCGTTGTCACTGCGGGGCAATTGCAGGGGAAGCAGCTATCCTACAACAACATTAATGACACCGATGCCGCTTACGAATGCGTTGCCGAGTTTGACCCCCGCCACTCTGCCGCTTGTGTGATCGTCAAACATGCCAATCCGTGCGGTGTCGCTGAGGCGGATACTCTGCTCGCCGCCTATCGTAAGGCATTGGCATGCGATTCGACTTCGGCGTTCGGAGGAATTGTTGCGCTCAATCGCAAACTTGATGCCGAGGCAGCAAAGGCAATCACCGAGATTTTCACTGAGGTAATCATCGCGCCGGAAGCGACCGAAGACGCGATCAAGATCGTGGCGGCAAAGAAGAATCTCCGGCTGCTGATTGCCGGCGGCCTGCCTGATCCGCACGCAACTGGTTTGACCGTAAAATCCGTCGCCGGTGGATTGCTGGTACAGTCGCGCGACAATGCAGTGGTAGACGAAATGCAGCTTAAGACCGTCACCAAGCGCGCCCCGACCGCGGGCGAACTTGCTGACCTGCGGTTCGCATTCCGCGTCGCCAAACACGTGAAATCGAACACCATCGTCTATGCGAAGGATCGCGCCACTGTCGGCATTGGCGCCGGTCAGATGAGCCGTGTCGATGCGGCGCGCATTGCCGCACGCAAGGCAGAAGACGCCGCGAAAGAGCTAAAACTGCCTGCTCCGTTGACGAGAGGCTCGGTGGTCGCGTCCGACGCGTTCTTTCCGTTCCCCGATGGTCTCCTGGTGGCAATCGAGGCCGGAGCGACCGCGGTGATACAGCCGGGCGGTTCGATAAACGATCAGAAGGTGATCGATGCGGCCGACGCACATAACATCGCGATGGTCTTCACCGGCACGCGGCACTTTAGGCATTAGGCCTGTGTCCTGGAAGCGGTGCAGCACGAAGCAAAGCGGAGTGCTGCGCTACGCCCGGGATACGCGGCTAGTGCCGCGCCAGATCGCCCAGCAGACTCGCCGCTACCGAAAGTTTTGACAGCGTGAGACCGGAACCCGCGATCTCATGGATGGCCGAGCGAATACGCTCGACCTCCGCCTGCCTTGGACGGACCCACTCTTCCACGGCACCGGTGCCGGCGTGGCCATTGCCCACCATGGCGGCGGTCAGTCGGCGTTCGGCATCGCCTATGGAATCAAGAGCGCGGTCGAGCGCGAGACGGTCGAAATAGTCCGACACCACAATATTTGGTACGGCGCTGGCGACGCGATCGAGCTGGAAGAAGGCTTCGGTGGCAAAATAAGTCGCCGTCACCTCGCTCACCGGCTTACCGGCGCGATTTGCCACCAGCGCAATATCGGGCGCGGCCTTAAGCACGGTGAGGCTGCCGATTCGGCGCGCCAGCGATTCCGGCACGCCCTCTTTGGTAAGGTCCGCGACCCGTGTGTCACGTGCGCTGGCGGCCTGCTTCGACAGGGCGTTATCGAGTGCGGCGGCGACCTGCGCGATGCCGTCCCGGTAGTGCCCGATTATTTTTTCCAAACCTTGCGTCAGATCTACGTTGCGCAAGAACCAGACAAGCCGGTCGAGCAACAGGTTCTGCACGGCGGCGTAAAGGTCGAGTTGGACCTTTCCGGAAATCTTGTTATCGAGTGCGTCTATCTCGCTATTGAGTTCGATCAAATCGTAGCTGTTGCGAACGGCGGCAAAGGCAGCCGCGATCGACGATGACGCCGAGCCGGTTTGATCGGCAATGCGTACAATAAGTGTTGCGCCGCCGCGGTTGATCATCGAATTCGTCAGCTGTGTCGCGATGATTTCGCGCCGCAGCCGGTGCGCGTGCAGGGCATGCTCGTACCGCTCCGACATTTCTTTAGGGAAATAACGCTCGAGCTCGCGCCCCAGATAAGGATCGTCCGGCACCGCGCTGTCGAGCAGCTCGTTGTAGAGCGAAAGCTTGGCATAGGCGAGCAGCACCGCGAGCTCGGGCCGTGTCAGCGCCATGTTGCGCTTGCGCCGTTCCGCAATTACCAACTCATCGGGCAGGAATTCAACGCTACGGTCGAGCTCGCCGCGCATCTCAAGGATCTGCATCAGTCGCTGTTGGACGCCGAGGTCCTCGAGGCCGCGCCGCTGCACCAACGAGAGCGCGAGCGTCTGCTGGTAGTTGTTGCGCAAGACCAGTTGCGCCACTTCGTCCGTCATCTGGGCGAGAAACGCGTTGCGTGCCTCCATCGTGAGGGTTCCGGCGCGGACGGGCCGGTTGAGTGCAATCTTGATATTCACCTCAACGTCAGACGTATTGACGCCGGCCGAATTGTCGATGGCGTCGGTGTTGAGCCGGATGCCGCGTTGCGCCGCCTCGATGCGGCCGCGCTGGGTCATACCAAGATTGGCACCCTCGCCTATGACCTTGCAGCCGAGATCGGCGCCGGTGACGCGAATCGCATCGTTGGCGCGATCACCGGCTGCATCGTCGCTTTCGTTCGACGCGCGGATGTAGGTGCCGATGCCGCCAAAAAACAAAAGATCGACTTGCGCTTTCAGGATGGCTTTCATCAGCTCCTGGGGCGTCACGGATTCTCCGACACCAAGGAGCTCGCGCGCTTCCTCGCTCAGCCGGATTTCCTTCGACGCGCGCGGGTAAACGCCACCTCCCTTGGAAATCAGGGCTTTGTTGTAGTCTTGCCAGCTCGAGCGCGGCAAAGCGAACATTCGCTTGCGTTCGGCAAAGCTCGCCTTTGGATCGGGATTCGGATCGATGAAAATATCGCGGTGATCGAAGGCGGCGAGCAGCCTGATCGTGTCCTCGCGCAGCATACCGTTGCCGAAGACGTCGCCCGACATGTCGCCGACCCCGACCACATTGAAGGGCGTCTTGCCGATATCGACATCCATCTCGCGGAAATGCCGCTTCACCGCTTCCCATGCGCCCCGCGCGGTAATGCCCATGGCTTTGTGGTCATAACCGGCCGAGCCGCCGGATGCGAAGGCATCGCCAAGCCAATAGTCGTGTTCGACTGAAATCGCGTTGGCAATGTCGGAAAAGGTCGCGGTGCCCTTGTCCGCCGCGACCACGAGATAAGGGTCGTCGCCTTCGTGACGCACCACGTCGGCGGGCGGAACGATCGTACCGTCCGGAGCGATGTTGTCGGTGATGTCGAGCAGCGTCGAAATGAACAGTTTGTAGGTGGCGACGCCCTCAGCCTGTACGATCTCGCGCGTGGCTCCCTTCGGCATCAATTTTGGCACGAAGCCGCCCTTGGCGCCGACCGGCACAATTACAGCGTTCTTGACCTGCTGCGCCTTTACCAGTCCAAGAATTTCGGTGCGGAAGTCCTGCGGGCGATCTGACCAGCGAATCCCGCCGCGCGCCACTTTGCCAAAGCGCATGTGCACGCCTTCAACGCGCGGCGAGTAGACAAAAATCTCGTAGAGCGGGCGCGGCAGTGGCAGGTCAGTGAGCTTGCGACTCTCGAACTTGAGCGAGATCAGCGATTTGAGTTGGCCGTCCTTGTCGGTCTGGAAAAAATTCGTTCGAATCGCAAATTGCACAACATTGACGAAGCGACGCAGGATGCGGTCCTCGTCCAGACTCTCGACCTTCTGCAATTCCCCTTCGATATGGGCGACAATCGCGCCCTGCCTGTCACTGCGGCCTGCGTCCGCACGGGGATCGAAGCGGGCATGAAACAATTCGACGATATCAGCGGCGATGCCCGCATGCTTGACCAGTGTCGCCCACATGTAGTCCTGGGAATAGGGCACGCGAATCTGCCGCAGAAAGCGTGAAAGCGTTCGGATCAGCGCAACGTCGCGCCAGGCAACGCCGCCGTGCAGCGTGAGTGCGTTGTAACCGTCATTCTCGGCGGTCCCCCGCATCACCATGAGGAAAGCTGCTTCCAGTCGCGCCTTGCCGGTGTCGAGATCGATCGCACCGCCGTCCGCACGTTGCAACAGCATGTCGTGGAACCAGACTCCGGCGCCACCCTGAGGCTCGATGTGGTAGGTGCGCTCATCCACAACCCGAAAGCCCATGTTTTCCAATACGGGCACACGTTCGGAAAGCGGCAATGGCCGGGCAAAACTCCAGACTTTCAACCCGACCGCGCGCTGGTCCTCCTCAAGCCGGTGATGGAAATCGACGCCAAGCGGACGTTGCTCGGAAAGTCCTTCGATCACGCGAATGTCGCCGGCCGCGATGGTGGGCGCATAAGCCTCGTGGAATCCCTCGGAGAACGCGTCCCGGTAACGATTGAATAGTGCGCGCGCCTTCTCTGGCGGATTGACCAACGCCAACGCCTGAGTAAATCCATCACTCCAGGTGCGAATGATCGCGGCAACTTCGTCTTCGAGTGTCTCGCGCCGTATAACGGGCGTTGGGCCACCGGAGCGGCCGATGATGAAGTGCACGCGGACCAGCGGTCCTTCGTCCGGAAAAAATGGATAAAATGCCGAGACGTGTCCAATGAAGGCACTCGCCAGGTACGCGCCAATTTTCGCACGGATATCGCTGTCGTAGCGCTCGCGCGGGACGAACACGAGCACTGATACAAACCGGTCGAAGCGGTCGCGACGCCAAAGCACGCGCACGTGTGGGCGCTCGTCTAGCTGGAGGATCGCAGTTGCGAAACGATAGAGCGTGTCCTCGTCGACCTGAAACAGCTCGTCGCGCGGATAGTGTTCCAGTACGTTTGCCAGCGCCTTGCCGGAATGACTGCCTGGATCGAAGCCGGCACGTTGCTCCACTGCGGCGATCTTGCGGCGCAAATACGGGATGCTATGCGCGGATCGCGTATAAGCGGTGGAGGTAAACAACCCGATGATGCGATGCTCGCCGATGAGATTGCCCGCTGCATCGAAGCGCTTCACGCCGATGTAATCGAGATAGGCGCGGCGATGCACCCGGGAATGGATATTGGCCTTGGCAATGATGAGGAGCCGCGGCTCCTTCAGAAAGGCCATGATTTCCGGCGTAATCTCCAAAAGTTCATTTCCGCGCTTGAGCACGCGCAGCTCACGCGAGCGCATGATGCCAAGTGCGCTTTTGAAATCCGGTTTGAGAGACTGTCCATCGACGGTGTAGTCACGCACACCGAGGAAGGTGAAATTGTCGGCCAGTAGCCATTGCAGAAACTGAATCGCTTCCGCGATCTCATCGACCCGCAATGGCGGCGGATTGGCCTTCAGATCGGCCACGATGCCGTCGGCGCGGTCGAGCATCGGGCGCCAATCCTGAACGGCCAGCCGCACTTCGCCGAGCACGGTCTCCAGCGCACTGATCAGTTCATGGCGTGCATGTTCGTCCGCGATCGGCACCAGATGGATATGGATAAAGCTCTCACGCTTTCCTTCGGCGGTGTCGGGGCCACCGAGTGCAACCAGCTTGTTGCCGTTGCGCCGAACACCGAACATGGGATGTGCGACCAGGCGCACGTCGAGACGGCGATCGGCAATCTCGCCCATCACCGAATCAACTAGGAACGGCATATCGTCGTTGACAATTTCGATTACCGAAATCGATTTGCGATAGCCGGAGGCAGCAAGCGGCAAAGTCTCACAACGAATTTTGGGCGCGCCCGGCGCCCGGTCAGCGATGAAATCGTAGGCCCGCTCCGCCAGCGCAGCGACGTCGTCTGCCCCGTACCGGACAACATCCTCGGGCACGGACCGACCATAGAGCTGCGCAACGAACGTATTGGGAATGTCGGGCCGGCGCTTGGCAAGCGCTACACCCGCCTGCTCGATTAACGCGCGGGCAGCGCCTTCCTCCTCACTGACGGGAACCTCAAGGGCCATGGAACCTCGTGCTTCTGGCGGGAATCGGTCGAGGCGTTTTCGAGGTTTTCACATTCTGCGCCAGCCCGTCGAGAGCAACACACCATTTGGTGACGGGTCGGTGACAAGCGGGCAATACGTCGCGCGCTCGCGTCTTAACTCTCTGAAGCAATACATGAAATAGTGGCCGGCGAATCGTATCGCGGGTGCGCAGAACACTGTAATCTGGTCTGGGGAAAATAGTGAAATGATTAAGGGACGCGGCAATGCCGAAGGCGAATAAATCAGCCAAAACGGCCGCTAAAGCGGCCATTGCAAAACTGAACAAGGGTCAACTTGTGTTGCGCGCCATCAAAGGCGGCAAAGCCGCGTCCGCGAAGATGCCGGCGGCCAGGGACGCCGCCGCAAAGGCGATATCAACCAAGCCGGTCCCGGCGGTAGCCGACGATGTACCCGTCATCGGGCTAAACCTCGAAGCCACCAAGCTATCGCCGGCGATGGCCGCCTATTTCAAGAAATGCCAGGACAAGCTCGGTTTCGTGCCGAATGTGCTCCTCGCCTATGCCTTCGACATGGCGAAGTTGGAGCCGTTTGTTGCCATGTACAACGAGCTGATGTTGGGCGATTCCGGCCTCTCCAAGCTCGAGCGCGAAATGATCGCGGTGGCGGTGTCCTCGCAAAACCGCTGCTACTATTGCCTGACCGCGCACGGCGCGGCCGTGCGCCAGTACTCCGGTAATCCACTGCTCGGAGAGCATCTCGTGATGAACTATCGCGTGGCGCGGTTGAACAAACGGCAGCGCGCCATGCTCGACTTCGCGGTCAAGCTCACTGCCTCACCCTGGAGCGTGGAGGAAGGTGACCGAGAGCGGCTGCGCCGTGTCGGTTTCACGGATCGCGAGATCTGGGACATTTCGGCCGTGGCAAGCTTTTTCAATATGTCGAACCGCGTCGCATCTGCCACCGATATGCGGCCGAATACTGCGTATCACGGGCAGGCGCGATAGACCTTCAAGCTGTCATGCGTGGCCTTGTCCCGCGCATCCCGATTCTATAGGCACCATGCCATCCCCACACCGGGATGGCGGGAAAAAAGCCCGGCCATGACAGGTTGAGATGTATCGCGTCGTAAAACGCACCGTTTTCACCCTCGCCCTGCTATTCGGCACACTTGCTTCAGCGCAAGTGGCGCCGGTCACGCACGCGCCGGCGATCTCTCCGGCGCAGACCATTCTCGCCCATAACGGCGTGGTGGTCGCCCAGGAACAGCGTGCAGCGGGCATCGGCATTGAGATTCTCGATCGCGGCGGAAATGCTGTCGACGCCGCGGTCGCGGTCGGTTTTGCACTCGCTGTCACTTATCCGCGTGCCGGCAATATTGGCGGCGGCGGCTTCATGGTGATTCATCTAGCCAAGGACAACCGCGACGTTGCGGTTGACTACCGCGAGACCGCACCGGCCGCGGCAACCCCGACGATGTTTCTCGATGCGCAGGGTAATCCCGACCCGGCGAAATCACGCGACAGCGCGCTCGCTATTGGCGTGCCCGGCACCGTGGCCGGCCTTGCGCTCGCGCACGAAAAATACGGCTCCGGCAAGTTAACGCTTGCCGACCTGATCGAGCCGGCGATCACACTTGCACGAAACGGCGTCGAGATCCTCGACGATACCGCCGATAGCCTGCCTCAGGCGCAGGAACGCATCGCGCGCTGGCATTCGAGCGCGCCGGTGTTTCTCAATAGCGATGGCTCAGTGCTGTCCCCCGGGCAGGATCTGTTGCAGCCCGACCTCGCCGCCACGCTCAACGTCATAGCGCGCGACGGGCCGAAAGGGTTTTACGACGGTCCAGTCGCAGAAAAAATCGCCGCCGCTGTGCGTAAGGCCGGCGGCATCATGACGGCCGACGATCTGAAAAACTATCATGCCATCCTGCGCACGCCAGTGCGCGGCACCTATCGCGGCTACGAAATTATTTCCATGCCGCCGCCATCATCCGGCGGCGTGCATCTCATCGAGATGCTCAACATCCTCGAAGGTTACGATCTCGGCAAACTCAGCCGCGAGGAATCGTTGCATGACATGATCGAAGCTATGAAGCGCGTTTATGCCGATCGCGCCGTTTTCATGGGTGACCCCGACGCCGTGACAATGCCGGTAGCCGGTTTGACCTCGAAGGCATACGCGAAATCATTGCGCGCACAGATCGGCGAGCGTTCGACCCCGTCGGCCGAAATTCGCGGTGGTGCGCCGGCTGATTTCGAAGGCCGCAATACCACGCATTTCTCGGTTATCGATCGCGACGGCAACGCCGTGTCAAATACCTACACGCTGAACTTTTCATACGGCCTCGGTCTCGTTGCCGAGGGGACGGGCGTATTGCTCAACAATGAACTCGACGATTTCACAGCCAAGCCCGGCACAGCGAATGCGTTTGGCCTGGTAGGGTACAACGCCAATTTGCCTGGCCCCGGCAAGCGGCCGTTGTCCTCGATGACCCCGACCATCGTCATGAAGGACGGCAAGCCGCTCCTGATCACTGGCTCGCCCGGCGGCAGCCGCATCATCACGACGGTGCTGCAGGTGATTGTGAATGCGATCGATTTCAATATGCCGATCGGCAAGGCGGTGAGCGCGCCCCGCGTGCACCAACAATGGCAACCGGCCCAGGTTTTCGTCGAGCCGGGATTTGCGCCGGAGGTGCTCGAGGCCTTGGCCAAACGCGGCCACGAGATCGTGGCGACGCCGCCGCAGACCTCGGCGAATTCGATTGAAGTCACGGCGGACGGTTATGTGGGCGCCGCCGACCGGCGCACGCGAGGGTCGCTGGCGGCGGGATTTTAAGGACGGCCTGCCCGGCTAGTTGTTGATCACCAACCCGAGCTTCTTGATCACCGCCTGCCACTTGCTTTCTTCGCGCTGGATGTTCTGCGCGTATTCTGCCGGCGTACTGGCGAGCGGATCGCCCCCGGCATCGAGCAGCCGCTTCTTCATGTCATCCGAGGTCACAATCGTGCGCAGCTCCTTGTTCAGCCGGTCGACAATCGGCTGTGGTGTACCGGCCGGCGCGACCAGACCGTAATACTGCACGATCTCCAGTCCCGGCAGGCCGGATTCGGCGATAGTTGGAACATTTGGAATCGCGGCCATGCGCGTCGGCGATCCGACGGCAATGGCGCGCAATGCACCGGCCTGGATATTGCCGATCGCTGGCGGCAGCGTGTTGAAGGCGAGCATGACATGCCCGCCGACGAGATCGTTGGTAAGTGGCCCCGTCCCTTTATAAGTGACGATCGTGATCTTGGTGCCGGTCATCGCCTTGAATTGTTCGGCGCCAAAATAATTCAAGGTCGGTGCCGGCGGCGTACCGACTGTGACCTTGTCGCCGTCTTTCTTGGCAAGCGCGATCACCTCGGACAGCGATTTCACGGGCACCGAAGGATTGGACATGATCACGATCGGAACCGAGGCAATCAATCCGATCGGCGCGAAATCCTTCGCCATGTCGTAGCCGGGGTTTTCCGGAAGGCCGGCACCGGTTACCAACAGCAGCAATGTATAACCGTCGGGCTGGGCCCTGGCGACGTCGCGCGTGCCGATCACCGAGCCGGCACCAGGACGGTTGACGACGATCACCTGCTGGCCGAGCGCGTCCGTGAGTTTCTGCGCGACGACGCGGCCGACCGTGTCGACGCCACCGCCGGCAGGAAAAGCTACGACCAATGAGACCGTACGGGACGGATAGTCTTCGGCGTCAGCGAGCCTGGGCGCAGCAAGTGTTGCAGCGAGCGCTGCTAGCGCCACAACGCCGACAACGCACGTATGGCAAGCTTGTGTACGCATGCCCTGGTTCCCTCATATTTCTTGTTACCCGTCGGAGAAACGTATTGTGCGCATAGCGAGAGACGTTGCCAACCGACGCAACGGGAGCAAAGCGGAGGTATCCCGCTCCGCGCTGCTTACGTTTTCTGGGGAATAGCGAATATATGCGGAGGTATCCCGCTCTGAGTTGCGCTACCGTTTGCAAGGCAACCATCTGACTTATTGAGCTCGGCGGGCTGGGGATGAGAGCGCTTTTTTTGAGTGCACTGCTTCTGGTTGGCTTTCTATCGGAAGCCACCGCCCAAGTTGTCGTCGGGCCAATCGCGATAACCAACAAAGTCAACGGCATACCAATTACCGTCAGTACGACGTCGTGGATTACCGTCAACTCCGTCGATAATGAAACCACGGTAGACGTGAGAATTCTCGCTGACCTGATAGATCTTCAGCGAAAGTTTTCCAATGTCGTGGACAAGTTCGCACTCGCTAACGACAAATGCGCTGCCCGTGGTGCTGATGCCCGAGTTGGTTCAGATGCCCGAAGTGCGGCTGTGTCTCTCAAAAGCGGTTCGCTCTGGCCAGTCGATGACCGCCTTATGATGTCTTTCCGCGGCCAAGTTGACACTTGGTCATGCATCGCCGGGTCTCCAAAGTCCGGAATCGAATGGAAGAAGAAAAAATTTGCATTCTTAAATATAAAAGTTCCGGTGGTTCACAAGTGGAGAATTGTGACGAAGAAAAACGATGTCACTCAGTCGTTCCGCGGAAATCTGCCGATCCAGTTGGTGAAAAAAGATGGCGCAAATGTCGGCCTGAAGATTGCCGAGCATGACATAAAACTGGAAGGGCAGGACCTTGCGATGACCACCGCAAGTCTGAACCTTGCGAAGATGGATCTGAACCGGAAAGCGTACAACGCGCTTCAAAGTGCGATAGACCCTGCAAAGCTCAAGGCGATTCTTCCAAAAGAATATCAAAAAATGAACATGACTGTTGTTTCTACGCGCTTCAGGAGCTATGGCGGTCATGCCATAGCGGAAATTAATCTTGCGGCTGCGAGCGCTCCAAACACGCAGTGACTTCAGCAGCTTTCACCAGCCTGGCTCATCGAAAGAACCAAGACTCGAATTTATCGAGCGCATCGCCTGAAGGCATATCGCCCACCAGACCCCAGCCGTGCGTGATGTTCGGCCCCGGAATGTCCGGTTCTGACTCTCGGCCGCCACCGCCGATCGCCCGCCATTAAGAACTGGTTAAGGGCTTCGTCCGAAGTTTAGCCGCCATTGGCGACAGCGATTCGGTTGCTTCGTCGCATTTCCGTGCCCGAAATGATGCGTTTGATCTCGCCTTCGATAGCAAGGGCTGGATTTATGAAATTTATTGAACCCGCCTTTGACGCCGGAGGGGAGCTTTGGCCGTCACTGCCAGACGTTCCTCAACCCGACATCAGCGTCCTCGAAGATACGATCGCGCGGCAATCTGCGGAGCTGCATCAACGTCTCACTGAGGTTGTTCAACTATACAATGTACAGCAACAGCATGCTAACGAGTTACAGACCGCATGCGACGAGATAGATCGTCTCAACCAAATCATCTCGGCGCTTCAGGAAGCAGCCGCGCAATTCAAGACCGACGGCGCTGCCGCACAAGACAGAATCGTATTGTTGGAAAGCGAAAAAGCAGCCTTGCGGGCGCAACTCGACAGGGCTCTCCATGATTCAAGTGAGTTGACGCAGCGGCTGCTCGCAATGGAAGCCGCATTCAATAGCAGGGAAGCCAACATTGCTTCGGCCCTGGATCAGGTCGAATTTCTGAATAAAGAACTAGCGTCTGTCTCGGCAGAAAGGTTCAAGTTGGTGGCAGATGTCCAGAGTGAAAAGAGGCGGCAACGCAATACACTCAATCAGCAGACGTCGGTCCTGGAAGACAAAATCAAAACCACCGAAACTTTGGCTTCAACTCAAGAGATGCAGATAAAACATCTCGAAGCAGTCCGCGGCAAGTTAGACAAGCGCATTCAAGCTCTCGAGGCTTTGCTGAAGAGCGAGCACGAGGTTGCGGAAATAAAAATAAAGCGATTGACCGAAGAGCTCGAACGGAACCGTTCCAGTCACTCTGCCATTCTGTTGCCGCCGTAGATCAACTGCGCGGCAGCGGTAACTGGCCATGGGCTGTGCGGTGATAAATCGCACGCCCGTGCGATGTTACCGTGCGTCCAGCAACGACTCACTCATAATCGTTGCCGGCGATGATGTGGGGTCTCGCACACACTCAGAAGAATGAGCTGGGTTGCCCGGCAGCTTACGCAGTTCATTCCCGCTCGCATCATCGCCACCATGGGCCGGTGCAGCCTATGGTTTATAGCGAGGCCGATCTTTTTGATTACCTCCGCGTAGTGTGCTTGCGTGCCGGCAACCGGGCTGCCGCGGCGGCGTTAAGGTTTTTTCCTTACGGTAAATTTGAAATCCAATTGAAGCGGCCTGAACGGCACCTATGGTGCGGGCTGAACGGGTCAGCTCGCAATGCTGCGTATTATCGCAAGCAAGCACGACGTTCTTCGGATACTAGCCCCGAAGCCAAGACCTCCTTATGAGGAGGTCTGGCACCTATGGACGGTCATCGTTCCAAGACGATCGATAACCGGGCGCTTACTGTGGGGGACGGTTTTGCGGCGGCGAGATGACGGCCATTGGATTTACAAGAAATACATCGAGGGTGTGGACGCGACTGAATATCGCGGGTCGGCGCGCGCGCTTATCAGAGAATGTCGGAAGACCGCTTCGCAGCAACGGTAGGAAAAGACCATGAAGCCCACCGTACTTGCCGCCCTCGGCGCACTCTTCATACTGCCGGCAGATGTCGGTCAACTTTATCGCCAAGATGGTTCGCCGGCGGTCATCTGCGATAATGAATGCGCGACGGTCAACGCGACCGAACCGGTGCAGAGCGATGCCGAGCCCCCGGCGCAACCCAAAAGCACGGTCGCCGCTGTTCGGCATCCGTCTCTTGCGCTCGACGCCAACGGCAACCCGACCGGCGTCATCGTATCTGTAAAAACGGGCGCGCGTGCTCGCGTTGGCCGCACTTATGCCGCACGTTTCCAGGCCTATATCGATGACCTGGAAAACAATTATGGCGCGCGCGTGCTGTTCATGGGCGGCATTCGGCCCGGGCGATGTTCGAGTTCAAGCGAACACCCGTGCGGAAAAGCTTTAGACGTATGCCAGCTCCGGCGTGGCGTGGTTGATCGGCGCTGCAAGCTGCCCAGTCGCGTCGTCCTCGGTCGGGTCGCCGCAGCACACGGCCTCTTCGAAGGCGGGCGCTGGTGCAATTCGGACTATGGTCATGCGCAGGTCGGTACAACCGCCAGCGCCTGCAGCGAGCGTCGCATCGCGCGGCAGTAAAACAGCGCCAGCAGATTATTCCGACTCCGACCAGAGCCGCTCTCAAGTCAGGCAACTTGAGCAGCTATAAAATTTCCGACCCGAGGATCATGGAATATCCGCGAAACAACAGCATCTTCACTTTCGGACAAACTGACAGGGCAAAAACATCCGCAACCTTCCGCGAAATTCTCGATGCGATGTGATGCCATTTCTCACTCGCCGCCGGGCGGCAAAGTGCTAGGCTTTCAAGCCTTGCACGAGGTGTGTTCTCTGAGGGCACATGAAACGGCGCGAGTTCATCACCCTTCTCGGCGGCGCGACGGCAGCGTGGCCATTGGTGGCGCGCGCGCAGCAAGCCGAGCGGCGGCGGATCGGCGTGCTGATGGGCTACGCTGAAAGCGACCCTGAAGCGCAAATCCGCCTCGCGGCATTCAAGCAAGGGCTTCTCGCACTGGGCTGGGATGAGAGCCGCAACCTGCGGATCGACCTTCGTTGGGCCTCGGGCGACATCGATCGCGCGTCTGCATTTGCAAGAGAGCTGTTGGCACTGCACCCCGAGGTGATCCTGTCCAACACCACGCCGGTAACCACCGCATTACAGCGGGAGACAAAGACAGTTCCGATCGTGTTCACGGCTGTATCCGATCCGGTCAATGCAGGCTTTGTTGCGAGCCTGCCGCGCCCCGGCGGCAACGTGACCGGCTTCATCAATCTCGAGCCGACGATAGGCGGCAAGTGGCTGGATCTGCTTAAGGAGATCGCACCGCAAGTGACGCGGGTCGCCGTGATGTTCAATCCGCAGACAGCCCCATACGCGGAAATTTATTTGCGATCCATGGAAACTGCCGGCACAAAGTTCGGCGTGACGCCATTCGCCTCTCCCGTCCACCGCGAAGCCGATATCGAGGCGGTCATCGCAGGGCTTGGGCGCGAGCCGGGTAGCGGTCTCATCGCCATGACGGACAGTTTCATGACCGTCCATCGCAAGGCGATTGTCGAGCTGGCGATGCGGCACAAGGTGCCATTGATGTACTTTATCAGCATCGTGCCGAGGGAAGGCGGCCTGATCTCATACGGAATCGATCTTACCGATATGTTCGGGCGCGCCGCCTCCTATGTCGACCGCATCTTGCGCGGCGCGAAACCGGCCGAGCTTCCCGTGCAACTGCCGACTAAATTCGAGCTGGCGATCAATCTCAAGGCCGCAAAGGCGCTGGGCCTCACCGTGCCGTCACCGCTCCTCACCAGCGCCAACGAAGTGATCGAATGAATGGCACCAGCCGAATATGTTCCGGCGTGCACCTAAACAACTTCGTAGTGAAAACTGGAGCGGGCGAAGGGATTCGAACCCTCGACCCCGACCTTGGCAAGGTCGTGCTCTACCCCTGAGCTACACCCGCATCCGTTAGGTATCTGGCCGAAACAGCGCCATCGGCCGCCAAGGCCGTTCCTATAGCCAAAAGGAGAGCCTAAAAGCAACCTTGGCCGCGAATGGCGCTATTGAGGCTGACTTTTGCGGTGCGGCCGGGATTTGACCACTTCGCCTTGCCACCGCGGGTTCGGATTGCAGAAGCCGCGGAACCCGGAAATGACAGTCACACGGCATTCTTCAAGTGAGCGATACTGGCAGTCTTCGGAAAGATCGCTGCCAAAATTGCGGAGCGCACACCAAGGCCCTTCGTTAGCCCGAACCGGACCCTGAGTGGTTAGCTGGACGGCCGCAAGAACTCCGATGACGAGGACAATACGCGCCATGGTGAAACCTCTTTTCTTGCAACGATGACGAAAGAGTGCCGCTACCAACGGCAGCGCTTAGTTGTGTTGAACCCGCTGCTTGTGGCGCACTTTAGATTTGGGCGCAGGCCCTACCCACCGCGGATTCGGGTTACAAAAACCGCGATTGCCCGCCAATATGGTCGGCCGGCATGCCTCCAACGAGTAATATTGGCAGTCTTCGTAGACCGAACCCGGGCCAAGCGAAATAATCGCGCACCAGGGACCCTCTTGGGCACTCGACGGCCGCGTATCAAGCGACACTGCGGCAATGAGAACCCCCGCAATCACCAAAATGCGCATCATCTTTTACCTCTTTGTTCTCTGGTAGTACTAACACGCCACTCGCTGGATTATTGCCCGGATGCCAAAAACTCCCGAACAACTCTTCGCCGCGCTGGATGCCTTGGGCATCCTCCATTCGACGGTCAAGCATCCGCCGCTGTTTACCGTCGAACAATCACGAAACCTGCGCGGGCAGATTCCAGGCGGCCACACTAAGAACCTGTTTTTGCGCGACAAAAAATATGACATTTATCTGGTGGTCGCGCTGGAAGATGCAGACATCGACCTGAAGGGTTTACATCGGCGGCTCGGTGCCAGCGGGCGATTTTCGTTTGGTTCGGCCGATCTTCTACGCGAGGTATTGGGCGTCGAACCGGGCGCCGTGACGCCGTTCGGCGCCATTAACGACGCGGGAGGCCGGGTCACCGTCGTTTTAGACACATCTATGATGGAGCACGAGACACTCAATTTTCATCCGTTGGTCAACACCATGACCACGTCGATAAAACGCGACGATCTGGTGAAATTCCTTGAATCGACCGGTCATATCCCCCGGATCGAGCGCGTTTCCGGACGCGCCTCGACCCTGCCTTGATGATTGCGTTACCCTACCGGATAACCCATCTAGTCCGGCAGGAAGCTCTGATGTTCAGGCCTTAGACGGCCATGTGAGGCGAGGAACTATGCTGCAAAACGGCGGGGCAACGATGACAGCCGAGGTGGTCAAAGACACGACCACGCAAGGCTTCATGAAAGACGTGATCGAGGAATCCAAACACCAGCCGGTGTTGGTCGATTTCTGGGCGCCCTGGTGCGGCCCCTGCAAGCAGCTCACGCCAGTCCTGGAAAAAACCGTGAAGGCTGCCAAAGGCAAGGTCAAACTCGCCAAAATGAACATCGACGAACACCCGGCGATTCCAGGCCAGATGGGTATCCAGTCGATTCCCGCTGTCATCGCGTTTTCTAATGGCCAGCCGGTCGACGGATTCATGGGCGCGTTGCCCGAGAGCCAGGTGGTCGCGTTTCTGGAACGGATCACCAAAGGCGCGGTCGGCAGCGAAGAAAAGGATTTGTTGAAAGCGGCTGACGCTGCGCTGGCTGAGGGCAATGCCGCCGGCGCGGCCGAAATTTATGCGCACGTTCTTGCCGAGGATGGCACCAACGTGCCGGCGCTCGCTGGTCTCGCGCGATGCTATGTCGAAACCGGCGCGCTCGAACAAGCCAAGCAGACGCTCGCGCTCGTCCCTGAGGCCAAGCGAAACGAGGCGGCGGTCGCTGCCGCACGCGCGGCGCTTGAGATCGCCGAGCAGGCCAAATCGCTCGGACCGTTGGCGGAGCTCGAAGAAAAAATGCTTGCCGATCCGCTCAACCATCAGGCACGCTTCGATCTTGCCGTCGCGCTCAACGCCAAAGGCAAGCGTGAGGACGCGGTCAAGCACCTGATCGAAATCGTCAGGCGCGACCGCAAATGGAACGACGATGGCGCGCGCAAACAGCTTGTGCAATTCTTCGAAGCGTGGGGCCCAACTGATCCCGCAACCGTGGAAGGGCGCAAGCGCCTGTCGTCGATTTTGTTTTCGTAAACGTTTCGCTCCGGCAACGGCGCCGAGTGGCAGAGTGAAGCGAAGATGCCGATGAATGCTCAATATCGTGGGCCGATTGAATTGCCGGGGGTCATCCCGGTTTTTCCCCTGCCGGGCGCACTGCTTTTGCCGCGCGGGCAGATGCCGCTCAATATGTTCGAGCCGCGCTACATCGCGATGGTTGATGACGCGCTGCGCGATGGCCATCGTCTGATCGGCATGATTCAACCCGACGCCGCTCATGGCGGGGCAACCGACAAGCCGGCGCTCTACAAGATCGGTTGCGTCGGGCGCATCACCCAGCTCGCCGAGAGCGGCGATGGCCGCTATCTGATCGAGCTCACGGGCGTTGCGCGCTTCCGCGTCGAAGAGGAGCTGAAAGTCGCTACCCCCTACCGGCAATGCCGCGTCACTTACGCGCCATTCGCTGACGATTTCATCGCGCGCAAGGGCGAGAATGCGGTCGATCGAGCGGCGCTGCTCGCCGCGCTCACCGATTTTCTCAATGCCAACGATTTGAAGGCTGACTGGGAGGGCATCGAAAAGGCCCCCAACGAGGCTTTGGTCAACGCGCTATCGATGATGTCGCCCTATGGAACGGCGGAAAAACAGGCCCTGCTGGAGGCGCCGGATCTAAAGACACGTGCGGAAATCCTGATCGCCATCACCGAAATCGATCTCGCCAAGAAAAATACCGAAGGCGAGCCGCAGCTGCAGTGACTATGGTATAAGGTGGCGAATTATCTGAGGATTTTGCCCATGGCCACTGTCCCGACTACCGAACGGCCGCCCGGCAGTGTTGATCCCAAACTGCTGGAAATCCTCGTCTGCCCCGTCACCAAGGGACCGCTCGAATACGACGCCGCCAAGCAGGAACTGATTTCCCGCAAGGCCAAGCTCGCCTATCCGATCCGTGACGGCATACCGATCATGCTGCCGGAAGAAGCGCGCCGGTTGGAGTAATCGCATCGCCCGCTATTCGTCTTTTCTCATTCTGTCGTGGCCGGGCGTGTCACCACGTCTTTCTTTCACAAGACGTGGATGCCCGGCACAGGGCCGGGGCATGCCGCGCGACGACAAAAAAGCCAAAAATGACGGAGACAGAACACAATGATCAAAATCTGGGGCCGCAAGACATCGTCCAACGTACAAAAGGCGATGTGGGCGGTGGGCGAGCTCAAGCTTGAACATGAGCGCATCGACGTCGGTGGTCCGTTCGGCAAGAACAAGGAGCCGGCCTATCTCGCCATGAATCCGAACGGCCTGGTACCGACGCTCGAAGAAGAAGACGGCTTCTTATTGTGGGAATCAAATTCCGTCGTGCGCTACCTTGCCGGCAAGCACGACAAGAGCGGTGTGCTTGAGCCCAAAGATCCCAAGCAGCGCGCCCTCGCCAGCCAGTGGATGGATTGGCAGCTTTCAGTGGTGGGTCCGGCGATCTTCCACGCGTTCTGGGGCCTCATCAGAACCGCGCCGGAAAAGCGCGACATGGCTGCGATCAAGACATCGCAGGAAAAGACAACCGACGCGATGCGGATTCTCGATGCACAATTGGGCAAGACTCAATATGTCGCCGGCTCGGCTTTCTCGTACGGCGACATTCCTGTCGGCATCATGTGTTATCGCTTTGTACAGTTGGTGCCGGGTCGGCCGCCGATGCCGAACCTTGATCGCTGGTACGGCGCCATCTCATCGTGCCAGGCGTTCAAGGATCATGTCGGCAGCGTCCCGCTCTCATGAATTCGACAGGCAAAGACGGGCGATGCCTCGGCTTGATTGGCGGCTTGGGGCCGGGCGCGACCGTTTATTATTATCGGGGACTCCTCGCCGCCCATGAAGCAGTCGGAAGAACAGCGCGGCTGCTCATCGCACATGCCGACGTCAATCGGGTGCGTGCTTTTGTGGAGAATGGCGATCGCGACGGGCTCGCGCGCTATCTGGCGAGTTTCATCTCCAGTCTGGCAGCCGGCGGCGCCGAGATGACCGCCATCGTCGCGGTCACGCCGCATATCTGCGCAAACGAATTGACCGCGATTTCTCCGTTGCCGCTGATCGATATGGTGTCGGAAACTGCTGCCGAAATCCGCGCGCGTGGCCTCAAGCGCATCGCCTTGCTCGGTACCCGCTTTACAGTCGAGAGCCGAATGTTCGATCGCCTCGGTGTCGACGTCGTCATACCGAAACCAGAAGAAATCGAGCAGATCCACAACACCTATATGGACGTTCTTTTCGACCGCAGCTCGCCGGCGCAGATCGATGGATTGCGTCAGCTTGCGCGCACCCTTGTCGCGCGGGATGGCACCGAGGCCGTGCTGCTGGCCGGGACCGATTTTTCAATGGTGCTCAACGAACACGACGCCGGCTTTCCGACGATTGACTGCGCAGCCGTGCACATCAGGGCAATTGCGAAAAAACTGCTGGCTTAAAGCGCCTCGCCCTTCAGCAGCTTCGGCACATCGCCGGTAAAACCGGCCGCTTCTCGGATGAACACGCGCTTGAGGGCGGGCATGCGCTCGACCAAGCCAAGACCGATGTCGCGCGCCAGACGCAGCACATCGGAGTGATTGGAGAAGAGCCGGTTCAACCCATCGGTGGCAATACCCATGGTCATGGTGTCGAAGCGCCGCCAGCGCTGATAGCGCTCGAGCACATCGGGACCACCGGGATCGAGACCGAGGCGCGCCGCATCGGCAATCGCTTCTGCCAGCGCGGCGACATCGCGCAGGCCCATGTTCAGTCCCTGCCCGGCAATCGGATGGATTATGTGCGCGGCGTCGCCAATCAGCGCCAGCCTTTCGCCGATGAACGTGCGGGCGGTAAACAGCCCGAGCGGGAATGCTCGCCTCGGTCCGATCACCTCCAGTTCGCCGAGCTGCAAGCCAAAGCGTTTCTCGAGTTCGCTATGGAATTCGTCATCCGGCAGAGCAACGAAACGCTGAGCTTCGCGCGCGCTTTCGGTCCAGACGATTGAACAGCGTTTGCCGGTGAGTGGCAGGATCGCAAACGGACCAGCTGGAAGGAAATGTTCTTCGGCGCGGCCATTGTGCTCGCGCTCGTGCGCGACCGTGGTCACGATCGCCGACTGATCGTAGTTCCACCCATGTGTCGCGATGCCTGCCTGCTCGCGGATCAATGAGTGCGCACCGTCGGCGCCAACAAGCAGACGGGTGGAGATGACGTTCTTGTCGGAGAGTGCGACCTTAATGGCATTCCCGGCTTTTTCAAAACCGGTAACCGCACCTGCACGCAAATCGACCCCGAACTCCTTCGCCTTTGCGACCAGCACATCGACCAGATGCCGGTTCTCGACCATATGTGCGAAAGGTTCGCCCTCTTCCACCTCGCCGCCGAAGGTCAGAAAGGTCGGGCGCACCGCATCGTCCAGCTTGGAGTCGGTCACGACCATGTCGAGAATCGGCTGCGCCTTGGCCGCAACCGCATCCCATACCTCGATCGCCTCAAACAACCGCCGCGCAGCGGCAGCGATCGCCGAGGCGCGCGGATCCTTCGACTGGGCGTGTGCCAGCGTCGGATCGATAACCGCGACCGTGAACGGATCGCCCAGGCCCTGACGCAGGGCGATCGCGAGCGCCAGGCCCGCAAAGCCGGCTCCGCCGATCACGACTTCAGTGCGCAAGAGATCGCCTTTAGCCATTCGCATTCCTTGTAAATCTCGCGGCAGCATAGCAGGTTGAGGACCGCGTTTGACCTTTTGCGGGCCGTCTCCATGTCCTCCGCCGTCCAGGATTTGCTCAATATTCTCGATCTCGAGCCGCTGGAAGTGAACCTGTTCCGCGGCCGCTCGCCGCAGGTTGGCTGGCAGCGCGTTTTTGGCGGCCAGGTCATCGGGCAGGCGCTGGTGGCCGCGGTGCGTACGGTGGAAACCCGCCCGCCGCATTCATTGCACGCCTACTTCCTGTTGCCGGGCGACCCCAAAGTGCCGATCATTTACGACGTCGATCGCATGCGTGATGGCAAGAGCTTTACCACGCGGCGGGTCACCGCCCGCCAGCACGGCCATCCGATTTTTTCAATGCTCGTATCGTTCCATACCGATGAGCCGGGTCTCGACCATCAAGCCAAGATGCCGGACGTGCCGCCGCCGGAAAACCTTCCGAGCGAAACCGAAATGCGGGAAAAATTGATGCCGATGATGCCGGATCCGGTCCGGCGCTACTACGAACGCGAACGGCCGATCGAATTGCGGCCGGTCGAATTCGAGCGGTATCTTGGAAAGAAAATTCCCGGCGGACAATTCAACATCTGGATTCGCACCACCGGTAAGTTGCCCGATCTTCCGGCCATCCACCAATGCGTATTGGCATATGCATCCGATATGATGCTGCTCGACACTGCGTTGACGCCGCATGGACGCACGTTGTTCGAAAAGGAATTCCTGGCCGCCAGTCTTGATCATGCGTTGTGGCTGCATAGGCCGTTCCGCGCCGACGATTGGCTGCTTTACGCGCAGGATTCCCCGAACCTGCACGGCTCGCGCGGCTACGCGCGCGGACTTATATTCAAACGCGATGGGACGCTGGTCGCCTCGGTGGCGCAGGAAGGCCTGGTGCGCCAACGGCGGGAAACTTGACGTGCACAATGAAGCGATTGGTCGCGGGCTGTCTTGTCCTGATTTCAATCGCGACGACTGCGCTTGGCGCATCGGGCAGGCAACCTGCACCGCCCGGTGCGATGGAAGGCGCGCCGCCGCAATACACCTACTTTAGTGTTGCGGAACTCGAACGCGGATTTCTCGCGCTTGCGTTCGGATCCGATCTGCGCGTCGGCGTGCGTCCGCTCGGCATCCGACGCTTCGATCAGGCCATTCGGGCTCGCATTATCGGCGGCGGCAGCATCGATCGAACGATCGAAATGGCGCGCGTCATAGAAGACTATGCGCGCGAAGTTCCCAGCCTTGAGCTGAGCGTCGCACCGCCGGCTACGACGGCCGAAATCGAGTTGAGGTTGATTGATGAGAAGGATTTTCAATCCGCGCTACAGGCTGCCTTCGGCGCAAAAATCGCCAAAGCTTTCGTCACGCGGACCGATCCGCAATGCATGACCAGCGTCAAATCGACTTCCGATGGGAAAATCGTGCATTCCGTGTCTTTTATAATCGTCGACAAGGGCGACGCTGTTTTCCGCGACTGCGCCTATCACGAACTGCTGCATGCGTTCGGGCTTTCGAACCATGATCAGCGCAATCCCTGGACCACGCTGAACCAGCACCGCATGGTCGGCTACCTCACGGTCTACGACCGGTCTCTCCTGACATTGCTGTATGACCTGCGCATCAAACCTGGAATGACGATGCGACAGGCCCGCTTCGTTTTGCCCCGTGCAATCGCCGAGCTTGGGCTTGCAACCCCCAAACAGGGTAGATGAGTCAGTATCATTGACCTTTTCTGCCCTCAATCGCGGCGTTCTGCCTGTGGGTAGGGCAACATCCGCGCTTAATTCTTAGGCTCGTGGTCGCTAGCCTGTGTGAAGAAGCCCGCGCCGGTACAACCCGGACGGGTTCTCTTTTCATGGCCAGTTTGGCCGGGGGCAGGACAATTCATGAAGCTGGTCATTGCAGTCATCAAGCCGTTCAAACTCGACGAGGTGCGCGAGGCCCTCACGCGTGTCGGCGTGCACGGCATGACCGTGGCCGAAGTCAAAGGCTACGGGCGGCAGAAGGGCCATACGGAAATCTATCGCGGCGCCGAGTACGTCGTGAACTTCCTTCCCAAACTTCGCCTCGAAGTCGCAGTCGCCAGCGAGCACCTCGATCAAGTCATGGAAGCACTCGCCGCCGCCGCCCGGACCGGACAGATCGGCGACGGAAAAATTTTCGTCACGCCCATTGAACGAGCCCTGCGCATCCGCACCGGCGAGACCGACGTCGACGCACTCTAGAAAACCAGTACATCAAATTGGAGGGATGACATGACACAGGCATATCTGCGCCTTGCTCCTTTGGCGGCCATGCTGGTCGTGACGTCGCCGGCTTTCGCGCAAAGCTCCAAGATCGATGGCGCCGATACTGCCTGGATGATCGGTGCTACCGGCCTGGTGCTGATGATGACGATACCAGGCCTCGCTTTGTTTTATGCCGGCATGGTGCGCAAGAAGAATGTGCTGGCCACTATGGCGCAAAGTCTTGCCGCCACTTTTTTGGTTTCGATTCTCTGGGCAGTCGTCGGTTACAGCCTCGCATTCACCGGAGACGGCGCGTTCATCGGAACGCTCGAGCGTATCTTTCTCCAAGGTGTGACGCTCGATGCAGTCTCGCCGTTGGCGAAGACGATTCCCGAAAGCCTGTTCATGATCTACCAGATGACATTCGCCATCATCACAGTGGCGCTGGTCGCTGGTTCGGTTGCCGATCGCCTGCGGTTTTCTGCATTCCTGCTGTTCTGCGCCTTCTGGCTGCTGCTCGTCTACGTGCCGATCGCGCACTGGGTGTGGGGCGGCGGATTTCTCGGCAGCTATGGTGTGATCGATTTTGCCGGCGGCACGGTGGTGCATTTGAATGCCGGCGTCGCCGGCTTGGTTGCGGCCTATGTGCTCGGCGCGCGGCGCGGCTATGGCAGCGAAAATCTTGCGCCGTACGATCTCACGCTGGCGGTGATCGGCACCGGCCTGTTGTGGGTCGGCTGGTTCGGATTCAATGGTGGCTCCGCACTCGGCGCCAATTCGCGCGCCGCCATGGCGATCGTGTCTACGCATCTTGCCGCCAGCGCGGGAGCCTTCACCTGGATGGCATTGGAATGGTGGACGCGCGGCAAGCCGTCGGTCCTCGGAATGATCTCGGGTGCAGTGGCCGGTCTCGGCACGATCACGCCAGCGTCCGGTTTCGTACTGCCGATGCAAGGCGTGCTGATCGGAATTATCGCCGGTACGGTCTGCTTCTGGGCCTGCACCTGGCTCAAGCTCAAGGTCGGCTATGACGACTCGCTCGACGTATTCGGCGTGCACGGCATCGGCGGATTCACCGGCACCCTGCTCGCAGGCGTACTTGCGGTCGGCGCGCTCTCGGCCAGTCCGGAATTGCCCGGCGGGGTGCACGGCCTGCTCGAGGGCAATCCGCAGCAGGTGGTGGCGCAGCTCTACGGCATCGTTGTCACACTGCTGTGGTCGGGCGCCCTCACCTTCATCATCCTTAAGGTGATCGGCGCATTGGTGCCGCTGCGCGTGCGCCAGGAGGACGAAGTCATGGGTCTCGACGTCAGTCTGCACGGCGAGGCGATTCAATAAGGGCGCGCGAGGGGTCAATCCCGCGTTGGCCTACGTGTCCCCGGACCCGGTGCAGCGCATAAGCGTTGCGCCCGGGGGCACAAGCCAATACCTCTGGCTAATTTTTAAGCAGGCCACTTCCTCATTGGCGCGTCTTTAAGCGGCGGCCCTGCGCCCGCTTTCGCTCGATCGGCCACCTACTGAATTTCATTAACTGAATCAAAACCATAACGCGCTGCGGCGCATCTGGCACGGCGTTTGATTCTATCTCCCCGGCCATGCCTGCGAAGCAAGCTCCGTGGGCCCGGCTCAGTGAACCCGCCCGCACTGCGTAGGTACAAAACGGGCCTAAGCGGGGATCGAATCCATGAAAATCGTCATGGCCATCATTAAACCTTTCAAGCTCGACGAGGTCCGTGACGCTCTGACCTCAATCGGCGTGCAAGGGCTGACCGTTACCGAGGTCAAAGGATACGGGCGTCAAAAGGGGCACACGGAAATCTACCGTGGAGCCGAATACGCGGTGAGCTTCCTGCCGAAGATCAAGATCGAAGTGGCAGTGGACACCAAGCAAGTCGACAAAGTCATCGGGGCCATCACCGGCGCCGCCAAGACAGGTCAGATCGGCGACGGAAAAATCTTCGTCTTCAATCTGGAAAACGCCGTGCGCATCCGCACCGGCGAGACCGATGCCGCGGCGCTCTAGTAACCCGCACCGCAAACAATATACGGACAGGAGTAAAACCATGACGTTGAAGAAATCCTCCCGTGCGGGGCTTGTGGCTCTCGCCTTCGGGATTTTGCTCGGCCTCTTCCTGAGCGTAGCGTCTTTCGACGCTTCCTATGCTCAGGCGCAGGCTCCTGCGGCCGCACCGGCCGCCGCACCGCCCGCCCCGGCAGCTCCGCCGCCGGCGTGCGCCAACGATCCCGATCCGAAGAAGGCGGTCCTTGAAAAGTGCACGCCAAACTCGGGCGACACGGCCTGGATGCTCACATCGGTCGCGCTGGTGCTCATGATGACCATTCCGGGCCTCGGCCTGTTCTATGGCGGCATGGTGCGCAAGAAGAACGTTGGCGACACGGTGATGACGAGCTTTGCCGTCACCTGCCTTATCACGATCGTCTATGCGGTCCTCACCTACAGCCTGGCCTTCACGACAGGCGGACCATTTCTTGGAGGGATGAGCCGCGCGTTCCTGCAAGGAATCTTGAGCGATATCTCGACGGGCATCGGCAATCCAAACGGCCTGGCGGTGACCATTCCTGAAAGCGTCTATCTCTGCTTCCAGATGACCTTCGCCATCATCACGCCGGCACTGATTGCCGGCGCCTTCGCTGAGCGCATGAAGTTCTCGGCGATGCTGTGGTTCATCGGCATATGGGCGATCGTGGTCTATGCGCCGATTGCACATTGGGTCTGGGGCGCTGACGGCTTCATGTCAAACGGCAACAGCGATGCCATGTTCAAGGTGCTCGACTTCGCAGGCGGCACCGTCGTTCACATCAACGCAGGCGTCGCCGGCCTGATGTGCGCGATCTGTCTCGGCAAGCGCAAGGACAGCGGTCCTGGCCACAACATGGTGCTCACCTTCATCGGCGCTTCGCTGCTGTGGGTCGGTTGGTTCGGCTTCAATGCCGGCTCGGCCGTAACCGCAGGCATGCAGGCGGGCATGGCGATGACCGTGACCCAGATTGCCACCGCCGTAGCCGCGTTCACCTGGATGCTTGTTGAATGGGCCGCCCGCGGCAAGCCCACCGTCATCGGCATCTGCTCGGGCGCTGTCGCTGGTCTTGTGGCCATCACCCCGGCATCGGGCTTCGTTGGCCCGGTCGGCTCCATGGCGATCGGCGTTGCCGCCGGCGTGTTCTGCTACTGGGGCGTGACTGGCCTCAAGCGGATGCTCGGCGTTGACGATGCGCTCGACTGCTTCGGTGTTCACGCGGTTGGCGGCATCGTCGGCGCGCTGTTGACCGGCGTATTCGCCATCGAGCAGTACGGCGGCACCGCCGGCCTGATCGAAGGCAATGCGGCGCAGATGATCAACCAGGTCAAGGGCATCGCCGTCGTGATTATCTACGATGCCATCGTCTCACTGATCATCCTCAAGATCATCGATGCGATCATCGGCCTGCGCGTCTCCGACGAAGTGGAGCGCGAAGGTCTCGACCTCGCGCTGCATGGGGAGGCTGTGCAGTAAGACGCCTTACGTTGCGCATGATGTTTTCCGAAATCATGCGCTGACCTAGCGGTAGGGGCGGAAACCCGGCACTGTCCCTTCCGTCGAGGCCCCGGTTCGCAAGGACCGGGGCCTCTCTTTTCCGGACGGCTTGAGCTTTTTCCGGCTGGCTTGCTTCGGCTCCTCCTCCGTCATGGCCGGCTTGTCACCACGACTTTCTATCCAAAAGGCAAGACGTGGATGCCCGGCACAGGGCCGGGCATGACGAACAATCGAATCCGCGATCTTTGCCTCGCGGAAAAGTCTTCAGAGACTTTTCCCCTCGCACGAAGCCAACCTCCGTCATGGCCAGGCTTATCCCGGCCATGACGGAGAAAAACCGAAATGGCGGCGGTATTTGCCTTTTTCAGAGCCAAGTAGACCCCCAATTCCTATTGGTTAATCGGGTCTTAACCTCGCCCTCCTTATTGTGTCGAAACCCTTGTGCGGCGGGCCGCTCCCGCCTCGTAACCGCATGTCCATGATGACCGCCAAGCGCGAGCCTGCCTCTGCTACTGCTCCTGCGGTCGACTCGCGGTCGCCCTTCGTGCGGCTGACCGAGCTGATAGCCGGGATCGAGCCCGGCAAGCCCCCCATCAATCTGTCGGTCGGCGAGCCACAGCATGCGGTACCGGCCTTCGTCGGGCCGACGCTCGCCGCGCATGTTGCGGAGTTTGGCCGCTATCCGGCCAACAAGGGCATCGAACCGTTTCGGCGCGCTGTCGTTGGCTGGCTTGGCCGACGCTATAAATTGGCGCGCCCCATCGATGCGGAAAGCGAAGTGCTGGTGCTCAGCGGCACGCGCGAGGGACTTTTCCTTGCGGCCGTCGCCGCACGACGGTGGGTGGCGCGACGCGCCGGCAAGCCGGCGATGTTGATCCCCAACCCGTTCTACGCCGCCTACGCCGCCGGCACACTCGCGGCCGACTGCGAACCGGTCTATCTGCCCGCAACGCACAAGAGCGGATTCCTTCCCGATCTTGAAACACTCGACGACGCGCTGCTCGCCCGCACGGTCGCCTGCTACATCGCGTCGCCATCGAACCCGCAGGGCGCGGTCGCCAGTCGCGTCTATCTCGAGAAACTGGCGGGGCTCGCGCGCCGTTTCGGCTTCCTCGTGTTCGCCGACGAATGTTATTGCGAAATCTACAGCGAGCACGCGCCGCCCGGCATGCTGGAAGCGTCAGGACCCGATTTCGCCAACGTTGTCGTCTTTCATTCGCTGTCCAAGCGATCGAATCTTCCCGGTCTGCGTGTCGGGTTCGCAGCCGGCGACCGTCGCTTCCTCGCCCCCTATCTCGAATTGCGCAATGTGGCGGCGCCGCAGGTGCCGACACCGTCGCAGCACGTCGCGATTGCCGCTTATGGCGATGAAGCGCACGTCCGGGAAAACCGCACGCTCTATTCCGCCAAATTCGATCTCGCCGACCAGATCATCGGCAGCCGCTACGGCTACGAGCGGCCGGCCGGCGGATTTTTCCTCTGGCTCGATGTCTCGAAGCAAGGCGGCAGCGAGATCGTCACCAAAAGGCTCTGGGCCGAAGCCGGCGTCCGCGTGGTCCCCGGACGATACCTCGCGCGTGAGCAGACCGACGGCAGCAATCCCGGAGCGGACTATATTCGCGTCGCCATGGTGCAGGACAAGACGGCCACGGCCGAGGCGCTGCATCGCCTCGTCGCGGTTCTCGGTTAGGGATGTAAACGCATGCGGGCAACAGATCGCAGCCTCGATGTCCTCGGTTTCGTCGCGGATCATTTTCGCGACATCATCCGGCGGCGCCTGAGCGAACTCGCCGGCCTGACGTTGATGACGCTGGCGTTGCTCGGCGCGCTCGCACTCGCGACCTGGTCGGTGCAGGACCCTTCCCTCAGCCACGCCACGCAAAAGCCGATCCACAATATCCTCGGATACCCCGGCGCGATCTTCTCGGATCTGGCCATGCAGTTACTCGGCCTTGCGGCCATCCTGCTGCTCGCCCCGGAAGCCCTGCTCGGCTGGCGGTTGCTCTCGCATAAGCCGGTTGGAGAAAGATGGCGCAGCCTTTTCTGGATTGTTGCCACGTTCCTTGCTGCGGCCTTTGCCTCGACATTGCCCCACATCGGTTCCTGGCCCCTTCCAACCGGCCTTGGCGGCGTTGCGGGCGATGCGATGCTGCGGTTGCCGGCGATGATTTTCGGCTTGCCGATCGCCGGTTTCGCGCGGCTTGTCTTGTGCATCTTATTCGGCCTCGGCACGGTGGTTACGTTGATGTTTGCCGCCGGCGTCTCCCAGCGCGCGAAAAAGCGGGTCGTGCGCGCGATCGACGAAGAAGACGAGATCGAGGACGACGAGGAAGAAGTCGAGGACGATCAAGGTTCGCCCTGGCTCGGCATGATCGTGCATGCGCTGTTGAGCTGGAAGGCGCGCATCGGGCGAATGATCCGCGGTGACGTGCGTTCGCGCATGCCTATGCCGCTCGCCGGGGGGCCGCGGCATGAGCCGCGCTTCGACGGCGGCGCGTCCTATGAAGATGACGATGAGTATGAGGAAGAGGCGCCGGCGCCGCGCAGGCGCGCCGCACCGCGCACGCCCGCGCGCCGCTCCGGCAACGGCTACATACTTCCCTCGCTCAATTTCCTGGCCGCAGCGCGCGCCAGCGAGCGCACCACCTTGCCGCGCGATATCATCGAAGCCAACGCCACCGCGCTGGAAAGCGTCTTGCAGGACTTTGGAGTGCGCGGCGAAATCATCAACGCGCGCCCCGGCCCGGTGGTCACGCTCTATGAGCTCGAACCGGCGCCCGGCATCAAGTCTTCCCGCGTCATCGGACTTGCCGACGACATCGCCCGCTCGATGAGTGCGGTGTCGGCGCGCGTCGCGGTCGTTTCAGGCCGCAACGCCATCGGCATCGAATTGCCCAATCCGACCCGCGAGAAAGTCTACTTGCGCGAGCTGCTCACGGGGATGGATTACAACGAGAACACGGCCAAATTGCCGTTGTGCCTCGGCAAGACGATCGGTGGTGAATCGGTGATCGTCGATCTGTCGCGCATGCCGCATCTGCTGATCGCCGGCACCACCGGTTCCGGCAAATCGGTCGCGATCAACACCATGATCCTGTCGCTGGTCTATCGGTTGCGGCCCGACCAGTGCCGGTTGATCATGGTCGATCCCAAAATGCTCGAACTGTCGGTCTACGACGGCATCCCGCATCTGCTCACGCCGGTCGTCACCGACCCGAAAAAGGCGATCGTCGCGCTCAAATGGGCGGTGCGCGAGATGGAAGGCCGTTACAAGAAAATGTCGAAGCTCGGCGTGCGAAACATCGAGGGCTACAATGCACGCGTGGCGGAAGCCAGAGCCAAGGGCGAGACGCTCACCCGCACCGTCCACACCGGGTACGACAAGGAGACCGGTGAGGCCATCTACGAGAAGGAGCAGCTCGAGCTCGAGCCGCTGCCTTTCCTGGTGGTGATCGTCGACGAAATGGCCGACCTGATGATGGTCGCCGGCAAGGATATCGAAGCCGCCATCCAGCGCCTGGCGCAGATGGCGCGCGCTGCCGGTATCCACGTCATTCTGGCAACCCAGCGTCCGTCGGTGGATGTCATCACCGGCACCATCAAGGCGAACTTCCCGACCCGCATTTCATTCCAGGTCACGTCCAAGATCGACAGCCGCACGATCCTGGGCGAGCAGGGCGCCGAGCAGCTGCTCGGTCAGGGCGACATGCTCTACATGGCCGGCGGTGGCCGCATCAGCCGCGTGCATGGTCCCTTCGTGTCGGATGAGGAAGTCGAAAAGGTGGTGCGGCACCTCAAGTCGCAAGGCACGCCGGAATATCTGGAGGAAGTGACCGCCGGCGGCGACGAAGAAGATGAATTTGGCAACCCTGTATTCGACGCCACATCCATGGGACAGGCCGAAGGCAGCGACCTCTATCAACAGGCCGTCGCCATTGTGAAACGCGACCGCAAAGCTTCGACGTCTTATATCCAGCGCCGCCTTCAGATCGGCTACAACCGTGCCGCCACCATCATGGAGCGCATGGAAGAAGAAGGCATCGTCGGGCAGCCGAACCATGCGGGCAAGCGCGAGATCCTGATTCCTGAGAATCCTGCCGACGACCGCTATTGAGAATCGCCCGGTTCGCGATTAAGCCGGATTCCGGCTGGGGAAACGTGCGTCGCGAAATCGCCACAGCCGGCCCATATACGACCTATCGAGATACCGTGGGGCGCAGGGCGGAGAACGTGATGGCGGCACAACATGAGACGCGAATTGGTCACAAACTGGCCTTTACCGCGTTGTTTGCCTGCCTTTCTGTCTCTGCGGCGACCGCCCAGGCAGTTCCACTCCCGGCTCCGAGGCCGTCCGTGCCGCAAGCGCAGCCTAATACCACCGGGTCGGTTATCGCTCCCGCCGTGAAACCGGCAGCTCCAAGTCAGCCACAGACGGCGGCGCAAACGGGCCCGACGCCCAACCCTATTACGAATCCTTTCGCCGCCCTGCTCGGCAAGCCTGGCTCCGCGGGCACGCTCAGCGCGGAACAGCGCGCGATCGTGGACCGCGTCAATGGCTATCTTTCCGGTGTGCAGACGCTGACCGGAAAATTTATTCAGGTTGGCCCCGACGGCAGCCGCACACAGGGTGATTTTTTCATCTCAAAGCCGGGCCGGGTGCGCTTCGAATATGACGACCCGAGCCCCATAGAACTGATCGCAGACGGCTCCTCCGTGGTGGTGCGTGACCGTCGCCTGGCCACTCAGGACGTCTATCCATTGTCGCAGACGCCGTTACGCTTCCTGCTCGCGGACCGCGTTGACTTGACCAAGGACACACACTTGATCGCAGTCTACGCTGACGACGTGTACGTCACAGTCGTGGCAGAGGAGAAGAGCGGCATCGTCGGCACCAGCCGGTTGATGATCATGTTCAGCGCCAAGGACATGCAGCTCAAGCAATGGACGGTGACCGATCCGCAAGGCTATGACACGACCGTTGCAGTGTACAATCTCGACACCAGCAAACGGCCCGACCCTGCGTTGTTTAAGATCGATTACACGCGCTACCATAATTGATCATTGGGCTGCCAATGCCTGGCCCCACCATCGTGGGGATAAATTTCAACGGCAATCCGATCAGCACTGAAAAATCAGTGGGCAATAGATGCCCTCCTCTCGCGAGGCATGACATTCTAAGTATGTTAGAGACCATGCCCCTCAAGATTACCACCTGGAATATCAATTCGGTCCGGCTGCGTATTGATCTGGTCGCCAGGTTCTTGAAAAGCACGCGGCCTGATGTGCTCTGCCTGCAGGAAACCAAATGCCCTGACGACGCTTTTCCGATCAAGCGGTTCAAGCGGTTGGGCTATGAGCACGCGGCGCTCAGTGGGCAAAAAGGTTATCATGGCGTGGCGGTGCTCTCGCGCCTGCCGTTCGAACACGTCGATATCCAAAATTTCTGCGGCAAGGCCGATTGCCGCCATATCTCAGTCGTGCTGGGCGAACGCGCAAAATTGAAAGATCAAATCGCTCTGCACAATTTCTACGTCCCAGCGGGTGGCGACGAGCCGGATCCGGTCGTCAATCCGAAGTTCGAACACAAACTGGCGTTTCTCGACGAAATGTCCGCACGTGCCGGCTTACGCCCGGAAAACTCGCAGCGCGCCATCCTCGTGGGCGATCTCAACGTGGCGCCGCTTGAGCATGATGTCTGGAGCCACAAACAGATGATCAAAGTGGTCTCTCACACTCCGGTCGAATGCGAGAAGCTTCTTGCTGCACAAAAGGCGGGAGGCTGGATCGATTGCATGCGCGTGCACACACCCGAACCCGAGAAGCTTTATACCTGGTGGAGCTATCGCGCGATGGACAATTGGCGCGCGGCTGACCGCGGTCGCAGACTCGACCATGTCTGGACGTCAGACGCACTCGCCGACCGCGTATCGGCGATCAGAATTGCCAAGGATTACCGCGGCGCCAGGCGCCCCTCCGACCACGTGCCGGTGACGGCGACAATCGAACTCTGATCGAGGTTGGTTGCAAGCACTTAGTGCTTTTCGTCGGTCTCCAGCACTCGCTTCACACCTGCTAGCTCTGTCGACCAGACCTGCAAGCGCTCGGTCATGCTTTCGCGCAACTTCTCCGCAGCGGCCGGATAGCCCTCCAACATCTTGCGGAACAGATTGCGTGATATGCGCACAACGACTGTCGGCTCTTTCGCGATCGCCGTTGCCTGGCAAACCGTGTTGGTCAGCAAGGCCAGTTCGCCCACCAGAGTACCCGGACCGACAGTGATTTCGTTACCCTCCGACAGAGTGCCTGCCTCCAGCAGAAGTGAGCCTTCCTGAACGACATAGCCGCCATCAGCGAGCTCACCGGCGTAGAAAAGCACGGCACCGCTTTGCAGATGGCGCGTTTCCGCACCGATCGCCAGAATGCGCAGCGCTTGTTTGCCGAGCGCCGCCAAAGGCGGGACTCGCTCGAAGAAAGCGATATCGTCGTCAAGGCCCATTGGTTATTGCCGACCGTGTTCTTGCGGCAGCAGTCGCGTAAGGCTGCGCGGTGTTCTCACGGCACCAGCTTATAGCCGCCAGCTTCCGTCACCAAGATCGCCGGGGCGGCGGCATCTTTCTCGACTTTTTGACGTAGCCGGTAAATGTGCGTTTCCAACGTATGGGTGGTGACGCCCGAATTGTAGCCCCATACTTCTTGCAACAAGGTCTCTCGCGACACCGGTTTCTGCCCGGCCCGGTACAGATAGCGCAGGATGGCAGTTTCCTTTTCGGTAAGACGAACCTTGCTGCCCTTCGGGCTGAGCAGCAGCTTCGAGCTTGGCCTGAAAGTATAGGGCCCGATGGCGAATACCGCGTCCTCGCTCGCTTCATGTTGCCGGAGTTGCGCGCGAATGCGCGCCAGCAATACCGCGAAACGAAATGGCTTTGTGATGTAGTCGTTTGCACCGGATTCGAGTCCGAGAATGGTATCGGAATCCGTATCATGGCCTGTCAACATGATGATCGGTGCCTTGAACCCGTTCTTGCGCAGGATGCGCACCGCCTCACGACCGTCGACGTCCGGTAGCCCGACGTCCATTATCACCAGATCGACTTGTCCGTTCTTGGCTGCCTGAACGCCTTTTGTGCCGCTGTCGACCGAAATAGCGTCAAACTCCTCGTGCAGCGCCAATTGCTCGACCAATGCCTCACGCAGTTCGGCATCATCATCAACGATCAGGATTGTGCGTTTACTGGCCATCGTCCAAGGCCCTCTTCAAAGAACGCAATGCGTCCCTCGCCATAGTCGCGAAATAGAACATTCAGAGCTAAAAGAGCAAGCGAGAACTGGTATTTAGAGCCCAACAGCCCAGGTTAAGATTGCGCTACGAATGCAGAAAAGATCCTTGTCCCGAATCACAGTACGCCGCAAGCCGGGCGACGCAAGCCGGGGCTGGCTCATGGCAGGGATGCTGGCTTTGCCGGTCGCACTCGGTCGCGGCGGCATCAAAGCGAACAAGCGCGAGGGCGATGGCGGCACGCCACGCGGCAGTTTTCGGCTCAAGCGGCTCTGGTGGCGCGCCGACAAGCATCCGCGCCCGGTCACCGCATTGCCGGTAAGACGGATAACCCCGGCTGACGGCTGGTGCGAAGACCCTGCGGATCGCCATTACAACCGACCGATCAAAGTACCCGCGAACGTGAGCGTGGATCGACTGGCACGCAAGGACAGTCTCTACGACTTCATCATCGAGATTGACCACAACACGCGCCCGCGCATAGCCGGGCGTGGCAGCGCGGTGTTCATCCATGCGGCGCGGCAGGGTTTCGCACCCACCGCCGGCTGCGTCGCGCTCGAACTCAATACGCTTCGTCGGATGCTTTCTCGTCTGGGTCCGCAAACCAGAGTTGTAGTCGAATAAAGCCCAGCGCCGCCGCCGCGATTCTATTTCGCTCGTTCTCCGAATATTGCGCTGCCTACACGGATGTGGGTCGCACCCAGAGCGATTGCAGTGGTGAAATCTGCGCTCATCCCCATCGACAAAAGCTTCAGGCCATTCCGTTTCGCAATCTTGGCTGTGAGCGCGAAGTGCGGTCCCGGTGCTTCGTCGAGCGGCGGAATACACATGAGGCCGGAGATTGTCAGCCCGTACTTGTCGCGACAGGCCGCGAGAAATACATCAGCATCCTGCGGCAGCACGCCGGCTTTTTGCGCTTCTGCGCCGGTATTGATCTCGGCGAAGAGAATTGGTTGCCGTCGCTGCTTGTCAATTTCTTTCGCCAGCGCCTCGCACAGGCTGGCTCGATCGACGGAATGAATTGCGTCGAAAAGCGCCACAGCCTCTTTCGCCTTGTTCGACTGCAATGGGCCAATGAGATGCAGTTTTATGTCCGCATGCCTCGAAAGCAGCGGCGGCCACTTGGCCTTGGCCTCTTGCACACGATTTTCACCGAAGACGCGTTGACCGGCAGCGATCACGGATTCTATGGCGTCTGCGCCAAAAGTCTTCGATACCGCGACTAATGTCACCTCGGCCGGATCGCGTCGCGCATCCCGGCAGGCTCGAGCGACCTCCATGCGAACATGTTCGAGACCATTTGCAATGAAAGCAGCCATGCTGCTGCCTATATCGCACCGCTTCGTACACCGCCACTTTAAATGAAGGGCCGTGGATGAGCCTTGGCGAAGTCGCTCCCGGCGATCCCGGAGAGCGCTGTACGGTCGATCATTTCGAAGACGCGGTCTTTCCAGCGAACCGCCTTGCTTACGAACAGACGCTTGAGGGTCTTGTTGGTGTGCACGAGCGACATTCCCAGCGTGTCGGCAAGGTGCTGCTGGGTGAATGGAAACTGGATGCAACCATTCTTGACCAGGCCAGACTCTTCTGCCCGCGCGAACAGATGCAATAACAGGTAGGCGGCGCGTTCGATCGCAGTGCGACGCCCGAGACTTACAAGATGCTCGTCAATGAGCTGCTCTTCGCGCGCAGCCAGCCAGGTGATATCGAACGCCAGCGATGGCAAGCGGCTGTAAAGGTCCCATAGTTTTGCACGTGGGAATACGCACAGAACCAGCGGCGTGAGCGCCTCCACCGAATGCTCCATTTCATTCATCAGGGCCCCTTGCAAGCCGAGCATGTCCGCAGGCAGCGCATAGTTGAGAATCTGACGGCGGCCGTCGTCGAGCATCTTGTAGCGAAAGGCCCAGCCGCTAAGCACGGTGTAGAGATGTTCGCTGCGCGTGCCCTCGCGCAAAAAACTTGCTCCCGCGTCGACACGAAGCTCATCGGTCTTGAATGTTTTCACGAATGCCAATTCTTCGGCGGAGAATTCACGCAAGTTCGGCCGCTTTCGGAGCGGACATTGGTCGCATGATGTGAAGTGGCCGTTTGGCCGTCCATTTCCAACAATCATGGATGCTCATCCGCCGGCTCAAGGAGTTCATCGCAGCGCAAGGCTAGAGAAATGGCGCCTCATGTGTCCAAAGATGAATTTTCGCGGCCTATGTCATTTTTAAATGCTGTTCCTTCTAATTCGTAGGACAAGGGAAAAGTTCCATTGGAGAACCTGATCCTTGGCAACGCCAGATAGCTTGCTCACCGGCAAGCGCTGTCTCGTACTGGACGATGAATTCCTGATCGCTCTCGACATCCAGCAGACACTCGAACTCGCCGGCGCCGCCTATGTTGCCTGCGTCGCGACCGCAGCTGAGGCTTTTGCATTGCTCCGAGCTCGCCCGGACTTCGATATTGCCGTGCTCGACGTCAAATTGAGTGGCCCGGAGCGGAATAGCCTTGGTATTGCGGCTTTGCTCGCGAGCAGGGGAACGCCGTTCGTTTTCCTGACCGGAATGCGGGTCGATGACGTGCACGCCAAACAATTCCCGCAAGCGCCGGTCATTGAAAAGCCTTACGACGCGGCGGCGTTGTTGGGCGCAGTGCGCCGCGCGCTCGGGATCGGCTGACCAAAAGGGGCCCGACATTGAGCGCCGGACTTGGGGGTCACTTTTGGTAAGGACGATCTTGTTGGAATCTTTCGTGCAATCAACCGTTCCCACATGCGCGCCATCCATTGTTTCAGGCGAAATTTCCTGCGCCGGTTGACCCTTTGGCCTCTTTCGTGTCTGTTCCGCGCGCAATAAAAAGACGCGCAAATGACCGCCGATTCGAGCAAAAACGAGCGCTACAACGCCCGCGAAGCGGAGATCCGCTGGCAGAAGGCGTGGTCGGAGCAAGGTATCTTCGCGACCAAAAACGACGACCCGCGGCCGAAATACTACGTGCTTGAGATGTTCCCCTATCCATCGGGGCGCATTCATATGGGCCACGTACGCAACTACACGATGGGCGATGTGGTTGCGCGTTTCAAACGCGCCATGGGCAACGCCGTGCTGCACCCGATGGGTTGGGATGCATTCGGCATGCCCGCCGAGAACGCCGCCATCGACCGCAAGGTGCACCCAAAGGCCTGGACCTACGACAACATCGCGGCGATGAAAAAGCAGCTCCAGTCGATGGGTCTTTCGCTTGACTGGGCGCGCGAGATCGCGACTTGCGATCCGGCCTATTACAAGCACCAACAGAAAATGTTTCTCGACTTCCTAAAAGCGGGGTTGGTCGAACGCAAGCAATCGAAAGTGAACTGGGACCCGGTCGATCAAACCGTGCTCGCAAACGAGCAGGTCATCGACGGCCGCGGCTGGCGCTCGGGCGCTGAGGTCGAGCAGCGCGAACTCACGCAGTGGTTCTTCAAGATCAGCGATTACTCCGAAGACCTGTTGAGGGCGCTCGACACGCTCGACCGTTGGCCGGACAAAGTGCGGCTGATGCAAAAGAACTGGATCGGACGCTCGGAGGGTCTGCTGCTCCGCTTCGCCCTCGATCCGGCAACAACTCCGAATAAAGAAACCGAACTGGAAATTTTCACCACGCGGCCGGACACTTTATTTGGTGCCAAGTTCATGGCGTTGTCGCCTGACCATCCCTTGGCACAGGCCGCAGCAGCGAAGAATCCGAAGCTCGCCGCGTTTATTGAGCAATGCCACCGCATGGGCACCGCGCAGGCGGAAATTGACACCGCCGAAAAGCTTGGTTTCGACACCGGTATCAAGGCCGTGCATCCGTTCGACGCAAACTGGAAGCTGCCGGTCTATGTGGCAAATTTCATTTTGATGGATTACGGCACCGGCGCCATTTTCGGCTGTCCGGCGCACGACCAGCGCGATCTCGATTTCGTCAACAAATATGGGCTGGGCAATACACCGGTCGTCTGTCCGCCAGGCCAGGATCCGAAAACGTTCGTCATTACCGACGTCGCCTATGACGGCGACGGCCGCATGATCAATTCGCGCTTCCTCGACGGCATGAGCATCGAGGAAGCCAAAGAAGCGGTGGCCAAGCGCCTGGAGAAGGAAACGCGCGGCAACAGCCCGGTCGCACAACGGCAGGTGAACTATCGCCTGCGCGACTGGGGCATATCACGCCAGCGTTATTGGGGCTGCCCGATCCCGATCATCCACTGCGAAAAATGCGGCGTGGTGCCGGTGCCGGAAAAAGATTTGCCGGTGACCTTGCCGGAGGACGTGACCTTCGACAAGCCGGGCAATCCACTCGATCGTCACCCGACATGGAAGAGCGTGAAATGCCCGAAGTGCTACGGCCCGGCACGGCGCGAAACCGACACGATGGATACCTTCGTCGATTCCTCGTGGTACTTCTACCGTTACACCGATCCGTGGATCAAGACCGCTCCGACCGACCGCAAAATCGTCGATGAATGGCTACCGGTCGACCAATATATAGGCGGCATCGAGCACGCGATCCTGCATTTGTTGTATTCGCGCTTCTTCACCCGCGCCATGCACAAGACCGGACACGCCGGCGTGGACGAACCGTTCGCCGGGCTTTTCACGCAAGGCATGGTCGTGCATGAGACCTATCGCGCCAAAAATGGCGACTGGATCGAGCCGGCCAACGTCAAGATCGAGGGACTGGGTGACGCTCGGCACGCAATTCTCGCCTCGACCGGCGAGCCGGTCGAGATCGGCTCGATCGAAAAAATGTCCAAGTCGAAAAAGAATACGGTCGACCCCGACGACATCATCGCTGCCTACGGCGCTGACACCGCACGTTGGTTCATGCTCTCGGATTCCCCACCCGACCGCGACGTTATCTGGACCGAAGAAGGCGTGCAGGGCGCCTGGCGGTTTATGCAGCGGCTGTGGCGGCTGATTGGGGAAATCGCGGAAATCGACGCGCCAAAAACCCGGCCAGCCACATTCGGCGAGCCCGCGCTCGTGGTGCGCAAGGCCGCACACCGTGCGCTCGCGAATGTCTCCGAAGATATCGATAAGCTACGCTTCAACCGCTGCGTCGCCCACATCTACGAATTCGCCAATGCGCTATCTGACGCCATCGGTCAGATCGAAAGCGCACCGGCTGGCGATCTCGCCTGGGCCTTGCACGAGGCGGGCGATATCCTTGTAAGGCTATTCCACCCCATGATGCCACATTTAGCCGAGGAGTGCTGGGCGGCGCTTGGTCATAAGACCCTCGTCGCTACCGAATCCTGGCCAAAAGTCGAGCCTGAGCTTTTGGTAGAAAGCACCATCACCCTGCCCGTTCAGATCAATGGTAAGAAACGCGCTGATGTGACCATCGCCCGCGACGCGGAAAAATCCGACATTGAGGCTGCCGTTCTTGCCCTCGATGCGGTAAAAAAGGCACTCGAGGGTAAAAGCCCGAAAAAGGTCATTGTCGTGCCCGGGCGAATTGTTAACATCGTCGCATGATGCGGGTTTTTCTCCCCCTTTCGCGCGCTTTGACAGTCCTTGGATGCTTGATGCTGGCGGGGTGCGGGTTCCATCCGCTTTAC
>DAHUXA010000109.1 GCA_027307405.1 Hyphomicrobiales bacterium | reverse complement strand
GCAAGGGCGAATTGTACTGGTTCCACTTGAGGATGTAGCGGAAGTCGCCGATCCCCGACGCGGCCAGCGTCTTGATCGGGCCGGCCGAGATCGCGTTGACGCGGATGTTCTTGGAGCCCAGATCCGCCGCGAGATAGCGCACGCTCGCCTCGAGCGCGGCCTTCGCGACGCCCATCACATTGTAGTGCGGCATCCATTTCTCGGCGCCGTAATAGGTCATGGTGAGCAGCGACCCGCCGTTCGTCATCAACTTTTCAGCCCGCTGGGCAAGCGCCGTGAAGGAATAGCAACTCACGACCATCGTCTTGATGAAATTGTCCTCGGTCGTGTCGACGTAACGGCCGTCGAGTTGGTCCTTGTCAGAGAAGGCAATGGCATGCAGCAGGAAATCGAGCGAGCCCCAGGCTGATTTCACGGCCGCGAACACCGCATCCATGGAATCCGGCTCGGTAACGTCGCAATGGCCAACCACGAGGCCATCGACCTCTTCAGCTAGCGGCTCGACGCGCTTTTTCAATGCATCGCCCTGATACGTGAAGGCAACGTCGGCACCTTGGCCACGGCACGCACGGGCGATGCCCCAAGCGATCGAGCGGTTATTGGCCACGCCCATGATCAGCCCGCGTTTGCCGCGCATCAGCCCCGAAATTTCCGGCATGCCACTTCCCATCTTGGCCGGTTAACACCGGCTGCCTCCTATGGCACAGGGTCTTTTCACCAGCAAGCAAAGCACCCAGCGCCGCTTTTGTCGTGTTATTTCAATTCATTTTCGGGAATATGATCCGGGGTAGTGGGGTTTTTACTGACAATTGGCGATGCGGACAGATGGGCCTACCCTTCCGTCCCCGCAATGACAGGTGAAGGGAGGGCCACATTGGCCACGTTCCGTCAGAACGTCGAGGCGACGATACCCGCGCTACGACGCTATGCCCGGGCACTGACCCGGGACTCCGACATCGCCGACGATCTGGTGCAGGACACGCTGGTGCGGGCGTTGCGCTCAGAACACCTGTTTCATGGCGGCGACGTGCGCAGCTGGCTGTACACGATCCTGACCAACCTCAATCGCAACCGGCTGCGGTCACTGGCACGACGCCCGACCTTGTCGCCGATCGAGGATAATGACGCTCCCGATCTTGCCGGGCCGGAAGCGGGTGGTCGCGATATTGAACGCGCGCTCGCCACGCTCGTGGAGGACCAGCGCAACGCACTGCTCCTGGTGGTGCTTGAGGGGCTCAGCTACCGCGAAGTGGCTGAGGTGCAAGGTGTACCCATTGGCACAGTGATGTCGCGTCTGGCGCGTGCACGCGTACAGATCAAAAACTATCTCGACGGCGAGCGCCCCGCGCTCCGCCGCGTGAAATGAGAGAGAAGGTGAAGCTATGATCGATCGCGATTCACCCGTAACCGAGGATGAACTGCACGCCTATATCGACGGCGAACTGCCGGCCGACCGCAAAGAGGCGGTTGCTACCTGGCTTGCCGATCATCCCGAACAGGCCGCACTGGTCGCCTCTTGGCGAGCGCAGGCGGAGAACATCCGCGCGCGATACGGCGCCGTCGTCGAAGAGCCTGTACCGGAGCGGCTCAAGCTCGACCAGGTGCTTAAGCACGGCCGGTCCAACGGACGATCTTGGGCGGCGATGGTTGCCGCCGCAGCGGTGGTGGCTTTCATCGTCGGCGGTACGGCCGGCTGGATGGCGCGCGGAGCGTCCGCTGCCGCGCCCACCGGCTTCGACATATTCGCAAGTGAAGCACTGGATGCATACAAGCTCTACGTCGTCGAAGTGCGTCATCCGGTGGAAGTGCCGGGCAGCGAGCGGGCGCATATGACGCAATGGCTATCCAAGCGGTTGGGCCAGGACCTGCGTGTTCCTGACCTGCAGTCGATCGGGCTCAAACTGGTCGGCGGCCGGCTGCTTCCCGGTCCGACCGGGGCGGCCGCGTTCTACATGTATGAAAGTCCGTCCGGCGAGCGTTTTACGATCTATTGCGCGAAGGCTGATGAGCAGCAATCAGCGTTGCGCTACGCGATAGCTGAGCAATTCGCTGCGTTCTACTGGGTCGACGACAAGATTGCCTATGTGGTGAGTGGCCCGGCCGATCGCGAGCGGCTCGAAAGCGTGACCAAGAGCGTCTACGAGCAGGTCGACAAAGGCGCCACGAAGAAGTTGTAGGCCTTGCCCCGGACGCGGTGCAGCGCTGTTAGCGCGTTTACGGGCGTCTTCGACGCCCTATGGCGATACACCGCTGAACCCGGCCGTTCCACGAGCTCAATTCGAAAGAAGCCCGGATCTTGCCCGGGACACATCATTCCAGATCTCCGCGCGGATCGTACGGCTTCTTGTCGCGCCACTTCTTCATGAGTTCTTTGAATTCGTCATCGACGTGTTCAGGCAGCACGATACGGACGGTGGCGAGCAGATCGCCGGCGTCGCTTTTCGCCTTGAGCCCCTTGCCCTTGAGGCGGAAGGTGCGCCCGGAATTGGTCCCGGCAGGGATAGCCAATTCCACCGCGCCGTCGAGCGTGGGAACGCGAACCTTCCCGCCAAGCGTCGCTTCGTAGAGCGTGATCGGCAGCTCGAGCCGCAGATCGGAACCGTCCGGCTTGAACAGCGGATGCGGGGCGACATTGATCGTGATCAGCGCATCGCCCGCTCTGGTGGTTGCGCTCGGCCAGCCCTGACCCTTCAACCGGATCTGCTGCCCGCTCGCAATGCCCGCCGGAATCTTGACCTCGACATCCTTGCCGGTCGGCAGATGCACGCGCGTCTTGGTGCCCTTGGCAGCATCGGCGAGCGTGATCGTCAGCGACGCGTGTAGGTCCTGCCCGGCACCTGTTGCCGCGGCAAAATCCTCCGTCTCGAACTGCGAGCCGAAACCCCGTGATGCACCGCCACGGCCACTGAACATCCCACGCAAAAGATCCTCAAAGCCCGCGCCGCCCCCGCCGCTGCCTGAACGTCGGAAGCCATCGGGGCCGAAGCTGAAGCTCTCGAATTGCGCGCCACCCCCCGGGCTGTATCCGCCGCCCGGTTGCGCGCCGTAACCTTCAAAGCCCTGGAAGCGCGGCTTGCCTTCAGCGTCGATCTCGCCGCGGTCGAAGGCTTTGCGCTTGTCGCCGTCGCCGACGATCTCGTAAGCGGCATTAAGCTCGGCGAAGCGCGTGGCTGCCTTTGGATCGTGCTTGTTGGCATCGGGGTGCAGCTTTTTGGCGAGGCGCCGATATGCACTCTTGATATCGGCCTCGCTCGCACCCTTGGAAACCCCCAGGATCTCGTAGGGGTCGCGCATCTTATCCAAACTCCCGTGAATCCCCTGCCCGCTGAATGCGAGCGACTCGACAGCAACAATGTGGGGTTCCGGGACGACAGATGCAACGCGATTGCCGCACTCCGTTCATTCCCGCGCAAGCGGGAAACCAAGGCCGCGTTTGCAAGATCAGCAATTTAGGGCTCTGAATCCCCGCTTGTGCAGGGATGAGCGGAAACGATTTACGACCGTTTCCACGGCTTGAGCGTGCGCACTTCCCAAGCGCCCCGCTGTTGCTTGCAGGCTTCACCCTGCAGCCAAGACTGCGAGCTGCCGGACACGAAGCTCGCCAGGAAATCGCGGCAGGTCTGTCCGTCCATCGTATAGGCGGAAGCGATCGGAGTAATGGTACCGCGCGCGCCGGTGCCCGGATTTTCCCAAGGCATGCTGGTGTCCTTCTCGCCGCGGCTGAGCACCGCACTGACTGCGGCTCGCGCATAGGCGAGGTCTGCGGCGGGCGGCAGTTGGACTACTTCCTTCGTGTCGGGGGTAGACGTGATCGAACTCGTGGGGTCGGACTTATCGCCGAATAAAGAGTCGAACTGACCGGACAGGCTGCAACCACCGCCGCACAACGACAATGCGAGTGCGCTTGTAACCGTTACGCTGCGCCATAGGCGCGGACGCGCGCATCCATTATAAAGGCGACGATATTGACAGGTACCGGCCACGCGAAGCACCCCAGCAGATGTCCGACACGGCACCGATTCAACACCCGAGTTGGTTAACGACTGGTGATTTCACCACCGCCGACGAGCCTTTGCGGCTATTTACCGCCTGGCTGTCAGAGGCGACAGCCACCGAACCACGTGATCCGACCGCCATGACACTCGCCACCGTCGATTCTGACGGCCTCCCCAACGCGCGGATGGTGCTGCTCAAGGGCGTCGATGAGCGCGGATTCGTCTTCTACACAAACATGGACAGCAAAAAAGGGCAGGAATTGGACGCGCAGCCCCAGGCAGCGCTGGTGTTCCATTGGAAGTCGGTGAACCGGCAGGTGCGCGTTCGCGGTTCCGTTGAACGGGTCACTGATGCCGAGGCCGATGCCTATTTCGCCTCGCGTCCCAAGCAGGCGCAGATCGGAGCCTGGGCAAGCAAACAGTCGGCCCCGCTCGAGACCCGGCTTGCCTTCGAAAAGGCGGTTGCCGTTTACGCGGCCAAATACGCAATCGGCGACGTGCCGCGCCCGCCGAACTGGTCAGGCTATCGGATTGTGCCGCTCTCGATCGAGTTCTGGCAGGAACGCCCGTTCCGCCTGCACGATCGCATCGAGTTCAAGCGCGATCACCCTAGCGCACCTTGGAACAAGACGCGGCTCTATCCGTGAGCTAGCATCAAAGTTGACGATCACACGCTAGAACCATTCCAGAGACGGCATGCCGAACTCGCAAACGAACCAGCCGCGTCGCACGCTGCTCCTTACTGGAGCAAGCCGCGGTATCGGCCATGCGACGGTCAAGCGCTTCTCAGCAGCCGGCTGGCGCGTGATTACCTGTTCGCGTCATCCGTTTCCGGAAAATTGCCCCTGGGAAGCTGGCCCCGAGGATCACATCCAGGTCGATCTCGCCGACGAAAGCAACACCAACGAGGCGATCGCGGAAATCAAACGCCGACTCGACCACCAGGAATTGCATGCGCTCGTCAACAACGCTGCAATCTCACCCAAAGCCAACGACGGCAAGCGACTAAACACGCTCAACACAAGCAACGATGACTGGCATCACGTATTCCAGGTGAACTTCTTTGCGCCGATCATGCTGGCACGCGGACTAATGGAGGAGCTCAGGGCCGCAAAGGGCTCTGTTGTGAACGTGACGTCGATCGCCGGCTCACGCGTGCATCCGTTTGCCGGCGCCGCCTATTCAACCTCGAAGGCGGCACTCGCTGCGCTCACCCGCGAAATGGCGGGCGACTTCGGCCGGCTGGGCATCCGCGTCAACGCCATTGCGCCGGGCGAGATCGACACCGTCATGCTTTCTCCCGGAACTGAGAAGATCGTCGAACAAATACCGATGCATCGGCTCGGCACACCCGACGAAGTCGCCAAGATTATCTACGTGCTGTGCACCGACACGAGCTCATACGTGAACGGCGCCGAAATTCACATCAATGGCGGCCAGCATGTGTGAGGCCGCAGACGCCGAGCGTGTGGCGCTGCGCCAAAACTTCCCCTCATCCCCGCGCAAGCGGACATCCAGTTCTTATGCGCGAAGTGATGGATCCCCGCTTTCGCGGCGCGCTGCGGAGAGCGCTGCCCATCGTCATGGCCGGGCTCGTCCCGGCCATCCACGTCTTTTGATCGGCGAGGTCACTAAGACGTGGATGCCCAGGACAAGCCCAGGCATGACGCCGTGTTTGTGCGCAGGGATGAACGCAGTGTAGCGATGATCGGAATTGCCAAGCGCCGCAACTGCTTTCAGGCCGCCGTCACAGCCACTTCTTCCATTTGAAGTAAACGATCGGCAGCACGGCAGCGAGCACCATTAGTATCAACGCAAAGGGGTAACCGAAGTCCCATTCAAGCTCGATCATCCCCTTGTGGAAGTTCATGCCGTAGATCGAGGCGACCAGCGTCGGCGGCATGAAAATCACCGCCGCAATCGAGAAAATCTTGATAATGGCGTTCTGTTCGAGATTGACCACGCCGAGCATCGCGTCGAGCAGGAACGTGATCTTGTTGGCGAGGTACGTTGCGTGGTCCGACAACGAGGCGGTATCGCGCCGCATCGACTGGAGATGAGCCCGTGCATCCTTGGGCCATTTCATGCCTTCCGCTTCGTTGGCGAGAAACAGCAATAGACGCCCGATCGACACCAGACTTTCGCGGACCTTGGACGTCAGATCACCCTTGCGGCCAAGCGCCTTGAGCACATCCTTGTAGGAAGGCGGTTCGACCTCTTCCTCAGGCTCGAAGATCGAATGGGAGATTTGATCGACCTCGGCGCCGATGCGCTCCAAGATGTCGGCGGAACGGTCAATCACGGCATCGAGCAGGTCCATCAGTACGAGCTCGCCGTTCACTTTGGCCGGGCACGACCGAGCCAGCTTGTGCTCGACAATCGCGAATGGCCGCGGATCGTCGTAACGCACGGTCGCCAGCTTATGGCCCGAAAGAATGAAGGTGACCGGCGTAGTTTTGGGAGTTGCCGTATCCGACCGACACATGAGTGTCGCTGTCATATAGCGCGCGCCATTCTCTACGTAGAGGCGGCTGGAGACCTCGATCTCCTGCATTTCTTCACGCGTCGGGACCGCGATGCCGAGCAGCTTCTCGACCATCTTGTCTTCTTGCACCGTCGGCGTGACCATATCGATCCACACCGCTTCTTCCGGTGGCAGCGAACCGGGCTCGACGGTAATTCGTTCAAGGGTCGTGCCGAGCGGCACATAGACCGAAAGCATGCAGTCACCATCTTGCGCATGACCTATCCAAGATCATGCGGCGGCCCGATCTTCTCTCATGACCCGATCGCGCAGATTTGCGCAAGATATAAATACCTGTGACGCGGCCGTGGTAGCGGCCGCGTCACAGGTCGTGGCGGTGATGAATGTCGGGAGCCGGTCCGTATGTTACGCCGCAGCCGGCGCGCGAGCCGCTAGTCTCGATCGTAAGGGTCGAAATGGGTCTCGACCGAGTTACGCTGCTCGCCCTGATGGCGCAACGCAGCTGCGACTGCCGAAATCCCGATCTTGCCGTAGCGGTTGTCGAGGTTGGTGTATTGCCGGGCGGAGTCTTGCTTTTGCTCCGTTGCTTTCACACTCATATTTCTAAACTCCAATCCTTCCTTGCGTTGTCCCCATGGGCTCAATGTGGTGAATCACTGGGGCGGAATTGAGCGGCAAATCGTATGGTCTTGTGACATTTGCTGCGGTCCGCCGGTTCCGATCCCCACTCGGTCAGTATAGGCGCAGCCATGGTAAACCCCACCTTAAGGTCTTGGAGGCAAAGTCGTTTTCGCCATGATGACGCACGGTGCAGTGCGGCATTCCTGCCACAGGTACACAGGAAGGTGACTGTGGAAGCGAGGGAAATCGTGGCAATGGCAAGGGTTTTTCGGTTAATTGCTGCGTAAGAGCAATTGGTTGCGGGCGCCACGCGGCGCCGGGAAAGAGAAATAAAATGGCGATCAAGGGGTTGTTGCTGGTCCTGTTCAGCGCCGGCGTTGTACTTGGCGGTTGCATGCAATCGACAATCGAACCGGCATCGGAAGCGAACCTGACCCCGCGCGACAAGAAATTGCTGGCGGCCGCCCCTTACGAAAAGGCGACAATTCCCGAACCCTACAAGCGGCATATCGTCGAATATCACCGCAGGGAAGCGCCCGGCACGATCCTGATCGATTCCGACGCGCGCTATCTCTATTACGTGCTGCCCGATGGCAAAGCGATCCGCTACGGCGTCACGGTCGGCGAAGAAGCGCTGGCGTGGTCGGGCGTTGCCAAAATCGGTCGCATGACAGAGTGGCCGTCATGGACACCAACCGACGAAATCAAGAAACGCATGGACGTGCCTAACTATGTCAGCCCGGGCCCGCAAAATCCGATGGGCGCACGCGCCATGTATCTTTATGAGGGCAACAAGGACACCCTCTATCGCATTCACGGCACGAACCAGCCGGAATATATCGGCGAGGCGATTTCCTCGGGCTGCATTCGCCTGACCAACGAGGACGTCATCGACCTGTACAAGCGCGTGAAGCCTGGCACGGTGGTTGTCGTGCTGGCTCCGCATCAGGGCGACTCCCCCACCAATCCGCGGGTGGCATCGACCGCCACGCCTTTCCGCTGAACTTGAGCGCTATGATTTGAAAACGGCGCCCTCGTGGCGCCGTTTGTATTTTGGCGCCACATCGCGCACCGACAATTATAACTTCCGCTCATGATTGGCGGCAGCGCCCGGTATTGCCGGCCGCGGTGTCGGCAGGGGCACGCGAGCAGCGACCTCGGTCACCGATGGTTCACGTACGTCCCATTGGCACATGCGGTAGCCCTGGCGACGCTCGGCAAGATCGAGATGGATATGCGCTTCATGATGGCTGTCGGAACCGGGCCCAAGCACGGTGGTGAAACGGTGGCACGCACTCTCACGTATTTCGTTCCGGAATTCCTTGGCGACAGTCACATCCGTAAGACCGAGAGCGCGGCCGTCAGCGAGTACAAACGCGCGCACATCGACCGCGTTGCCTTTGCCGTGCTCGCTGAGCTTGGCGCCGGCCACCCGGTTGCGGCCGCGGCATTCGAAATCATCGTAGGTCTCAACCGCGCTCAGAACCGAGCCGAATTTGCCGGCTCGCGGCGCCGCTTCGTCACGCACCCAGCTGGCGACGGATTCGGCAAACGTGCAGCGCAGCACCGGCGCCGGTTTGAGTTCGATATGTGTGCCGCCAGCAAGCGTCACCGCCTTGAGCCGGACCATGTCGTCGCCGCCGCAAGCATCCGGACCGATCAGCCGCGGTATCGGTTCGATGACAGCGGCCGCCTGAAGGCGCTGGTCGCAGTCGGTGGGCGCGCTCGTGACGTCAACGGAATTGAAATCAGCGCCGGCGGCTTCGCGGAAGGATTGCGGTTCGACCCACAACGGCGGACGCGGCCTGGGCAGCGGCACGGTCTCGGCGGCTGCAATGCCGCAGCCAGCGGCAGCCAGCCACAAGAACGCAATCAATAGCCGCATGGTGTGCGATTTTGGCCGAAATTACGGCATTTATACAGGGGGCCCGGTGAAGCCGAAACGGCCGCTGCGTCGTAACTCCATAACGAAACCGTTGCGCCGCCCAACCCGCCAGCTAACTTATCCCTGACCGGCGAGGGGCGCCGGTCCAAGAAGCTCAATAATCGGGAGGGGAATGCCATGCTCGGCCTGATGCAGAATTGGCCATTGTTGTGCCATCGCATCATCGACCATGCCGCCACGTTTCACGGCGAGCGCAAGGTCATCACGCGCTCAATCGAGGGCCCAATCCATACGACCAACTATGCCGACATCCGCGCTCGCGCACTGAAGGTTGCGCAGCGGCTGGAGAAGGACGGCATCAAGTTGGGCGACCGGGTGGCAACACTCGCCTGGAACACCTGGCGTCATTTGGAGGCTTGGTACGGAATCCTCGGCATTGGCGCCGTCTATCACACCGTCAACCCGCGTTTGTTCCCCGAACAGATTGCCTGGATCATCAATCATGCCGGCGACAGGGTGATGATCACCGATCTCACTTTCGTGCCGTTGCTGGAAAAGATCGCCGACAAGCTGTCGACAATCGAGCGCTACATTGTCCTAACCGATGCTGCGCATATGCCAAAGACCACGCTGAAGAACGCGGTCGCCTACGAGGACTGGATCGGCGAAGTCGACGGCGACTTTGCCTGGAAGACGTTCGACGAAAATACCGCGGCCGGCATGTGTTACACATCCGGAACCACCGGGCATCCGAAGGGCGTGGTCTATTCGCACCGCTCCAATGTGTTGCACGCTTTCATGGCGGCAATGCCGGACTGCAAGGGTCTGTCGTCGCGCGACGTCGTATTGCCGGTCGTACCGCTGTTCCACGCCAATGGCTGGTCCCTCGCCTTCTCCACGCCGATGGTCGGCGCAACGATGGTGATGCCAGGCGCAAAGCTCGACGGCCCGTCGATCTACGAATTGCTCAATACCTATAAAGTCTCGTTCACCGCCGCCGTGCCGACGGTGTGGCTAATGTTGCTGCACGACCTGGAAAAAACCGGCGGCAAGCTGCCCCACTTGAAGCGCGTTGTGATCGGCGGCTCAGCCTGCCCGCGCGCCATGACGAAGACATTCCAGGACAAGTACGACGTTGAAGTCGTCCACGCCTGGGGCATGACGGAAATGAGTCCACTCGGCTCACTCTGCACCATGAAACCGGAATATGCAGCGCTTACCGGAGAAGCGAGGCTCGACGTGGAAATGAAGCAGGGTCATCCGCCGTTCGGCGTGGAAATGAAAATCACCGACGACAGCGGCAAGCCACTGCCATGGGATGGCAAGACGTTCGGCCGCCTGAAAGTGCGTGGACCGGCGGTGGCAAGAAGCTACTACAAAGTCGAAGGCGATCCGGTCTTCGAAAAGGATGGCTGGTTCGACACTGGCGACGTCGCGACCATGGATCGCTATGGTTATATGCAGATCACCGACCGAGCCAAGGACGTCATCAAGTCGGGCGGCGAGTGGATTTCATCGATCGATCTCGAAAACCTGGCGGTCGGTCATCCCAAGGTCGCTGAAGCCGCAGTCATCGGCGTGTCACATCCGAAATGGGACGAACGGCCGCTATTGGTGATCGTCCTCAAGAAGGGCGAGAGCACCACCAAGGAAGACATCCTCGGCTTCATGCAGGGCAAGATTGCAAAGTGGTGGATGCCGGACGACGTTGTGTTCGTCGACGAAATCCCGCACACGGCGACCGGCAAGATCCAGAAGCTTACGCTGCGGCAGCAATTCAAGGACTATCGGTTGCCGACGGAGCAGGCGGCGGAGTGACGTGCGCCGACTGGGTTACGGACCTCCACACTGACCGCGCGTACCCGCCGCAATGGGCGCCTATAGTTTTGATGTCAATGCGCTTACCCAAACAATCATGAATACGGCGATAAGCGGCATCCAATTTTGGAACGTCATCCCCAATAGGGTGGAATCTTCCGTCAAGAAATGGAAGTATTGGCCCATAACGTAAATCTGTACTCCCCTAAGCGAGTAAAAATCTCATATTTTCTTTCTTTAATTTCGGTGTGACCTCGATTTCAGCGCCCACGCACACCGCTCCTCCGATGATACAAAGGTAGAGCGATAAAGCAGCTGCTTGCTGCGTCGGTAGGATTTTGAAGGACGACAACGAAAACTAATCGGCGACTGCGGGAGTAACCGTTGGCTCAGGAACAGGCTCAGCTGTGCTGGCCTCGCTCTCGGCATTCAGCCGTTGCAGGTCCACAATCAGATCATGCAGACAGACCAACGGCACCGCGTATTTTCGTTCGGCAGTCGAGAATTTGGTCGTCAATGAAATGATCACGGACTTTCGATCCGGCGAATAAGCATCCGCACGCAACGCCACAATACTCACGGGAGCTGGGTCTTCCTGTTTCATTGCTAGAGCACGCCTCCGGCGGCGATGTACACTGGCTCACCGCGGTTCCTTTGACTACTAATAGCTATTATAGCCCGATTATTCGCCGCGCGCACGCCCAACTAGCGGGCACGTCGCTTGGTCTTGCGCGCGGCACGCGTGGGTTTGCGGCGCGGCCGGCGCTTGCGGGGGCCCGCTTTGTTGACGCTGTTAGTGACGACGCGACTAGCGGCCCGCTTGACCGCTGGCCTCGACCGCCTCAGCTGGTCTCGTCCGCTGCCGAGTGCAGCCGCGGTCCGTTGCAATACTATATCGGTCGCCGCTATCGCTGCGGCCCCGAGGGCTTCGCCAGCAACTGCTTTGACATTCTTGGCGCCGCGCTGTGCAGCGCCGGCAATTGCGTGTTTGGCCTTGCGGGTAAAGGTTTTCGCCATGGCTTGCCTCCTGCCACTGCGTTAATGCGGTGGACGGGTCTGAGTTCCTTCACCGCGAATATCAGTTCGAGCGCAAGCACATTTCGACTGTCATGATCGAGCGTGGACTCAACTCAAACTTTTCTTGACGGCGGCAATCAGCTCTTTCGGCGTAATCCCGGAACACTCTTTCAACCTGGCGGGTTCTAGGGCTGGGAGAACGGAGGTCGCTTGCTTAACGGTATACCTGCATGGTTCGAGGCCGCCCGTTTTGGGCGCGACATCCAAGTCGTTATGGCTTTGCGCATGATGCGATTGGCAGCGGGTGGCCTACCGGCTGCGTTCGAAGCTTGGCGCATGGTGTCTGAAAAATATATGACCCTTGGCGAGGCCAATTGGGCCGCTCTGACCACCATGGCAAGTGGCGGCAGCGTGCAGGTCGCCACGCGAAAGAATTACAAACTTTACCGCCGCCGGGTGCGCGCCAACCGGCGCAGAATGGGCCGCCGATGACTGCCTTGTGAGTCCCCCAGGAGTCTATTTGGCGGTCGCAGCTTTCAGGATTGGTGTCAGCCGGGCAACTTCACTCCTTACCAGATCGGCCAATGCCTTTGGTCCGCGGCGGTTAGGCTCAGCGATTTCGGCGCCAAGATCGGCCAGCCGTTTCTGCACGGCCTCCTCGTTGAGGCCTTTGTTGAGGGCTTCGGCGAGCTTGTCGATAATCGCTTTCGGCGTGCCTTTCGGCGCGAACAACGC
>DAHUXA010000108.1 GCA_027307405.1 Hyphomicrobiales bacterium | reverse complement strand
TCAGGAACCCAAGTAGCGTGAGCGCCACGATGGCGACGATGAGGCCGGTCCCCGGAATTGGCCACGGGAGATAACTTTCCGGTCTATATGCCGGCGGGATAAGCGGCCGCACGAAATCGTCGACCCATGTGACGATCGACCAGATCAGCCAGGCAGTGATTGCCAGCGGGCCGGCGACCACCAGACCGGTCAAGAAATAATTGCGGAGGCGGCTGGCGACGCTGGTCTGGGGGACGACCCTCACCACGTCGGCGGCTATCGCTTCGCCCGGTGTCTCTTCGAATTCTGACATGAAGCTAGTCTATTCCACGGTGACCGATTTCGCGAGGTTGCGCGGCTGGTCGACGTCGGTGCCTATAGCGGCAGCAGTGTGATAGGCGATCAGCTGCACGGGAATGGCGTAGACCAACGGCGTTACCGCTGAGGCCATATCCGGCAGCGACAACGTCTCCATGGACTCGATTGTAGCTTCCTTGGCACCCTGAGGGTCGGTCACAAGGATAATCTTACCACCGCGCGCAGCGACTTCCTGCATGTTTGAGACCGTCTTCTCGAACACGCGGTCGTGGGGCGCAATCACGATCACCGGCATAGTCTCGTCGATCAGCGCAATTGGCCCATGCTTGAGTTCGCCGGCCGCGTAGCCCTCAGCATGGATGTAGGAGATTTCCTTGAGTTTGAGTGCGCCCTCCAGCGCGATCGGAAAGCTCGTTCCGCGGCCGAGGTACAGCACGTCGCGCGCCTTGGCGAGGTTTTGCGCGAGCTTTTCGATCTGAGGTTCAAGCGTTAGCGCAGCAGCCATCAGCCTCGGTGTTTCGATCAGCGCACGCACAAGCTTTTGCTCATCGGCCTCTTTCAGTTCGCCACGCGCGCGCCCCGCGGCGAGGGCAAGACATGCAAGCACTGCGAGTTGGCAGGTGAAGGCTTTGGTGGACGCAACCCCAATCTCAGGGCCTGCGAGCGTCGGCATGACCACGTCGCTTTCACGTGCGATCGTCGATGTCGGCACATTGACTACGGAAAGAACGTGCTGCTTGTTTTCCTTCGCGTAGCGCAGCGTTGCAAGCGTGTCGGCTGTTTCGCCGGATTGCGAAATGAAGATGGCGAGGTCCCCGGGCTCGAGCGGTGCGCCGCGATAGCGAAATTCGGAAGCGATATCGATCTCCACCGACAACTTTGCGAAACGCTCGAACCAGTATTTCGCGACCAGCCCCGCGTAAAACGCGGTACCGCACGCCGAGATCGAGAGTCGTTTCAGTTTTTTCCAGTCGAACGGAAGCTTCCCCGGCAACGCCACCCGCTCATTCACCATGTCGATGTAGTGAGCAAGGGTGTGGCCGACCACTTCTGGCTGCTCGTGGATTTCCTTGGCCATGAAGTGCTTATGGTTACCCTTATCGACCAATTGCGCCGAAGCCGTTGACTTCACGATCGGACGTTCAACCTTGCGGCCCTGATCGTCGCGGATCTCGACGCCATTGCGGGTGAGCACCGCCCAGTCGCCATCTTCGAGATAGCTGAGGGTATCCGTGAACGGCGCCAATGCGATCGCGTCGGAGCCGAGATACATCTCGCCCTTGCCGTAACCGACAGCAAGCGGCGACCCCTTGCGCGCGCCGATCAACAGATCGTCCTTGCCGGTGAAAAGAAAGGCGAGAGCGAACGCGCCGCGCAATTGCTTGAGTGTGGCGGCCACGGCATCGGCCGGTGACTCGCCGCTCTTCATTTCCTGCGTGACCAGGTGCGCGACCGCTTCCGTATCCGTGTCGCTGACGAATTTGCAGCCGTCCCTCGTCAGCCGCTCGCGCAACTCACGGAAATTCTCGATGATCCCGTTATGCACCACCGCGACGAGATCGGTTGCGTGCGGGTGGGCGTTGTCCTCGGTCGGCCGCCCATGTGTCGCCCAGCGCGTGTGGCCAATGCCGATCGTGCCGCCGAGCGGCTCACGCTCGAGGCGCGTCTCGAGCGCGCGGAGCTTGCCTTCGGCGCGCCGACGGCCGAGTACACCATGGTCGAGCGTGGCGACGCCCGCGGAATCGTAGCCGCGGTATTCGAGGCGCTTGAGCGCATCGACCAGCTGGCCCGCAACGGGCTTGCTACCCAAAATTCCGACGATCCCGCACATCCGCCCGGATGGCCCCTTTGCCCATCACTTGTGGTTTAGCCGTCGCCAGCTGGCTCAAGGAAATCACAACGCATTTCGGCGTGTGACAGAGTCGCTTTGCGCGCCCGCGCTCAGGACGACTTTTTCGGCTTCTTTCCGGACAGGTTCTTGCCTAAGGCTTTCACCTTCCGCAAGCGTTTTGCCCAGCCTTCCTTAACCGTCTGTTTTGCGCGCGCGATCGCCAGCGCTCCGGCGGGCACATCTTTGGTTACTACAGTTCCGGCGCCGATATAGGCGCCGTCACCGATCTTGACCGGCGCGACCAGCGCGGAATTCGAACCGATAAAGGCGCCCTTGCCGATGTCCGTGCGGTGCTTTGCGACGCCGTCGTAGTTGCAGGTGATGGTGCCGGCGCCGACATTGGCGCCCTCGCCTACGCGCGCGTCGCCGATGTAAGCAAGATGATTGGCCTTGGCGCCTGCTTCGATCTTGGCCTCCTTCACCTCGACGAAATTGCCGATGTGCACATCCTTGCCAAGATCTGCGCCGGGCCGCAGCCGCGCGAATGGACCGACGCGCGCGCCCTTGCCGACGTGCGCACCTTCAAGGTGAGAAAATGAGCGGATCGTCGCGCCATCCTCAATCGTGACGCCCGGACCGATCACCACACTCGGCTCGATCGTTACATCCTTTCCGAATTTGGTATCGGCAGACAAATACACAGTGTCCGGTGCGGTCATGGTGACGCCGGCCTCGAGTGCCGCCAGACGCAACCGCCGTTGCAGCACGGCTTCGGCTTCAGCGAGCTGCACCTTGGTGTTGATGCCGCGCACGTCGTCCTCCGAGGTTTCGATCGCCACTGCCTTCAAGCCCATATCGCGGGCAATGGCAACGGCGTCGGTGAGATAATATTCGCCTTTGGCGTTCGTATTTCCGATACGAGCGAGGATGGCGAGAGCTTGCTCACCAGCGAGCGCCATCAGACCACCGTTGCACAGGCCGATCTTGCGCTCTTCGGGCGTAGCATCACGCTCCTCACGGATAGCCATAAGTTCGCGGTCGTGCATGACGAGCCGACCGTAACCCTCGGGATTGACCGGCTTGAACCCGAGTACTGCCACGGCCGCACCCTGGGCAAGAGCGCCACGCAATTTCGAAAGCGTCTCGGTCTGCACCAATGGGGTATCGCCAAACATCACCAGAATATCGTCGGCGCCGTGGGCGATGGCCTTGCGGGCCGACAGAACAGCGTGTGCAGTCCCGCGACGCTCATGTTGCTCGAAGATCTGTACCTGGGGTGCGCGCTCGCGCGCCTCCGCCGCTACCGTCTCCTGGCCAGGCCCGACGACCACCGCGAGTTCATCTGTCCCCGCAGCTCGCGCAGCCTTCACCACGTGTGCGAGCACCGAACAGCCGCCAAGCTGGTGCAACACCTTTGGCATAAGCGATCGCATGCGCGTGCCTTCGCCGGCCGCGAGTACGATCGCAAGGCATGTTCGACCAGGCATTATGGTGGAGCTCAGGCTTTTCCTAGGGTTCGCCGCATCCCATAGCTCAGCCGGCCGACTGGCAAAAGGCCGGCGCAAAAATCCTTTCAAACCAGGGTGAAAGCGAGATTTGCCGGATTCTGCTAATGTTTTCAATGATTCGCCCATCGAGGAGCCCATGGCGATCGAACAGACGCCGCTGGAATCCGACTTGCGCGACCCTCGCAGACGCCATCGCGAACTTAACTCGCTTTTGTGGCTGTGCGGTTGGGGTGGCCTCACGGCCGTCGCCCTGACAATCCTTGCGATTACAACCCAAACTGAAACCGCGAACGAGCGCCTGCGGCGCATCTTCGCTATCAACGAGTCGTCTGCGATCGCACGGATGCCGCCGCGCGTGTCGCAATTGGAGTCCGAAACGCAGCTTTTGGCCGCGCAGATACGCGGGCTGATCGTTGAACGCGACCGGCTGGTAGGGCGGATCGCGCTGCTCGAAAGCAGCCTCGATGACCTGACCGGTACCGTCAAAAAACAGGCAGCTGCGCAGGCGGCTGCGACGACGGCCGCCCTCGCCGCCAAAGCGACGCCTCCGGCTCCCGCCGCTCCAACGACCGCCGCACCATCAAATCCGGGCGGTGCGACAACCGGCTCGATTGCGGCCGCCACGCCCCCGCCCAAAGCTGACACGGTGACCACGCAATCGATTCCGCTGCCGCAGGCTCGCGTTGCGGCTGCGCCGGCGGCCGATGCTGATTCGCTGCCCGCCAAACAAAGCGAGTTCGGGCTGGATCTCGGCGGTGGCGCCACCATAGACAACGTTCGACAGCGTTGGACCACGGTGAAAGCCCATTTCGGGCCGCTGCTGAGCGGGATGTATCCGCTTGCTGTCCGCGATCCTCGTCCCGCCAGCACGGGTTATCGGCTGGTGGTTGGACCCTTGCCGAACAGCGTTGCGGCCGCCGGCTTGTGTGCCCATTTCGCCGCCGCCCGGACGGCCTGCAAGGCGGTGAGATTTGACGGCGAGCAGATTACCCAACCATGATTGTCGCCGCATCGGCGTAACGTCATACTAATTTCATGAAGTTGTTTCTGCCCAACGCGCGCGCGACAAATTGGTTTTTGATCGTCGGCTTCTGTTCGATCGGCTATGCGCTCTACATGCGCTATCTCGCCGTCGAGCAATCGACGGTCGGGCTCGCTTGCCAAGCCGGTTTGAATACGTGGCTATGCGTCACGCGTCAGGTCACCATCGCGCTCTTTACATATTCAGTTTTTGGATGGTGCGCCTTGATAATTGCTGCACTCAATCTATTACGTCCATCACTGCTGCTTTTTGGGGCTGCGCTCGCTGCTGCGTGCTGCGGCGTCGTACTCTACAATACAGGCCTGTCTTCTCTCGCCGCCGGCCTGCTCGTCGTCAGCCTGGCACGTCGCGCACCCGAGCCAGATTGAAAGCAAGCCCGGCCAAGACCGCGCACACCCAAAGCGACTGCCAATTGGCAAACCCTTCATTGATCGAGATGTAGCCGACCGAAAGTGCGAGCACGGCTGCACCCGCAGTTTCCGCCGCCGGACGGACGCCCTTTGCCCGTGCCACCATAAAACCGTGAACCAGAAATGGCACGATCGCCGCTGTCAGCGGCGTAAATGGAAAATCCCGGTAGCGCGGATCGAACACCAGCCCGAACGCGATCACGAATGCCAGCAGCATCGTGACGACCAGAATTGCCACGGTAGAAAGCGCGAGTGGATTCCGCTCGCGATAGTCTTTCGGTCCGAACAGCCGAAAGAATGCCGGAACGGGAGTCGAGCACATGATCGCCACGCTCAGCACGATTGGCGCGGCGATAGCCACTGCGGCAAGCGCCAGCGACCGCGACCAGCCGGCCACCCCGAGACTTTCGATTGGAATGTTCTCAATTGTCCAGCCGATCAGGGAGCCGCCGACGAATGCATTCACGCCGACCGCGAGCCAGAACGAAAGCGGGGTGTCTTTCGTGCGAACGGTCATTGCCGCACCGAATACGATGACTGCGAACAGGATTCCGCCAGCGCCCTGCCAAAGCCAGAGCGGATGATTGGATACTGCCTGCGCTCCGGCGAATTTTGGCGCGCGCGTCGTGGCATCGAAGAGTCCCCAATGGCCGCCAACCGTTCCTTCGAGCGCGCGCTTCCAGGGTTCGTCGAAGGCCTCGATGATGTTCACATTGAAATTCTGCCGCTTGCTCAGAGCGAGCACATCCCGGATGACGCGCGCCTGGTTTGCCGGCGACGGTAGTGCGCCTTCGCGCATGCGACCTGCGCTCGGCCAGCCGACTTCTCCGATCAGCACCTCCTTGCCGGGAAACGCGTTGACGACTTGACGGCGGATTGCTTCCACATGAGCGACGGCATCGCCGGCGGGAATCGGGAAATCCTCCCAATAAGGGAGGATATGGATCGTGATGAAATCGGCGGCGTTCGCCACGTCGTGATTGCGGAGCCAGAATTCCCAGACGTCGGCGTATGTGACGGGCACGTGAACACGCGCCTTGACCGCGCGGATCGTGTTGGCGAGGTCGGTTGCGGTCATGTCGCCGCGCAACAACACCTCGTTGCCTACCACCACGGAACGGATCGTGCCGGGATATTTATTGGCTAGCGCGACCGCTGTCTCAATCTGATACTGGCTCTTGATCGGGCTACTCGACAGCCACAGGCCCTGCATAACCGTCAGGCCGTGTTTGGCCGCAATGCCGGCAATCTGATCGAGCCCAAAATCGACCGAGTAGGTACGCACGCAATCCGTCACCTGAGCGAGACGCTTGAGATCGTCTTCGATTTGGGCGGCCGGGATCGTGACGGACGGATCGAGTGGCGTCTGGCCTCCCCGGAAGGGCGTGTAGGAAACGCAATAGAGCTTTTCGCCACGTCCGAACTGGGACGGCATCAACAGCACCGGACTGCCAAGCCAGGTCCAAACCCCGGCTATAGCGACCGCCGTGAGGGCGAGGCAGACGAAAGCGTGGCGCATCGGAAACCCAATTGGACGTCAATAGCCGTCGACCGGCTTATCGTGCGACACCGCCCCTGCCAAGTTGGCGCTCCTTAAGCAAGGAATACAGTTACGCTGGACAAAATTCCGCGGTTGGGGCCAAGCTCTCTTGCCGCAAATTCCGTTCAAGGCGCCGTCTGACCGAAGGGCGGATTTACAAGGTGAATTACCGCCGTATTAGCGTCCCAATCAGGTCGCACAAAAGGGCTCAGGGACGGGCGTAGGGGCCAAGATCAAACATCCGACGGGGACAATGCGTTTTTCTCTCAAGTTGCGTCAGTCTGTTGCCGTGCTCTTTTGCGTAGCAGGCTTAGGTCTCACCATTCCGGCCGCCTTCGCGCAAAGCGGCGGCAACGGCAAGCCCCCGGAGCCCCAAAAACCAACCGCCGATACGGTCAAGGAAGGGCAGAAAAAGATCGACGAGATCGCCGAGGCCACCCGCCTCCTGACCGGCCCCGCCGGCAATCCGGAGTGCGTCTGGCTCGGTCGCCGCGTGGTTACCCTGTTGTGGCGCGACGATCTCGATACAGCCTTTCGCCACCTCGACCTTTACGACCGCTTCGGCTGCCCCAGCGCCCATATCCAGGCGACCTTCCGCTGCCTGGTCAGGCAGGGAAACATCGATCCCAAGGCCCAGGAGACCCTTAACGGGCGGGTACATGCTTGTTGGGTTAATCCCGGCCTCGAGCCGACCCCGGCGGAAGCCGCCATCCAACCGCCCCCGGCAACCTCCGGCGGAACAACCCAGCGCTAGCGCGCGTTTCCGTTAAGGAAAATTATTAAGGGTGCCATGCGGGCGCCTAGGATTTGCCATGTCACGTAGTTACTTGAATATCTACCTAACGCCGCGCTACGCTGCATCATCGCAGACGGAGTTTCGGCTGAGCCCAGGGGACGGGTTCGAGGGTCTGCCATCCAGCCCCACTTGGTTTTGAGTTCTATGCGCACCGTAGCTGCCGTGATCGCCCTTGTGGCGTGCGTGCATGCCGGGTTGTGGGCATTAATGCGCGACAATGTTCGCGCCCCCAACTTCGACGGCCAACTCGCGAGCGTTTCCTACGCACCCTTTGAAGGTTCGGCACATCCGGATTCCGGCAACAAGGCGCGCATTGCGCAAATTCGCGCCGATCTCAAAACGCTGGCGCCGCTGACGCGCGCGATCCGCACTTATTCGGCGACCGGCGGCGTAGAGCTCGTACCCGGCATCGCATCCGAATTCGGACTGCGAGTTACTGCCGGCGCCTGGATCGACAAAAATCAGGACCGCAACGACCGCGAAATCCGTTCGGTGATCGACCTCGCCAAGCGTCACAGCAATATCAATGGAATTATCGTCGGCAACGAAACGATCTTCCGCGGCGAGCAAAAGACCAGCGACCTCATCCAGATGATTCAGCGCGTGAAGCGCTCAACCAATGTTCCGGTAACAACGGGCGAAATCTGGCACGTGTGGATCGAGCATCCCGAGCTGGTCTCGGCCGTCGATTATATCGCCGCGCACATACTTCCTTATTGGGAAGGTTTCTCTGAGACGCAGACCGTCGATCAGACTGTGTTGATCTACGACAAACTTCGTCAGGCCTATCCCGGCAAGCGCATCGTCATCGCCGAGTTTGGCTGGCCGAGCGCCGGCTACAACATGCACAATGCCAATCCTGGCCGGATCGAGCAGGCCGTCGTGTTGCGCGACTTTGTGAGCCGCGCCGAGGCGTACGGCATGGACTACAACATTGTCGAAGCAATCGATCAGCCCTGGAAGACTTTCGAGGGTGGTGTCGGTCCTTATTGGGGACTCTTCGATGCGTCCCGCCATCCAAAGTTTGAATGGACCGGTCCGATCACCGACCCCGATCATTGGCGTCTGGCGACCATCGCCATTCTTGTGAGTGTACTGTTGTCGTTACCGCTGCTGGCGATGAGCACAGTGACGCTGATGCAAGTCGCCATGCTCGCTGGTGCTGCAAATGTCGTGGGTGCCTGGTTTGCGGCAGTGTTCGGCTACTGGAATGGACATTATTTCGTACCAGGCGCCGTCTTTGCGCTTGGCCTCGGAATCCTGCTGCTGATCCCGCTGATTGTGATCGCGCTCGCGCGCATCGAGGAAATTGCAGCCGTCGCATTCGGACGCAAACCCATTCGGTTGGTTGCTAGCCCGGCACTCATACCTGATGCCGCGGTACCGAAGGTCTCGATTCACATTCCGGCCCATAACGAGCCGCCGGAGATGCTCAAGCAGACGCTCGATGCAGTCGCTCGGCTCGATTATCAAAACTACGAATGCATCGTCGTCATCAACAACACGCCGGATCCGGCGCTATGGTTGCCGATCGAAGAGCATTGCCGCACCCTCGGTGAACGCTTCAAGTTCGTGCGTGCCGACGACATCGCCGGCTTCAAGGCGGGCGCGTTGCGTCTTGCCCTCGTCCACACTGCAGCCGATGCGGAGGTGATTGGTATCATCGACGCCGACTATGTCGTGCAGCCGGACTGGCTGAAAGACATGGTCCCGCTGTTCCACGATCCGAACGTCGCGCTGGTGCAAGCACCGCAGGACCACCGCGATGGTGAACGCAGCGTCATGCATCATGCCATGAATGGCGAATACGCCGGCTTCTTCGACATTGGCATGGTGCAGCGGAATGAGAACAACGCGATTATCGCACATGGCACAATGTGCCTCATACGGCGTTCAGCGATTGAGGCCGCCGGCGGGTGGTCGAGCGACACGATCTGCGAAGACACCGATCTTGGCCTCACGCTGCTCGAGCTTGGCTGGCAGGCCCACTACACCAACAAACGTTATGGCCACGGCCTGCTGCCGGACAGCTTCGAGGCCTACAAGAAGCAGAGGCACCGCTGGGCCTACGGCGGTTTCCAGATTCTCAAGAAGCATTGGCGCCGATTCCTGCCGGGCGGGAGCCGGCTCACCCGTGAGCAGAAGCGCGAATTCGCGCTTGGCTGGCTCAACTGGCTTGGTGCGGAAAGCATCGGCGTCGCAGTTGCCATCCTCAATATCATCTGGGTGCCGGTGGTGGCATTCCTCGATATTGCTGTGCCGGATCGCATCCTGACCGCACCAATCATCGTGAGCTTCATCATATCAGTGGCGCATTTCGCAACCCTCTATCAGCTGCGCGTGCGTCCTCGTGCTGGCCAGTTGCTCGGCTCTGTTTTCGCCGCGATGTCGGTGCAATGGACGGTCGCGCGTGCCGTCAGCTTGGGGGTCATCAAGGATCATTTGCCGTTCGTGCGCACCTCCAAGGGTGGCATGAGGCGCTCAACCGACTTCCACGCCTTCTGGGAGGCAGTGCTTGCGGGCTTGCTCATCCTTGGTGCAGTCGTTCTGATCGGGACCAACTACAAGGAAGTCCGCGAGATCAATATTTTTGCCGTTGTACTCATCGTGCAGAGCCTGCCGTTCATTGCAGCCGTGGGTCTTGCAGTGATCGAGCGGACGCGGCTCAACGAATTCGCCTATTGGCGCAGCCTGGAGGCTCGTGTCACCGAGTTGCTGCCGATCACGCGGCGAAGCGCGCCGATGGCCGAGGCGACGCGCGCGGCTCCGGCACCCAAGCCGGGCGAACTGGTCCAGTAACGATTGACTACGCGGCCAGCGCCGTCTCGACCAATTTCACCCAATACGACGTTCCGAAGGGAATCGCATCGTCGTTAAAATTATAGGCCGGGTGATGCAGCCCCGCGCTGTCGCCATTGCCCACCCAGATGAACGCGCCCGGCCGAGCGTTGAGCATGAACGAGAAATCTTCCGCACCCATCATCGGCGGCAATGAGGTATCGACTTTATCCTGGCCGGCAATCGCGCTCGCGACCGCCGCGGCGAACTCGGTCTCCCGTTCGTGATTGACCAGCACCGGATAACCACGACGATAAGTGAGCTTGGCTTTTGCCCCGTAGGCCGCCGCAGTGCTCTCGACCACCACGGGGAGCCGCTTCTCCAGCAGATCACGCACGTCGGCCGCGAGACTGCGCGCAGTACCGCGCAGCTGCACGGTCTGTGGAATGACGTTGTCGGTATTGCCAGCGCGAAACATGCAGATCGACACGACCGCCGATTTGAGCGGGTCGACGTTGCGCGAGACGACCGACTGGAGCGCGTTGATGATCTGCGCGCCCACCAGAACCGTATCGATGCCGAGATGCGGGCGCGCGGCATGTGCGCCGACGCCTTCGATATCGATGGTGAGGGAATCCGCCGCCGCCATCATCGGCCCGGGACGGATGCCAAAGGCGCCGACCGGCATGCCGGGATAATTGTGCATGCCGTAGACTTCGCCAATGCTGAAACGGTCCATCAGGCCGTCGTCCACCATTTTCTTGCCGCCACCGCCGCCCTCTTCCGCCGGCTGGAAAATAACCACCGCGGTTCCTGAGAAATTGCGTGTCTCGGTGAGATAGCGCGCGGCGCCGAGCAGCATGGCTGTGTGGCCGTCATGGCCGCAGGCGTGCATCTTGCCCGCCACGGTCGACTTGTAAGCAAGATTATTGGCCTCCTCGATCGGCAGCGCGTCCATGTCGGCACGCAATCCGATCGTCTTGCCCGAGGAGCCTTTACGCCCGCGGATGACGCCGACGACACCTGTGCGGCCGAGGCCGGTCACCACCTCGTCGCAACCGAAGGCCTTGAGCTTCTCGGCAACCGAGCCGGCCGTGCGGTGCACGTCGAACAGCAGTTCGGGATGGGCATGCAGATCGTGCCTCCAGGCGGTGATTTCTCGGTGCAGGTCGGCGACGCGATTGACGATCGGCATGGCAGTCTCCGGGCGGCGTGGGCCGCGGGCATTAGTCTAGCAAATCGCGGGCCTTGCGCGAGTTAATGTAGGTCGCATGCGGCTATTGACCGGGCATGCGGGCACCCCTACACAGCCCCGAAGCGCCTGATCCGGAAAAGCTTGTCCGCGACTCCATTATCGGTCGGTATTGGTTTTCGGATATGATCATGCGCCAGGTGACGAGCGCGTAGCTCAGGCGGTAGAGCAACTGACTTTTAATCAGTAGGTCATGGGTTCGAGTCCCATCGCGCTCACCAAATTCACATCAGCGCTTTGCCGACGACAAACCGAAGTTCCAGTGTGAAACGTTCGGTTTCCGCTCCACTGTTGCGCGGCGGTTATAGCCGTAATCCCAATCAAGGTTTAACAGTGCGACCAAGCGGGGGCTTGGGGGGCTTGTCCGCTTGGGGCGGTCGCCGGCTGGGCAGAAGCCACAACTGCTACGACTGGGACCGCCTCACTATTCTGAAAACGCCATCCTCCTTCGTCCAAACCCGTCCCGGCCTCCTACGAGCCCCGCAATGCCGAGGATGAAGGTGCAAACAATTGCCTCTGGAAACGTCGCCAACAGCTGCCCGGTTTCGAGGACATTTGTCTGGAGACGGACGAGCGCCTGTGATTGTCGCCGGCGGACCGCAGCGCCCGCCAAGCGCTCGAGAATAAATTCCCTGACGAATGTGAGCTAGTTCACAGAGCAAATCGGATCGGCGAACGATGCTGCACACGCGGAATGTCGATCCCCTTAACCAGGGTGTCCCCAATTTTCGGCAAACCGTAGGGACTGCTCCCGGCGGTCCCTTTTTATTTTTGAGCGATCATTGTCCAAACTCGTCGAAACTTTGTTCGCTGCAGCGCACCCGCGTTACTCATTGCGGTCCCGAGAACTCCGATAATCGCTGTCCGAAGCACAAATAGCGGCGAAACGACGTCACATTCTGTCGCAAAAGTTCAATGTTCCAGCCATCACAGTTTCATCAAAGCGTCTCGTCGTTGCCACGATACGCCGCTACGTCGCACCCACGGTGGGGGAAGAAAAGGAGGCCGTGACGTGCATCTTCAGGAATATTGGACGGGGCTCTCTGCCCTCCGCGCTTTCGCCACTCCCGTTCGCTGCCCCGATTGCGACGACCTCATGGTCGCGCCAATCGCGT
>DAHUXA010000107.1 GCA_027307405.1 Hyphomicrobiales bacterium | reverse complement strand
ATCGACGTCGGGTCTGCCGAACAGCGAAAATTTTCTCGGCGATCGCCCGCGCAGGGCCAGCACCATGTTGTCTCGGACCGAGAGCCGCGGAAACAGGTTGGTGATCTGGAACGTGCGCGACACGCCGAGCTGGGCGCGCCGATGTGGCGGCAGGCGGGTGATGTCATGGCCGTTGAATGCGATCCGCCCCCTGGTCGGCGGAAGGGCGCCGGCGATGGCGTTGAACAGCGTGGTCTTGCCGGCGCCGTTCGGGCCGATCACGCCGACGATGCCGCCCGGCGGCAATTTGAAGGTCAGATCATCGATCAGCAGATTGTCGCCAAAGCCCTTGGTCAGATGGTCGAAATCGACCACGTTCTGCCCAAGCCGCTCGGCCACGGGAATCGTGATCTGCGCAACCATATTCTGCTTGGCATTGGCGATTTTGAGCAGTTCCTCGTAGCGCTGATAGCGCGCCTTGGACTTGGCCTGCCGCGCTTTCGGCGAGGATGAAATCCACTCGCTCTCACGCTGCAACGTGCGCTGGCGCGCCTCGTCCTCGCGGCTTTCCTGCTCCAGCCGCTTCTGCTTCTGGTGGAGCCAGGAGGTGTAGTTGCCTTCGTAGGGAATCCCGCGGCCGTGATCGAGCTCGAGGATCCAGCCGGTGACATTGTCGAGGAAGTAGCGGTCGTGGGTGACGATCAGGATCGCACCGGGATAGTTGCGCAGGTGACCTTCCAGCCAGTTCACGCTTTCGGCGTCGAGATGGTTGGTCGGCTCGTCGAGCAGCAACAGGTCGGGCTGATCAAGCAATAATCGGCAGAGCGCGACGCGGCGCTTCTCGCCGCCGGACAGCTTGCCGATATCGGCATCGTCGGCCGGGCAGCGCAACGCGTCCATCGCCAGGTCAACCTGGCTGTCGAGGTCCCAGAGGTTCTTGGAGTCGATCTGGTCCTGAAGTTTCGCCATCTCCTCGGCGGTCTCGTCGGAATAGTTGGACGCGATCTCGTTGTAACGATCGAGCAGCGCCTTCTTGGCGGCGACGCCTTCCATCACGTTCTCGCGCACAGTCTTTTTCGGATCGAGCTGCGGTTCCTGCTCCAGGTAGCCGACACGCGCGCCTTCGGCGACCCAGCCTTCGCCGGTGAAATCCTTGTCGATGCCGGCCATGATCCGCAGCAGCGTCGATTTGCCGGACCCGTTGACCCCGAGCACGCCGATCTTGGCGTCGGGATAGAAGGACAGATGGATGTTATCCAGCACCTTCTTGGCGGGCGGGTAGGTCTTGGTGAGACCCTGCATGTGATAGATGAATTGACGACCGTTCATCGAAGCTTCGAAACCCCTGCGATTGCTGCCCGAATCCGCCCGCGCGCGCTCACACGCTGCCGCATGCTTTGTCGGGAAATGCGGGGCTGATGTAGCGGCGGAACTCCGAAAGCGCAAGCACAGCCGGTATTTGAGCGGGCGAATATCAGTAAAGCTCTGGAAAGGCTGATTGTAAAAATGCCGCCCGTATGCCGTTCGGGTAACAGTTTTTAACCGCTGTGACGCCATCATCCCTCTCCATGAACCTAGTCGCCGGGTCGGGCGACCAAATGGATAGCTGGACCGAACCTCCGCAATCGGTCGGTGTGGGAGCTGTGTCATGGGTCGCGCCATTTTGGCTTTCTCGGGTTCCGCCATTGCGTTGCTGCCTCGCCCCTTCACCGTTTTCGGCGGCTTCTTCACCAGCTTCTGGCGCGAACTGACCCGCGACGCGGTGCGCCCCTATCGGCCCGAACTGCACTACATGCGCGGGCCTGGCCCGGCCTGGCGCGCCAAGCACGGCCTTCCACCGGCGTAGTGATTAGCCACTAAATATTGGCGTTGCGCGTTTCCTCAGTGATCCGCGTCCCGGGCGCGGCGCGTGCCCTGGGTGACCCGTGTCCCGAGCGCGGCGCAGCTTGCGCATACCTCCCCGCTGTCACGTAAGGCATTCGCCGGCGGCAGCTCATCATGGATGCGCGGGTCAAGCCCGCGCATGACGCCGCGAATATGGCGATGCCGCATGCGCCCGGGACACAGGAAATGGCCTGACACCCCCTATCTTTTCGATTTGCCCGCCCTAAATTGGCGCGCCGCTAAAAGCGGGGCGCACGCAGGGAGCATCAATGGGCATGGTTCGGGCCGCCATTCTGGACGACTACCAGAACGTTGCGATGAAAATGGCCGACTGGTCGGCAATCTCCAAAGACGTTGAAATCAAGGTCTTCAATGCGCCGCTCGGCGCGCCGGACGCTGTCATCAAGGCCCTGCAAGGATTTGCCGTGGTGGTCGGCATGCGGGAGCGCACCGCCTTCCCGCGCAAGGTGATTGAAGCCCTCCCCGACCTGAAGCTGCTGATCACCACCGGCGCCCGCAACAATTCCTTCGACGTGAAGGCCTGCGCCGAACGCGGCGTCACCGTTTGCGGAACCGGATCGTTCGGGAGCCCGACCACCGGCATCGCCTTCGGGCTGATGCTGGAACTCAGCCGCCGGATCGGCTTCGAAAACGCGCGGCTGAAGGCCGGCGCGCCATGGCAGGTGACCGTCGGCCGCGACCTCGAAGGGCTGACGCTTGGCATTCTCGGTCTGGGCAAGCTCGGCCAGCGTTCTGCGGCCGTCGGCAAGGCCTTCGGCATGAAGACCATCGCCTGGAGCCAGAACCTGACCGAGGACAAGGCGAAGGCCGCGGGCGCAGATCTCGTCGCGAAAGAAGACCTCTTCCGCAATGCCGATTTCATCACAATTCATCTTGTGCTGAGCGATCGCTCGCGCGGCCTGGTCGGCGCCAAGGAACTCGGCCTGATGAAAAAGACGTCTTATCTGATCAACACCTCGCGTGGCCCGATCGTCGACGAGAAGGCGCTGATCGCGGCGCTGCAAAACAACACGATTGCCGGCGCGGGCCTCGACGTGTTCGACGTCGAGCCATTGCCGCTCGATCATCCGTTTCGCAACATGGATAATGTCGTGATCACACCGCATCTCGGCTATGTCAGCGAGCAGAACTACCGCAAATATTTTCCCGACGTGGTCGAGGATATCCGCGCCTGGCTCGACGGAAAGCCGGTGCGGGTGATCGACGTGAAGTGATTTCTGCTGTCGTCCCCGCGAAGGGGGGACCCAGTAAACACCGACAGTATTGTGATTGCTGGATCGTCCGCCTTCGCGGACGATGACAGCAAAAGCTATTGCGCCAACCCCAACAGCTTCGCCGCGTTGTTGTAGGCGACATCCGCGCGCAAGGATTCATCGAGCGGCACGCTGTCGAGGAATTCGCAGCCTGGCCAATCGAAAGGATAGTCGGCTGAGAACATGACGCGATCACGCCCCAGTGCATCGAGCGAGCAACGCACCGGCGGAAGATCATACATGCCCGAAGTCGTCACCCATACGTTCTCTTTGAGATATTGCGACGGTGGCTTCGGCAAATTCCAGCCATAGGGCGCCGAGCGGCTGTCGAAGCGCCAGAGCTGGAACGGCAACGTCTCGCCGAGGTGGCCGAGCACGAGCTTGGCTTTCGGGTAACGGTGGAAGACCCCGCCGCAGATGATGCGCAGCGCATGCGAGCCGGTTTCCACGCCCCAACCCCACATCGGCCGCGCCAGCACGTTATAGCCGGCTATCGCCGGCAACGGAGCGACCGGGTCGGCCGGATGCAGGTAGATCGGCGCGTTCAACGCCGCGGCGCGTTCCCAGAACGGGTCGTAGGACCGATCGTCGAGATATTTGCCGTTGGTGTGCCCGTTGATCATGGCGCCGCAGAACTTCAGATCGCGCACGCAGCGCTCGAGTTCGTCGGCAGCGGCTTTGGCATCCTGCATCGCGAGATGGGCAAAGCCGGAATAGCGGTCAGGCCGCTTCTGCACTTCCTTGGCAAGGAAATCGTTCGATGCGCACGCGGCGCGCATGGCCGCGGTGGCATCCCGTTCGGCCTGCACGCCGGGCCCGGCGATCGACAATACCGCCCGCGCGATGCCGGTCTTGTCCATCATTTGCAGCCGCTGTTCGCCGAAATCGGAGAGGCACGCAAAAAGGTGCGCCGTCTTGGCCGGAGCGACGTCGACCATGGTTGGCCGCCAATAAGGCTCGGTCGCGGGATCCAGAAAATGCTCTTCCAGGGCGATTTTTTTGACCATGGCGTTGTCCCCCGAACGTGGCGGCGGGCGCAACGCCAGCCGCAGATTTTACTTTTTTCTGTACCGCATTTTGGGCTAACGTGTACCATGATGCAAGGCGGCAAAGATCGCTGGCGCAATGGTCGGGTGGGGCGTCATGAGTCGACTGGTCACCAACGATAAAAGCCAGGTTCAGGTGATCGCGCGCGCGGCGACTATTCTGCGAGCGCTCGAAGAAGAAAATGCCGGCCTGAGCCTTGGGCAGATCGCGCAGCGCGTGAACCTCGCCCGCTCCACGGTCCAGCGCATCGTCGCCGCGCTGGAGACCGAGAAGCTGGTCATCGCGGCGACGCCAAATGGTCGCGTGCGGCTTGGGCCGACGATTTTGCGGCTTGCCGCGTCCGTCCGCAGCGATTTCGTGACGCTGACCCGGACGTTTCTGGAACGGCTTTCAGAAGAACTTCATGAAACAGTCGATCTCTCGACCGTGAAGAAAGATCATCTTGTCTTCATCGATCAGGTCATCGGCTCCCAGCGCCTGCGCGCAGTCTCCGCGGTCGGCGACACCTTTCCGCTCTACTGCACGGCGAACGGCAAGGCCTATCTGGCGCAGCTGTCGGATATGGCGATCGAAGCCCTGATTGGCCGCGCGTATGAAGCGCGAACCCCGAAGACACTTACCCGTCTCGACACGTTACTCAATGATCTCAAAGCCGCGCGCCGTGGTGGCGTCGCTTACGACCGCGAAGAGCACACACTCGGCATCTGCGCCGTTGGTGTCGCCTTGCACGATCCGCTCGGCAATGCCGTCGCCATCTCCGTGCCGGTACCGAGCCAGCGCTTCGCCAATCGTCAGGCGTTGATCGCCGAGCGTCTGATCGCCACCAAAAACGCCCTGGAAAACCATATGAATTCGTCCGCCGCCTGATAATTGGCGGCGGATTGTTTCGACAACAAGCGCCAACGCGCGAACAAGGGAGGATGCCGTGGCCAAACGAATTCGCGGCGTAATGTTAGAAGAAAACCTCAAGAACAGCATGGGACTGGAGTTCTATAACCTGTCCCACCGCTTCGGTTATCAATCCCCGAACTGGCCATATTTCGAAGACGTCAAGATTGAGCGCATCCACTACATGGCGAAATCGGGGGTGCTGTCGCAGCGCATCACGACGTCGATGCACAACACAACGCACATCGACGCGCCCGCCCACGTCATCCAGGGCACGCCTTTCATCGACGAAATTCCGCTACCGCATTTCTTCGGATCCGGGATCGTGGTGTCGATCCCCAAAAAAAAGTGGGAGCCGATCACTGGAGACGACCTGGAAGAAGCCTGCGGCAAGATCGTGCGTCCGCGCGACGTCGTGATCGTCAACACCGGCTGGCACAAATTCTATGAAGATAGCGAAGATTACTTCTGCCGCGCGCCAGGCTTCGTCCCGTCTGCCGGAGAATGGTTCGTGAAAAAGAAGGTGAAGGTTGTCGGCCACGATACACAGGCCAACGATCATCCGCTCGCCACCGCTATCGGCCCGCAGCGCAACGGTCCTCTGCATCCACATCTCGCTGAGGAATATCGCGAATGGTCGGGCGGGCGTGACTGGAAAGACGATTTCCCGGAATGGGAACCGGTGCACCGAATTTTGTTCAAGAACGGCATCATGGGCATCGAGAATGTCGGCGGCGACATCGACAAGGTTACCGGCAAGCGGGTCACGTTCGCCTACTTCCCCTGGAACTGGGATCGCGGCGACGGCTGCATCGTGCGTTTGGTCGCGATCCTCGATCCGAAGCAGAAATTCCGTATCGAAAAGGGGAGTAAATTCTGATGATCGTCCGCAAACTCTCCGAGGCAAAGCCTTACGAAGCGCCTAACCACCGAAAATACGAGTCACTGCGCATCTTCGGCGCGGAGACGGGGGGCTCGCAAGCCCTGGTTTTCGGTATCTCGCACTTCCAGCCCGGCGGTGGCGCCGGCCCGGATGCGTCACCGCCGGAGAAGATTTATCACGTTCTGGAAGGCGAACTGACCGTAATCGCTGGCGGCAAAGAGACGGTCGCCAAGGCAGGCGACACCTGTTTCATCGCACCGAACGAAAACCGCGAGATTATCAACCGCGGCAAAGATGTGTGCACCATCCTGGTCGCGGTTGCCGCGCCGCCAACGTGAGGGCGTGTCATGAGTGACGACTTCCTGAAAAACCCGCTCGGCCTGTTCGACATCAGGGGTAAGACCGCGATCATCACTGGTGCGTCGGGTGCCTTCGGCGCGCTATCCGCCAAGACTTTGGCCGGCGCCGGCGCCAATGTGGTGCTGGCGGCGAGCAAAGCCGACGAGTTAAAGAAAGTCGCGACCGAGTGCGAAAAATTAGGCGGCAAAACCGAGATCGTTGCGCTGCGCCCCAGTTCGGAAGAAAACTGCGACAAAATCGTCAAGGCCGCGGTCGATAAATTCGGCGGTGTCGACATTCTTGTCGTCGCGTCCGGTCTCAACAAGGTGTCGAAGATCGTCGATCAGAAGACGGAAGATTTCCTCGACGTCATGGACGCCAATGTCACGCAGTCGTGGTTGATGGCGCGCGCGGCCGGCAGGCAGATGCTCAAGCAGGGCAGAGGCGGCAAGGTCATTCTCACGTCGTCGGCCCGCGGCCTGCTCGGCCATCCGGCCGGCTACAGCGCCTATTGTGCATCGAAGTCGGCGGTCGACGGCATCACCAAGGCGTTGGGCTGCGAATGGGGCGACACCGGTATTACCGTCAACGCACTGGGCCCGACGGTCTTCCGATCGCCGCTCACCGCCTGGATGTACGAGGATACCGAACGAGCGCAGACCGTACGCAAAGGTTTCCTCGCCCGCGTGCCGAAGGGCCGGCTCGGTGAGCCGGCGGATCTCGCCGGCCCATTGCTGTTCCTCGCCTCGAAGGCGTCGGACTTTTACACCGGGCACATTCTTTATGCCGACGGCGGCTACACCGCAGGCTAGCGCATGGCCAAAGCGCGCATCGCGGTGATCGGCGCCGGCCTGATGGGCCACGGTATCGCCCAGGTGTTCGCGCTCGCCGGCCACGACGTCACCATCTACGACTCGATTGCCGCCTCGCTCGATAGCGCGAAAACCCGCATTCTTGCAAATCTGAAAGACCTTGGAGACGATCAGAACGCCGTCGAACGTGTGGCGCCCATCGCAGATCTCGCAACAGCGGTGCGTGACGCCGACTATGTAGTCGAAGCGGTGCTGGAGGATCTGCCGCTCAAGCAAAAACTGTTTGCCGAGATCGAAAAGCACGTGGGGCCTGATACAATTCTGGCCAGCAACACCTCGGTCATTCCGATCACCAGGATCATGGAAGACCTCAAGCGGCGCGAACGCGCGCTTGGTACGCATTGGTGGAATCCGCCTTTTCTGGTGCCGTTGGTCGAAGTGATCGAGACTCGGTGGACCTCACCCGAGGCCGTTGATTTCGCGATGAACCTGCATGCGGCCGCCGGCAAGAAGCCGGCGCACGTAAAAAAGGACGTGCCCGGCTTCATCGGCAACCGTCTGCAACACGCGTTGTGGCGTGAGTCCATTGCCTTGGTCGAACAAGGGATCTGCGATGCCGAGACCGTGGACAACGTAATCAAGGCGGCGTTCGGCCGCCGGCTCGCCGTGCTCGGCCCGCTGGAGAACGCCGACATGGTCGGCACCGATTTGACTTTGGCAATTCACAAAACGGTATTGCCAGACATCGACAACCGTCCCTGCCCGTCACCCTATTTGGAAAAGTTGGTGAAGGACGGCAAGCTCGGCTTCAAATCAGGCGAAGGTTTCCGAAAATGGAGACCCGAACAGCAAGCCGCGTTACGTTCAAAGGTATTGCAACATCTGAAAAAAGCGCGCGCCCAGGACACGTGAGGGCGCACCGACAAAAAGGGAGGCGACAATGAAAGACCATGGGACGATCTCCCGCCGCACGCTGGTCAAGACCGGCCTAGGCGCCGTTGCTGCACCCGCCATTCTGCAAATTCTTCCGGCGGAAGCGCAGTCGCAAACGATCAAGATCGGGCATGTCAGCCCCAAGACCGGGCCTCTTGCCGGCTTCGGTGAGGCCGATGGCTTCATCCTCGAGCAAGTGCGCGGCATCCTGAGCAAGGGTCTCGACAACAACGGCAAGACCTACAAGGTCGAGATCATCACCAAGGACAGCCAATCGAACGGCAACCGTGCGGCAGAGGTCGCGTCGGAACTCATCCTCGGCGACAAGGTCAACCTCATCGTTGCGTCTGCGACGCCGGACACGACTAATCCGGTGTCCGACCAGGCCGAAGTCAACGAGTTACCCTGCATCACCACTAATTGCCCGTGGCAGCCCTATTTTTTCGGCCGCAAAGGTGACCCGAAAAAGGGATTCACCTGGACGTATCATTTCTTTTGGGGCCTTGAGGACGTCATCGCGTCGTTCCTTGCGCTGTGGGACGAATTGCCGACCAACAAAGTCGTCGGTGGCCTTTTTCCAAACGATGCCGACGGCAATGCCTGGGGCGATCCCAAGCTCGGCCTGCCACCGGCGCTGGCCGCGGCCGGCTACAAGCTGCACGACCCGGGGCGCTACCAGCTCATGAATAACGACTTCACGTCGCAGATTTCGGCGTTCAAGGCAGCAGGCGCCGAGATCGTGACCGGCAATATGATTCCACCAGACTTCGCGACGTTTTGGTCACAGGCGGCCCAGCAGGGCTTCAGGCCGAAGATTGTCACCATCGGCAAAGCGCTCCTTTTCCCTTCGGTGATCGAGTCGCTGGGCGAACGTGGCAATGGATTGACCAGCGAGATCTGGTGGACACCCAACCACCCCTTTAAATCCGGCCTCACGGGGCAGAGTTGCCAAGAGCTCACCGACACCTACACCAAAGCCTCAAACCGGCCGTGGACACAGCCCCTCGGATTCCAGCACGCGTTGTTTGAAATTGCGATCGACGTGCTCAAACGTGCCAAAAATTTGAACGATCCGAAATCGATCCTCGATGCGATTGTTTCAACGAATTACCAATCGATTGTTGGTCCGATCCAGTGGACCGGCGTGCCGGTCAAAAACGTCACCAAGACACCCCTTGTCGCCGGACAATGGCAGCGCAAAAACGGCAAGTTCGACCTGGTGATCGCCGAAAACAAGACTGCGCCGAACATTCCTGTCGGAGGCAAGCTGCAGCCGATCTCCTGACGCCTGCACCATGGCCCCAATCCTCGCGCTGGAAAACATCTCGAAACGGTTCGGGGCCGTGATCGTTGCCGACAGCGTCGATCTCGCGCTTAACGATGGTGAGGCGCTTGGAATCATCGGCCCGAACGGTGCCGGAAAAACAACACTGTTCGGCATCGCCACAGGTACAGTCGCGCCGGACGCGGGCCGCGTGGTCTTTTCAGGAGAGGATATCACGCGATTGCAGCCGGAACGCCGGTGCCGAAGGGGGCTGGCGCGATCGTTTCAGATCCCGCAGCCGTTCTCCGGGATGACAGTCTTCGAGAACGTGGTCGTGGCCGCAGCTTTTGGTGCCAACGAGCGCGAGAATGCGGTCTATCACCGCTGCGCGGAATTGCTCGAACGCTGCGGTCTGGCAGACAAAGCGAACACGCGTGCCGGCGGTCTCACATTGCTCGATCGCAAACGCCTCGAACTGGCGCGCGCTTTGGCGACGAAGCCGCGAGTGTTGCTCCTCGACGAAGTCGCAGGTGGCCTCACGGAGCACGAATGTTCAGCCCTCGTCGCCTTGATTAAAGATGTGCGCGCGAGCGGCATATCCATCATTTGGATCGAGCATGTCGTGCACGCCTTGCTCGCCGTCATCGATCGATTGCTGGTCCTGCACGGCGGCAAATTCATCGCCGCGGGCGATCCACATACCGTCATCCGAAGCCAAGAAGTCGCGGAGATCTACATGGGAATCGACGCCGATGCCTGACGCAAGCCTACTCGAGGTCAAGGGAATCGACGCGTTCTACGGCGATTTCCAGGCGCTGTTCGATGTTTCGTTAAGTGTCGACGCCGGCCAGATTGTCGCGGTGATCGGCGCCAACGGCGCCGGCAAAAGCACGCTCCTGAAGAGCATTGCCGGTTTGAGGCACCCTCATCGCGGCGAAATTTTATTCGACGGAACACCTATCACGGATGCACCGGCCTTCGACGTGCTCAATCGAGGGATTGCACTTGTGCCCGAAGGGCGCCGACTTTTTCCTTCGTTGTCGGTCGAGGAAAACCTGTTGATCGGCGGCCAGTCGCGCCGGCCCGGCCCCTGGACGCTTGCACGCGTCTACGAGCTGTTCCCGGTGCTCGCCGAGCGACGCCACCTTCCGGCGCCCGCCTTGTCCGGTGGCCAGCAGCAAATGGCGGCAATCGGCCGCGCGCTGATGTCCAATCCACAGCTGCTGTTATGTGACGAAATAAGCCTCGGCCTCGCGCCGATCGTCGTGCGCGAAATCTATTCTCGTCTGCCGCGCGTCGTAACCGAAGGTCTGTCGTTGATCATTGTCGAACAGGACATGATGCAGGCGCTGCGTGCCGCAAGTCACGTGTACTGTCTGCAGGAAGGACGTGTCGCGCTGCAAGGGCCCGCGCATGCGCTCACGCGCGAAACGATTTCCGCCGCTTATTTCGGAGTCTGACGGCCATGCAATGGTTCAATGTCGTCTTGCAAGGCGTGTTGATCGGCGGTCTTTACGCGATGTTCGCCGCCGGCCTCTCGCTCATCTTCGGTGTGATGCGGCTGGTCAACATTGCGCATGGCGATCTGATTGTTCTCGCGGCTTACATCTCGCTGATAGTGACGCAGGCGATGGGTGTTGACCCGCTGACCTCGCTGCTGCTTGTCGTGCCCGTCATGGCACTGATCGGCTACGCATTGCAACGCGGGCTGCTCAACCGGACTCTCGGCGAGGATCTTCTGCCGCCTCTGCTGGTGACCTTCGGCCTTTCAATCATCATCCAAAACGGCCTGCTGGAGCTGTTCACCGCCGACAGCCGCAGACTGCAGGCGGGAACGATCGAAATTCTAACCTTCCAGGTGACGCAGAGCGTGTGGGTCGGCGCGCTGCCCCTGATCCAGTTCGGCGTCGCAGTCGCGGCGGTCGCTGGATTGCAGGCGCTGTTCTACAAAACCGCGCTTGGGCGCGCCTTCCGCGCGACCTCGGACGACCAGTCTGTCGCTCAATTAATGGGCCTCGATACGCGTCACGTCTTCGCAATGGCTATGGCGCTGTCCCTGGCGATTGTCGCCATTGCCGGCGTGTTCCTGGCGATCCGCACAAATTTCGATCCGGCGATCGGATCTGCGCGGCTGATCTTCGGCTTCGAGGCGGTGATTATCGGCGGATTGGGCAGCATGTGGGGAACGCTGGCCGGCGGCATCATTCTCGGAATTTCGCAGGCGATCGGCGCGCAAATCGACCCCGGCTGGCAATTGCTGGCCGGCCATATCGTATTTCTCGCGATACTCGCGGTGCGGCCGCAGGGTCTCTTTCCAAAGGTGTCCGGATGAGCCGTGTCGAACGCGCCACACGGTCGAGCCGTATCGGTGTGGCGCTGGTCACCGCCGCCCTCGTTGTCCTGGCGCTCGCGCCATTCTGGGGCGACAGGCAGACGCTGCGCTTGCTCGCAGAGATGCTCACGTTTGTGGCGCTGGCAAGCCTGTGGAATCTGCTGGCGGGCTACGCGGGACTGGTTTCGGTCGGCCAACAGGCTTTCGTCGGACTTGGTGGCTATCTGTTGTTCGCGCTCGCAATTCTGCTTGAAGTCCACCCGATCGCGGCCATCCTGATTGCCGGTCCAATCGGCGCGCTTGTGGCGGTCCCGGTCGCGCTCCTGATCTTTCGTCTGCGCGGCGCCTATTTCGCTATCGGCACGTGGGTCGTTGCCGAAGTGTTTCGCCTGCTCGCCTCGCAAATCTCTGTGCTCGGCGGAGGCTCTGGGACCAGTTTGCCTGCCGCCGTCGTGGTCGCAATGGCGCCGAACCGGCAAATGCGCGAATTCGAAATCTATTGGCTGGCACTTGCGCTGACTGCCATCGTTCTGGGAGCGATCGTGGCTTTGCTACGATCACGTCACGGCCTTGCCCTCACCGCCATCCGCGACAACGAGCAGGCGGCGCAGAGCAATGGCATTGACGTGTGGCGTATTAAATTCATCGTCTATGTGCTCACTGCGTTCGCTACGTCGATGATCGGCGCCCTTATCTTCTTGCAGAAGTTGCGCATCTCGCCCGACACGGCCTTCAGCGTGAACGATTGGACCGCCTTCGTCATCTTCATCACCGTCATCGGCGGCATCGGGCGCATCGAGGGGCCGATCATTGGCACCATCATCTTTTTTATGCTTCGCCAAACTCTGGCGGACCTTGGCAGCCTGTATCTGCTGATGATGGGCGCGGTTGCCATTGCGGTCATGCTATGGGCGCCGAAAGGGCTTTGGGGGATATTCGCGGAACGTCTCGGCTGGCAGGCTATGCCGCTGCGCCGTCACCTTATGCTGGAAGAAACGGTAGGAAAGCCATGAGCCCAATCATCGATATTTATTGCCATATCTTCCCGGACCGCTATTTCCAGGAAATGACCAGGGTTGCGCCGAATCTGGAAAACATCGGCAAGCGGCTGCGCGGCGTCACCAAGCTCTTCGATCTTGATGCGCGCTTCAAGGAGATGGACGAGTTCGGCGACTATCGACAAATCATTTCGCTGCCGAATCCTGCGATCGAAGACATCGCGCCACCGAACGTGGGCTTGAACCTCGCCCGCATC
>DAHUXA010000106.1 GCA_027307405.1 Hyphomicrobiales bacterium | reverse complement strand
CGACGACTTCGGCGGCGCTCCGCAACGGCTGGCAGGTCGCCACCCACGCCATCGGTGATCGCGGCAACGCGCTGGTGCTCGATGCCTACGGCCGCCGGGACGTCAGCAAGGCGATGACGGTATGGCGCGGCGACGAGGAGATCGACGCGGTCTGCACGTCGGTTTTCCGCGAATTGCTCACCTATATGATGGAAGATCCGCGCAACATTACCTTCTGCATCCATCTGATGTTTTGCGCCAAGAACATTGAGCGCATGGGCGATCATGCCACTAACATTGCCGAAACGGTCCATTACATCATTGAGGGACGCCCGATTGCGGATCAGCGGCCGAAGGGCGATACCACGACCATTGCCGCGCTGCGCACGGCCGGCGACAGGTAATGGAATTTCGCATGAACGCTCGCATTCTGATTGTGGAAGACGAGGAGCCCCTGACCATGCTCCTCCGCTACAACCTCGAGGCCGAAGGCTATGAGGTCGAAACCTCGGCCCGCGGCGATGAGGCCGATACGCGTTTGAAAGAGAGCACCCCCGACCTGGTGGTGCTCGACTGGATGTTGCCCGGCCTTTCCGGCATCGAATTGTGCCGCCGCCTACGCGCGCGTCCCGAGACACGGCAATTGCCGATCATCATGCTGACTGCGCGCGGTGAGGAAAGCGAAAAGGTGCGCGGTCTTGCCACCGGGGCCGATGATTACATCGTCAAGCCGTTCTCGGTGCCGGAATTATTGGCGCGCGTGCGGGCGTTATTGCGCCGCGCCAATCCGGAACGGGTTGCCACCGTGCTCAGTATCGGCGACATCGAGCTCGATCGCGAAAAGAAAAGAGTCTCCCGCAATGGGCGCCCCGTCGATCTCGGACCAACGGAATATCGGTTGCTGGAATTTCTGATGGAGCGGCCGGGCCGGGTATTTTCCCGTGAGCAATTGCTTGACGGTGTCTGGGGTTCGGACATCTATATCGACGAGCGCACGGTCGACGTACACGTTGGCCGGCTGCGCAAGGCGATCAATCGCGGCCAAATGGCCGATCCCATCCGCACGGTTCGTGGCGCTGGCTACGCGCTCGACGATCGTTTCGGCCGAATGAACTGACGGCGATTTTCCAACGAGCCACGAATCCGAGTGTATGTCACTGCGGGCGCCACTTTATGCCGCCGTGACGGAGACGAAATCCGAGCTTTGAGGCAAACAGCAGAAAACCGTAGGCAAACTGCAACCGCCGCAGCGGCGAGAGGAAGGAACGCCGTTCGTAAAAATCGCCGGCCAGGATGGTGATCAACTCGTGACGCGTGTTGAAGAGATCGAACGTCGACATGAGGACGTCGCGAAGTATCGGAGAATTTATCCGGTAGATAAGCCAGGACAGGGAAGCGAGGCTCGTCTGTATCTTTCGCTCATAGTCGCGCACCAGATGCTCACGGGGCTCCCGGCCCTCGAGCAAGGCATCGACAACACCGGCGCCGAATGATGCGCTGCTCATGGCCATCATCACGCCGCTTGAAAACAACGGATCAATGAACGCCGCGGCGTCACCGACGAGAATGTAGCGTTCGCCCACATAACTTCGCGAGTCGTATGAATAATCCGCACATGCGACGAGTGGGCTCAACGGTTCGGCGTTCGTCATATCCCTTGCAAGACTTGGGCACTTGCCAACCGCGTCCGCGAAAATCGCGTCCAGCTTGCCCTTCCTTGCCTTGAAGAGCGCTTGCGTTCCCACCACGCCAACGCTTGTCACGTTATCAGGCAAGGGAATCACCCAGACCCACCCATGTTCGAACAGATGGACGGTAATCATTCCCGCCTTGTCGCCGACCTGGCGTGGTACATTTCGGAAATGTCCAAATATGGCTGCGGTGTTGTTCTGTTTGTCGATACGCTTTAGTCCCAGCCGACCCGCAAGAAGCGTATCGCGCCCGGATGCATCAACCAGAAAGCGGGTGGACCATTGCGTGGGAGTGTTGTCAGAACCAATTGCAGTGACTGTCGTCCGATCCGCGGCATCCAGGATGACGTCGGTTACCCGGGTACCCTCCATCACAGTGACGCCAAGCCGTCGGCTGTTATCAAGCAGCAGTTTGTCGAAATCGGAACGCTTCACCTGATAGCTGTAACCAACACTCAGCAACGGATTGTCGGCAAAGCGAAACGTTGCCACCGCCTCGTGCTCGTCGGAGACGAGTTCCGCACCGGGCTTGTAGACGCTGATGCGTCGAACATCGTCTGCTACGCCCAGACGATCGAAGAGAGGCAGGTTGAGTGGCAGCAGCGATTCGCCGATGTGGAAACGCGGGAAGCGTTCCTTCTCCAGCAGAACAACACGTCTGGATTTCTGAGCAAGCAGGGCAGCAATTGTGGAGCCGGCCGGGCCACCGCCGACCACAAGGACATCGCATTCTTGATAATGTGTCATGGCTGCCGCCAACTTGCGGACTGAGGTCATTTCAAGAATGGCTCAAGGCCGTGCCCTCATTGTGGCAACGGCGTACCTTTGCGTGAAACGACAAGCATCAGGTGCGAACGCCGAAGAAAATGGCCGGGACGAGCCCGGCCACCAAAGAGAGTGCAGATCGTCTGCGATCAGTTCCTGAACGGCCGTTTGTCACGCCGGCGATCGCTGGCCGGCTGATAGGCAACGCGACAGTGATAGGAGCAATAGGGTAGGTCGTTCGCGGCGTCGCCACCGCAGAAGAAAAAGTCCGAGCCACCCGGATCGCCGACCGGCCAACGGCAGGTCTTCTCCGTCAACTGAAGTAACGTCTTGCGCTGCTCAATTGGAATTTCGATCAGCTCCGGTTCGGGCTCGATATCGTAGTCATAGGCCAGAGCGGTATTGCCGCGCATTGACGGCCGCGGAACCCGCATCATGTGACCGGAGGAGCGGGCCTTGCGTGGCCGTGGGGCCGACGAGGAAGGACTCTTGGCGCGGCCGGAGAGGCCGAGGCGGTGAACTTTGCCGATCACCGCGTTGCGGGTGATCCCGCCAAGCTCGGCTGCAATCTGGCTGGCCGACAGGCCATCCGCCCATAATTTTTTCAGGAGCTCGACTCTCTCGTCCGTCCAGCCCATTAGGTTTCTCCTCAGACTTCAAGGCCTTGGATGGAATCCAACCCCCTCGTCGGACGCCCCATCGGGCGCCAGACGCATACGCGTCAGGGATGGACGAGAAATCGCTCGGTAGCACGAGATGTCGTACTACCCGACCGAGACGCTACAATAGGCAGTGACTCGGCTGCAAGCTCTTACAGGCCTCCGCGTCTAGCTACCAACAGGTTTTCCTTTAGAATCGGGACTTGCGGCACAATTGAGTCGCCGGGCGCTTGTGTTGACAGGGCGAGACCCGGCAATAGAATGAAAAAAGTGCCGCCCGGCGAGGCGGCACATTTCTTTTCGGCGCGCGCATGGCGCCGAAAATCAGTGACCGGGGCCCGAAAAGGTCATGTGCCGACGAAAGCGCATGAGCGGGTAACGGTTTTCGGACAAGATCATGCGCAGACGAAAATGCTCGATGGAAGAAATCGGTCGTGAGCTCGCATTTATTGCCAACCTATGCGCGGGTCGATCTCGCTTTCGAGCGGGGCGAGGGCGCTTGGCTGTTCACGGCCGAGGGTGAGCGCTACCTCGATTTTACCGCTGGCGTTGCCGTTAATGCACTCGGCCACGCGCATCCTCAGCTGGTCAAGGCGCTGACCGAGCAAGCGCACAAGGTCTGGCACGTCTCCAATCTCTACCGGATCCCCGAAGGCGAGAAGCTGGCGGACAGGCTTTGCGCGGCGAGTTTTGCCGACACTGTATTTTTCCAGAACTCGGGTGCCGAGGCGTTGGAATGCGCGATCAAAATGGCGCGAAAGTATCAATCAGCCTGCGGCAAGCCCGAGCGCTATCGCATCATCACCTTTGAAGGCGCTTTTCATGGCCGCACGCTCGCGACCATCGCCGCTGCCGGCAACAAGAAATATCTCGAAGGCTTCGGCCCGCCGGTTGAAGGTTTCGACAATGTTCCGTTCAACGATCTCGATGCGGTCAAACGCGCAATCGGGCCCGAGACTGCGGCAATCCTGGTTGAGCCCATCCAGGGCGAGGGCGGCGTGCGAGTTGCGTCGTCTACTTTTTTGCGCGGCTTGCGCCAACTTTGCGACCAGCATGGCCTGCTGCTTGTCTTCGACGAGGTGCAGACCGGCATCGCGCGCACCGGCGAAATGTTCGCCTATGAACGCTACGGCGTTACGCCGGACGTCATGGCGCTCGCGAAGGCTCTTGGCAGCGGCTTTCCGATCGGCGCCTGTCTTGCAACCACGGAAGCCTCGAAGGGAATGACAGTCGGCTCGCACGGTTCGACCTTTGGAGGCAATCCGCTGGCAATGGCCGTTGCAAATGCGGTGCTCGACGTGGTGATGGCTGACGGATTCATCGAGCGCGTTCGCACGAATGCGCTGCTGCTCAAGCAGCGGCTGGCCGAACTGAAGGACCGCCATGCCTCGGTGATTGCCGAAGTGCGCGGCGAAGGCCTGCTCATTGGCCTTCGGATGATCCCGCAGGCTTCCGAGATGATCGATGAGTTGCGCGCCGAGAAAATGATTACGGTCGCCGCGGGTGACAATGTTGTGCGGTTGGTGCCGCCGCTCATCATCGGTGAGAAAGAAATCACCGAAGCGATCGGATGTATCGACCGGGCCTGTACGCGCCTTGCACAGACGCATGCGCGGAACGCGAAGGTGGCGTCATGACTGCAAACGGCGTCCGGCATTTCCTTGATCTCATCGACATCCCAAAGCCGGTGCTTGCCGGGCTGGTCGACAAGAGCCGCTCCATGAAGGCCGCGCGGGCGCGGGGTGTCGTCGCGTCGCCGCTCGGCGGCAAGACGCTGGCGATGGTCTTCGATAAGCCCTCGACCCGTACGCGCGTGTCCTTCGACGTCGCCATGAGGCAGCTTGGGGGTGAGGCGATTCTGTTGACGGCGCAGGAAATGCAGCTGGGCCGCGGCGAAACACTCGCCGACACCGCGCGCGTGCTGTCGCGCTACGTCGATGCGATCATGATCCGCATCCTCGACCACGAAGCCGTGGCGGAACTCGCACGCCATGCCACCATTCCTGTGATCAACGGCCTTACGCGGCGCTCGCATCCCTGCCAGGTGCTGGCCGACGTGATGACCTACGAGGAAAAGCGCGGGCCGATCCGTGGCCGCACAATTGCCTGGACCGGCGATTCCAACAACGTGCTGGCAAGCTGGATGCACGCGGCCGAACGCTTCGATTTTGAGCTGCGGATAGCAACGCCGGCGGAACTGCGGCCGAAAAAATGGCTGATGGATTGGGTGAAATCGTCAGGCGCGGCGATCAGGATCGGGGACGATCCCGAAGCCGCGGTCAAGGATGCCGACTGCGTTGTCACCGATACCTGGGTTTCAATGGGCGACCGCGACGGCAAGCACCGCCACAACGTGCTCAAGCGCTACCAGGTCAATGCCAGCCTGATGGCGAAGGCCAAGCCTGACGCGCTGTTCATGCACTGTCTGCCGGCGCATCGCGGCGAGGAGGTTACCGACGAGGTGATCGACGGACCGCAGTCGGTGGTGTTCGACGAGGCGGAAAATCGCTTGCATGCCCAGAAGGGTCTGCTCGCCTGGTGCCTGCACGTCGACGCTTAGCGTCGTGGCGGCGCGAATGTCGGTATGCCAAAAGTGGGAACCGCGGGGCTCGCTTTCCGATTGTTGAACGCTACATAGGGTCCATGACTGATCCTCAAATTGCTATTCCCTCGCGCGCGCCGTCGGCCACCACTGCTGATGATACTGTCATGCCGTTCGAGGTCGCGAAGCTTGATTTGCGCGGCCGCGTTGTGCGCCTCGGTCCTGCCGTGGACGAGATTCTTACGCGTCATGCCTATCCGCAACCGGTCGCCAAGCTGCTGGGCGAGGTGCTGGTGCTTACGGTCATGCTCGGCTCAGCCTTGAAGATCGACGGACGCTTCATCCTGCAAACGCAAAGCGACGGTCCGGTCCGGATGCTGGTCGTGGACTTCACTGCGCCTGACAAGATGCGGGCCTGCGCGCGTTTCGACAAAGATCGTGTGGCTGCTGCAATCGCGTCGGGCAAGACAAGCGGAGGCGCGCTGCTTGGGAAGGGCCATCTCGCGATGACCATTGACCAGGGGCCTGACATGAATCGTTATCAGGGCCTGGTCGCGCTTGATGGCGGTTCGCTGGAAGACGTGGCGCACGAGTATTTCCTGCGGTCGGAACAGATCCCGACGCGAGTGCGGCTCGCGGTCGCTGAAGAATTGCGTGCCGGGTCGGGCGGCCCTACCCACAGCTGGCGTGCTGGCGGGATCATGTTGCAATTCTTGCCGAAGGCGTCCGAACGCGCGCGCATTGCCGATCTCGATCCAGGCGATGCCCCCGAGGGCGTTGAGCCGCACATTGTCGACGAAGACGACGCCTGGGCCGAAGGTCAAGCCTTGATTTCGACCGTGGAGGATATCGAGTTGATCGATCCGGCGCTTTCGAGCGAGCGGCTTGTCTACAGGCTTTTCCATGAGCCAGGGGTACGCGTTTTCCGCGGCAGTCCGGTGCGCGCGGAATGCTCATGCTCGCGCGACAATGTCGAAGCCATGCTCAAAAGCTTTTCGCAAGAGGATCGCGACCACATGGTCGAAGACGGCAAGATTTCCGTCACCTGCGAATTCTGCAGTGCGAACTATCAGTTCGCGCCCGGGGAGGTTGGCGCCAATCCTAGTTGATCGTGCGTTCGGCGTAGGACGAGTCGAGTGAAAATGCGGGGATCTCGATGTCGAAATGCTCTCCAGTTTCCGTCACCATGCCGTAGCTGCCGACCATGAAACCCGATGGTGTCGGCAGCGGAACTCCGCTGGTGTACTCGAACGATTCGGTTGGCTTGAGCGTGGGTTCTTCCCCCACGACGCCGGGGCCTTTGACCTCCTGCAAGCGTCCGAGCGCATCGGTAATGCGCCAATGCCGTGTCTTGAGCTGAACGGTCTCTGCACCGAGGTTTGTAATGCTGATGGTATAGGCCCAGAAGAAATAACCGTTGCCCGGCGACGATCGCTCCGAAACAAAACGGGGCGTGACGGTGACCTCAATCTTGCGGGTTACGGCGCGATACATCTATATGCCGCACAATTGCCTGGCCGGGGCTTGCCATTCGTTTGTTGCCCCGGATTATGACCGAAAGAGCGCACGAAAGAAACGTCGCACATGGCCCCGGTTTCGACCGAACGCGATCTCCGGCTCGATTTGTTCCGCGGCCTCGCGCTCTGGCTGATTTTCCTCGATCACATTCCGTCCAATGCCGTAAGCTGGATTACCATCCGCAACTACGGCTTCAGCGACGCGACCGAAATTTTCGTCTTCATCTCGGGCTACACGGCGGCTTTCGTTTATGGCCGCGCAATGCAGCAGCATGGTTTTATTGTCGCCTCGGCCCGAGTGCTCAAGCGCGCATGGCAAATTTATATCGCCCATGTGTTCCTGCTCGCCATCTATCTCGCCGAGATCGCTTATGTGGCGAACAGTTTCGATAATCCTCTCTATACCGAGGAAATGGGTGTTCTGGATTTTCTCAAAAATCCCGATGTCACCATCCTTCAGGCGCTGCTCCTGAAGTTCAAGCCGGTGAACATGGACATACTGCCACTCTATATCCTGCTTCTTGCGTGGTTTCCCCCGATGCTGTGGCTGTTGTTGCGCGCACCATCGATCGCATTGATCGCCTCCGCATCGCTATACGCTTTGATGTGGCTGTTCGAGTGGAACATTCCGGCATATCCGAGCGGCGTGTGGGTGTTCAATCCATATGCCTGGCAATTGCTGTTCGTGTTTGGCGCCTGGTGTGCGCTCGGCGGCGCGCAAAATCTGTCGCGCTGGTTGCAGTCCAAGGTCGTGGTAGGTCTGGCGATCGCCTATCTCGTGTTCGCGTTTGCAATCGCAATGACCTGGTATTTTCCGAGGCTTGCGGTTTTCGTCCCAAAGGTTGTCGGCGAAGCGATCTATCCGATCGACAAGACCAATCTCGATGTGCTTCGCATCATGCATTTCCTTGCACTGGCCGTGATAACGGTTTTTTTCGTGCCGCGTGACTGGCCGGCGCTAAAGTCGCGGATCTTCTGGCCAGCGATCGTTTGCGGGCAGCATTCGCTGGAAACATTCTGTATCGGCGTCTTTCTGTCTTTTGCGGGTCACTTCGTATTTACAGAGGTGTCTAATCGCGTTCTTACCCAGGTGATCGTCAGTTTTCTCGGCATCGCCATCATGGTGGCCGTTGCGGCGCTGATTTCATGGTATAGACAAGCCGAACGACGGGGCGGGGGACCGCGCCCGCCTGCCGCTAGGCCGGGATATGCGGGGGGCGACGCATGATAAGATGCTCGCTTTTGCTGGCGTTGCTGATGCTGGGCAGCGGTCCGACATGGGCCGAGCAGCCGGCTGAATGCCGTGTTGCCGAGAATATTATCGAATCGAATTTTCGGTTGCCGCAGGTCGCTCGTGCGCTGAAAGCGAAGCAGCTGTCTGTGTTGGTTGTTGGTGCCGGTTCCTCGCAACTGCCGGGAGCGAGCGGCGCGGGCAACGCATATCCGGCGCGGCTGCAGCACGCACTTGCGCAACAACTGCCAGGCGTTGACGTTAAGCTTACAACCGACATCAAAGCGCGGCGCACCGCTGCCGAAATGGTCAAGGCGCTTCCGGCCGCACTCAGCGCTGCCAAGCCGGCACTTCTGGTGTGGCAGACCGGAACGGTGGATGCGATGCTTTCGGTTGATCCAGATCAATTCAGCCAGGCGCTGGACAAGGGTATTAATATTGCGCATTCGGCAGGCGCTGATGTGGTTTTAATCAACGCGCAATACAGTCCACGAACTGAATCGATGATTGCCCTTGGTACATATGCGGAAGACATGCGTTGGGTTGCATTGCAGCATGAAGTGCCTTTATTCGATCGATTCAGCATCATGAAATTGTGGGGCGAACTCGGAACGTTCGATTTATATTCGGCCACGAAAAAACTTGACATAGCCGAGCATGTCCATGATTGCATAGGTCGGCTGCTGGCTGATCTCGTGATCGCGGCGGCCAAACCAGAAGAGCCGCCGGTCAACGGCAGCCGCTAACGACAGGTCGAGGATTAACTTGCGGAACGAAATTCCCGGGCAACGGGCCACGAAATCGAAGGCTGCCGCCGCGCTGTTCGCGGGGCTCGCTTTTGTATTGCCGGCGAGCGCCGATACAGCGACGCCGGCTTGCGATGCGCCACTCGATCTCATCCGTTTGGCAAATCCACTGCCGCACATTGCGCAGAAGGTCACTGCGGGTGAACCGATCACGATCGTTGCCATCGGCTCATCGTCGACGGCGGGCGCAGGCGCCAGTTCACCAGCAGCGACTTATCCGAGCCGGCTTGAGGTTGAACTCCGCGAGCATTTCCCACGATTGTCGATCACAGTCATCAACCGCGGCGTCGGCGGCGAAGAAGTGCCTGACATGCTCGCGCGGTTTGATTCATCTGTGATCGCCGCCAAGCCTGACCTGGTGCTTTGGCAGCTCGGTACCAATTCGGTCATCCGTGGTCATAAGCTCGCCGACCATGGCGCCCTGATCCGTGCCGGCCTCAACAAGGTTCGCGCTATCGGTGCCGACGTTGTTCTGATCGATCCGCAATTTGCACCGAAGGTGATTACGAAACCCGAAGCCGAGTCCATGGTCGCGCTGATCGCGACAACCGCCAAGCGGGAGGATGTCGACCTGTTCCGCCGCTTCGATGTGATGCGGCATTGGCGCGAGGTTGATCATCTTGCATTCGAGACGTTCGTGTCGCCCGATGGGCTACACATGAACGACTGGAGCTATGCCTGTATGGCGAAAGGTCTCGGCAACGCCATCGCCGAGGCAACACAGCGGCCGATAATGTCGGCGACGGCGTTGCACCACGTCGTTCCCTGATTCATCTCAGGTCTTATCCAGCGCCGTCAGCAAATCCTCGATCAGATCGTCGGGGTGTTCAAGGCCGGCTGAAAATCCGATCAATCCGTCGCCAATGTCGAGCTCCGCGCGCTGTTCGGGTGTCAGCCGCTGATGCGTTGTTGTGGTCGGATGTGTGACCAAACTTTTGGCGTCGCCGAGATTGTTTGTAATTGCGATCAATCGAAGCTCATTGAGAAAACGGAAGGCGCCTTGCTTTCCACCTTTGACCTCAAATGAGCACAGCGTCGAGCCCGCGCGCATCTGCTTTTTGATGATCTCGGCTTGCGGGTGATCCGGACGGCCCGGATAGATCAACCGGGCGATCTTTCTGTGTCCGGCAAGGGCATTGGCGACCGCACCGGCGTTATCAGTCTGTCGCTGCACGCGCACCGGAAGCGTCTCCAGGCTCTTGAGCAGAATCCATGCATTGAATGGAGATAACGACGGGCCCGTTTGACGCAGGATCTGATGGTAGTGATCGAGGATCAGCGTCTCGGAGCCGAGGATGACGCCGCCAAGGACACGGCCTTGACCGTCGATATGTTTGGTCGCCGAATAAACCACGCAGTCAGCACCGAGTGTGAGCGGGCTTTGGTAGAGCGGGGTGGCGAACACGTTGTCGACCACCAGCTTGGCGCCAGCATTGTGTGCAATGTCCGCGACGGCGGCGATGTCGATCACTTCCAGGGTCGGGTTTGTCGGCGTTTCCAGAAAGAAGACCTTGGTGTTTTTCTGAACCGCTTTTTTCCACGCATTGAGGTCGGTACCGTTGACCAGCGTCGACGTCACACCGAAGCGCGGCAGCCATTCCTCGATGACCCAGCGGCAGGAGCCGAACAGCGCTTTGGCGGCGACGACGTGATCGCCAGCTTTTACCAGGCCCATAAGCGCCGTCGTCACCGCCGCCATGCCCGTTGCCGTCGATCGTGCTGCTTCCGCTCCCTCCAACGCGGCCATGCGCTGCTCGAACATGCTCATGGTCGGATTGGAATAACGCGAATAAACGTAGCCCGGAATCTTGCCTGAAAAACGCGCTTCACAGTCTTCTGCGGTCGGATAGACGTAGCCTTGAGTGAGGAACAACGCTTCCGAAGTCTCGCCGAACTGCGAACGCAGCGTGCCGGAATGGACCAGCAGGGTTTCGGTACGATAGCTCTTGGTCGACGCGGGCATCCTGGCCTCCTTAAGGCTTGCGTATGGTGTTTTCCGAAAGCCGGTTACCTACTTTTCGGGACCATGCGCGTGGCCAACAAAAAACCGGCCGGAGAAATATCTCGGCCGGGCTCACGCGTCCCCGGCCTTTTAGCGAGTTGTTTAACGTGGCTGCAAGCCGGCCGGCTCAAATGACCACGGGATAAGATGTTTGTAGCGGGCGGCCCCGCTTCCCGTCAAGGTGCTCCTCAGGTTAGATCGGCGCAATCGCAAGATAGGGATGCCGTGACACTTTCCTTCGCTATCGATGAAAAGGGCATTTTGCCCGACCGCATGATTGCGGCACTTGCCGCCGGTGGCGGGATTTTGTCCGAGACTCAATTCGTGCCGGATCAGATTCAGCCTGCGAGCCTCGATCTGCGGCTGGGCGATGTCGCTTTTCGCGTGCGTGCGAGTTTTTTGCCTGGCCGCACCACGGTCGCCCAGCGCATTGATGCGCTAAAACTGCACGAGATCTCGCTCACGGACGGTGCGGTCTTGGAAACCGGTTGCGTGTATATCGTGCCATTGCTGGAAAGCCTGGCGTTGCCCGATGAGATTTCCGCCGCCGCCAATCCGAAAAGTTCGACTGGCCGGCTCGACGTATTCACCCGCGTGATTGCCGATGAAACGCGTGGTTTTGACCGGATCGAGGCCGGCTATCACGGGCCGCTCTACGCCGAGATCAGCCCACGTACCTTTCCGGTCCTTGTGCGGGAAGGTTCGCGACTGTCGCAAATTCGCTTCCGTCGCGGCCATGCGCTACTTGGCGCCGATGCATTGCGCGACCTGCATAAGCGCGAACGTTTGGTCGATGCTGACAACGCTGATGTGAGCGAAGGCGTTGCCGTCAGCGTGGATCTTTCCGGTCTGGGTCCGGGCGGATTGGTTGGCTACCGCGCCAAGAGGCACACCGGCCTGATCGATGTGGAGCGCCGCGGCGGCTACGCGGTGCTCGACTTCTGGGAGCCGATGCAGGCGCGGCCGGACAAGAGCCTGATCCTCGACCCCAACGAATTTTATATTCTCGCTTCAAAGGAAGCGGTGCAAGTACCGCCTGACTTTGCGGCTGAGATGGTGCCGTTCGATCCGCTCGTCGGAGAATTCCGCGTGCATTATGCCGGGTTCTTCGACCCGGGCTTCGGCTATGCCGGTGCCGGCGGCAAGGGTGCGCGCGCAGTGCTGGAGGTGCGCTCGCGCGAGGTACCGTTCATCCTCGAGCACGGGCAAATCGTCGGCCGCTTGGTCTACGAGAAAATGCTCGCAAGGCCCGAAAAATTATACGGTCAGGGCATCGGCTCAAACTACCAAGCACAAAGCCTGAAGCTCTCCAAGCATTTCAAAGCCTGACACCAAAGTGCGCTTTGCCGCGCGCACGCTATTCGCTATTCTGAAACCACGCGGGCGTAGTTCAATGGTAGAACGGCAGCTTCCCAAGCTGCATACGAGGGTTCGATTCCCTTCGCCCGCTCCGATCATGTGTCCGCTTTCGTCGGGGATAAAGCGGACACGCGTTTTTGCGGCGCACATGTCTGCTTTTGACCCAAAGCGGACATCGCGAAGTCGAAAAACTCGTGCTGAACGGGTTCGCGTCTATCGCGCAGCAAATATCACGGCTTTACGTAGCGCTTTCGATTTGTCCCAGGCCTCCGCCGCGTTTTTCCGGCGCAAGACTCAAGCCGACTATCAGCATACGGAAAGCACGCTCCAGCTGATCTAAACCGGTGCGGAGATTCGTAACGTCGCTCGACAACCAACGTCGCAGTTCGACTTGAAAAATACAA
>DAHUXA010000105.1 GCA_027307405.1 Hyphomicrobiales bacterium | reverse complement strand
AGACGAGGTTCATCTGCTCCGGCTTGAGATACTGCTCGAGCGCCTGCACGGTCGAATAGTGGCTGCCGGATTGGTAGCCGACAGACACCGGCACGCCGGCAAGATCGGCGGGGTCTTTTATTTTCGAATCGGCGGCGACGAACACGCCGGCCGGCGCCACCGAATAAACGTCGGTGTACATCTTGCCGTGGCCATTGGAGGCCGCGACGTTGACAGTCCAGTGGCAAGCGCAGCTCACATTCGACTTGCGGCCTTCCTCGAAGGATTGATAGGCGCCGACCTTGTCGCCCTTGTCGTGGATCTTGCCGTCGGTCGCGCGCATCAGCTCGCGGAATTCGTATTCGAGACCTTCCTTGCGGAAATAGTCCTTTTCCTCCGCAACCCATTCTTGCAGCCGGAAGTGCGGTTCGATCAGGAATTTCGCCATGGTTTCGTCCTCCCTTAGCAACTAACAGCAGGAATGCGCTTGATCGTGGTCGTGGTCACGTTCGGCGACGCGCCGGGCACGGATCATCTTGACGTGCTCATCCATGAGTGCACGCGCGCCGGCGGCATCGCGCATCTCGATCAGATCGGCGAGCTTGGTGTGAATATCCCATATATGTACGGCGAGCTTGGGTGTGGCGGTAACGTTGCGGCGCGGCCACGAGACGTGCTCGAGCGATATGAGCTGCACAACGAGCACGCGATTGTGCGAGGCCTCCGCGACCGCGAGATGGAAATCGCGCGACAGGCGGGTGAAGGCGTCGAGGTCGCCGATCGCCTCTTTGGCGTCGCGCAGCAGGCGCCGTAACTTTGCGATATCAGCGGCCGTTGCGTTTTCCGCGGCGAGCTCGGCGCCGAGCGTCTCGATCGCGCGTTGGGCGTCCATGATCTCGCCCGCGGATACGCCGGTCAGGTCAAGCTGCACGGCGAGCGCCTCGGCGAACAGACGCGGATTGCCCTGGGCGATGCGGGCACCACCGCCTTTGCCCATTCGGATTTCGACGATGCCAAGCGCCTCCAGTGTGCGGAGCGCGTCGCGCGCGACGATCCGGCTGGCGCTGAACCGGGCGGCGAGATCCTTTTCGGTGCCGAGGAAATCGCCGGGCTTGAGCTTCTTGGCGAAGAGCGAGTCGCGCACCCAGGCGACGACTTGCGCCGAGAGCGAGGAGGAACGGCCGGCAAACATGATGCGGGAGGTGAGTTCGCCGCTCATCGACACCGGCTGTCGCAATGCCGTTCTTGGCATGTCCCGCGCCCTTATTAAGGCTGCCAGTATGGGGTTTCCGCTTAAAGTAGTAAAGATAGTATCTTTAACCGCAGCACAGCTAAAAATTGCAGACGTCGCGGAACGATTTGAATTGCGCTGCATTGCACCAGCACGTGCTGCGTAAAAAAACACACCAAAAGGTCGCCAATGGCCCCAGGGGATGCCTATCGGGCGCGGGCGCTTGAGCTGCTCGCCCGAGCAGAAGTGGAAACCGACCCACAGACGCGTGCCGAGTTTGAAAACCTGGCAGCCGCCTTTTTGCGTCTTGCCGAGCAGGCGGAGCGTAACACCAAGCTCGTGATCGAGTTCGATCTGCCCCCCGAGGAGGATAGCGACCGCAAACCAAAGCCATAGGCCGGTTAGCGGGCCCTTCTAGGTCCACCTCAAAATGCAGCCGGTGCCGATACCGGCACGAAGTTATCCAAAGTGTGTTGACCCAACTATGCGCGTGACGTGATCTATTATAGGGTACGTCGTTGGCTGTGGGGGCCAGTATGCGTCGTCGTTCGGTAGTATCCGACCAGTTGGTTGGCGTCGTTGTCGCCACCGCGCTCTTCGTGTTGCTTCCTGCCTTTATGATTGTAGGCGCGCTCGACTGTATCAGCACAAACCCGGGCCTTCATTGCGCGATAGTGCAGTTTGCTTTTGATGATGCGCCCTCATCGGGCGTTCTCCCGCTGCGTCGGGCACAAGCTCAATAAGTTAGGGACGGTCGCGCTGGATGCCCGCTTTCGCGGTACGGCGAACTTCCGCCCGCGCTAGGTAAGATTGAATCTTAACCGGAGTGATGACGTACGATGAAGCACACAGGGCTTCCCCTCTCCCAAGGGGAGAGGGGGGTGCGCACGCGGAGCGATAGCGAGCGGTGCGCGGGTGAGGGGGACGGAGCCTCGTGAGGCACTAAACCCTCACCCGCCCTTGCTTCGCTCGGGCACCCTCTCCCGTGAGAGAGGGGAAAGTGGCCTCACGCGACCTTCTTGCCCCACAATCTCGCCGACGCAATGTCCGCGCCCTGGCGGATAGCCGCGAGCTTGAGCCACACCACCGGCTCGATCACCCATTCTCGTTTCGTGAACGTGCCAAAGCCGCAATCGGTCGAGGCAATGACCCGCTCGCGTTCGCCGACCGCCCGTACCGCTTCTTCGATACGGCGCGCCACCACTTCGGGATGTTCGACAAAATTGCTGGTGGTTTCCACGACGCCCGGTATCAGGACCATGTCCTTCGGCAACGGATGTTTCTTGAGTGCATCATATTCGTGCGCATGACGCGGATTGGAGAACTCGATCGACAGCGCGCCAACCTTGGCCTGATAGAGCGCCGGCAGGATGGTCGCGAGCGGAACATCGTGGATGTGCGGGCCTTCCCAATTCCCGTAACAGATGTGCAGCCGCACCCGATCACGCGGAATGCCGGCGATGCCATCATTGATCGCCTGCACGTGCCGCTCGCAGCGCTTGACGAAGCCGGCATCGTCGAGGTCGCGGTACATCATCGTGCGATCCATGGCGAGATCGGGCGCGTCGATTTGCAAGATCAACCCGGCTTTATGGATCGTCTGGTACTCGTTCTTCATCTCGCGGGCGATCGCGTCGAGATAGTCGTCGTGCGTCTTGTAGTAGGCGTTGAGCATGGTGGTGGAGATGATGCCGGGCGAGGGCGCCGTCATGAATCGTTCCGAGAATGCGCCGAGCTCGTCGGCGATCTTGTTGAAGCCTGCTGTCTCCTCGATGATCGGCTTGAGATCCTTGTATTTGATGTCGGCCTGCGCCTCCGGCGCGCCTTGCTGGCTTTTCGCCGGGCTCGGAAAACGGCGCATTAAATAGGAGAGCAGCTCGGGGAATTCCTCGAATTCGCGGCCACGCCGGCGTTTCGACACCCCGGCGAAACCCGTCATGCGCTGCGGCACATAGGTCTGGAAGCTGATGCGGCGCTGCTCGCCGTCATTGCCGATATCGATGCCGGCTTCCATCTGCTTGGCGACGACATGGCGCACGGCCTTATCCATCTCCGACGTCAGCTCTGCCGGGTCGTAGCTCCTGCCTTCTTCCTGGGCCATCAGCAGATCGGACAGTTTTTCGTTGCGAGGCAGGCTGCCGACATGAGTGGTCAGAATGCGGTCCCGGCTGAAGATCATGAACTAACTCCGATGGTGTTATCGTCATGGCCGGACTTGTCACCGCACGTCGGATTTACCCGACTTGCGGCAGTTAGCCCAATTCGGAAGTCGGGCAAGCCCGACTTCCGGTGCCATCCACGCCTTCCTTATAGCAAGACGTGGATGCCCGGCCTAAAGCCGGGCATGACGGAGTGTGAGGCAACGTTGCGGCTTAACGGCAGCGCCTGCATAATACGCACAGTCCCGGGAGGAAATACAAATGACAGTCGCCGAAGCCGCGTGCGCCACGCAGCCGGTCGCGCCCGCGCCGATGGGCGCAGTCCCACGTGACTACAACTTCGCCGACGACGTCCTTCAATCCAATCTGGACGCTGGCCGCGCCAACAAGCCGGCCTACATCGACGCTCGCGGCACGCACACCTACGCCCAGCTCGCCGACCGTGTCGCACGTTTCGGCGCGGCGTTGCGCGGGCTCGGCGTCAAGCGCGAAGAGCGCGTATTGCTGGCGTTGCTGGATACGATCGACTGGCCGACGGCGTTTCTCGGTTGTCTGAAGGCCGGCATCGTCGCGGTGCCGGTTAACACGCTGCTGACCGAAGATGACTACCGCTTCATGCTGGCCGACAGCCGGGCAAAATGCCTCGTTGTGTCTGAGGCGCTTTTCACGAGGTTTGAAAAGCTCATCAATCACAGTCCGGATCTCGAACATGTCATCGTCTCCGGTGACAATCCGCGCGGGTACCGTCTGTTCGAGGATCTGATCGGCGCGGATGAACCCGAGCCCTATACGGCGCCGACGACCTGCGACGATATTGCGTTCTGGCTCTATACGTCGGGCTCGACCGGCAAGCCGAAGGGCGCGGTGCATGTGCATGCGAGCCTCAAACTCACAGCCGATCTTTATGGCACGCCAGTTGCCGGACTGAAGGAGAGTGATGTCTGCTATTCGGTGGCGAAATTGTTTTTCGCCTATGGTCTCGGCAACGCGATGACGTTTCCGCTCACGGTCGGTGCGACCACCGTGCTCAACGCGGAACGCCCGACGCCGGACGGTGTCGCGGCTTTGCTGCGCAAGCATCCGATCACCGTGTTTTTTGCCGTGCCGACTTTCTACGCCGCATTTCTGGCAAGCCCCAACGCGCCACAGAAGTCGGAAGTGAAGATCCGCCGCTGCATTTCCGCTGGCGAGGCGCTGCCCGAAGACATCGCACGGCGCTGGAAGGAGCGATACGGCATCGAGATTTCCGACGGACTCGGCACGACCGAGATGCTGCACATCTATCTCACCAATGCGCCGGGCGCGACCAAATACGGCACAACCGGCAAGCCAGTGCCGGGCTATGAGATCAAGCTGGTCGGCGACGACGGCAATCCGGTCAAAAAAGGTGAGATGGGCGAGCTTTATGTGCGCGGGCCGACGAGCGCGATCATGTACTGGAATAACCGGGAGAAAACGCGCTCCACCTTCCAGGGCGAATGGACCCGTTCCGGCGACAAATACATCGAGGATGCCGACGGCTATTACGTCTGCTGCGGACGGCAGGACGACATGCTCAAGGTATCAGGCATGTATGTTTCGCCCTTCGAGGTCGAGGCCGCCTTGTCATCGCATCCCGACGTGCTGGAGGCGGCGGTGGTCGGGTGGAACGACGAGCAAAAGCTCATCAAGCCGAAGGCATTCGTCGTCCTTAAATCGCCGGAAAAAGCCAACGACGCGCTGGTCCTTGCGTTGCAAGACCACGTCAAGCAGAAACTCGCCCCCTACAAATATCCGCGCTGGATCGAATTCCGCAAAGACCTGCCGAAAACGGCGACCGGAAAGATCCAGCGGTTCAAATTGCGGGCAGAGGGGAAATAAAGACTGTCATGCCCCGCGAAGGCGGGGCATCCAGCAATTAAAGAATCAAATGTTGAGCGCAAAGGCCGGGTTACTGGATCGTCCGCCTTCGCGGACGATGACGGTGAGGAATATGAGATGGTGACCTTAAAAGACACCGGCTTTCTTGATATCGGTGCGCAGAGGTTGGAATACCGCTTTGTTGGCCTTCTGCCTGGCAAGGCGCCGACCATCGTGCTGCTGCACGAAGGCCTCGGCTGCGTCGGCCTGTGGGGCGATTTTCCTGACAAACTTTCGGCCGCTACCGGTGCCGGCGTGCTTGTCTATTCGCGCGCGGGCTACGGCAAGTCGTCGCCGGTAAAATTGCCGCGGCCGCTGTCATATATGCACGACGAGGCGCGCGAGACGCTGCCGCGATTGCTCGATGCGATCGGGTTCGAACGCGGATTGCTGGTTGGACACAGCGATGGCGCGTCGATTGCCGCGATCTATGCCGGCAGTCATCAAGATCATCGCGTCGGCGGCCTGGTGTTGATCGCGCCGCATTTCTTCACCGAGGATCCCGGCATCGCCTCGATCGTGGAGGCGAAAAAAGCCTACGAGACAGGCGATTTGCGCGAGCGATTGTCGCGCTGGCATGCGGATGTCGACAACGCGTTCAAGGGTTGGAACTTCGCCTGGCTCGATCCGGAATTTCGCAAATGGGACATCACCGAATTTCTCGCCTATATCCGCGTGCCGGTGCTGATCGTGCAGGGCGAGGACGACCAGTACGGAACAATAAAGCAAATCGAAATCGCGCAGCAGGAGTGCTACTGCCCGGTTGAGGTGGCGTTGCTGCCGGGCGCGCGTCATTCGCCACAGCGCGAAGCGCCCGATCCGACACTGAAGGTGATTTCGGAATTCGTGGCGCGTGTTTTTAACGAAAACCGTGAAGTATCTCTCGGTCGTCATGCGCGGGCTTGACTCGCGCATCCATGATGAGCCGCAGCCAGTGAGAGCCTTACGTAAGTCTGAATCTGGTGCGCGGCCTCATGGATTGCCGGTTCAAGCCCGGCAATGGCTTTTAACAGGCGGGAATCTTACTCCGCCGCCTGTTTTGCAGCGCTGCCGTGCTGTGAGATAAGATAATCCATCGCCGCCTGCACGCCGCCCTTCTTGTGCGGAACATTGGCGAGCGCGAGCGCCATTTCTGTCGCGGCCAGTCCACCGAGCAGCATCGCGTCGTTGATGTCGCCGAGATGACCGATACGGAACATCTTGCCGGCAAAACGGCCGAAGCTCGCGCCGTAGGAAATGTTGAACTGCTCGAGCGCCAGCGCCCGGAACGCGTCGGCGTCGTGGCCTTCCGGCAACAACACGGCGGTGATGGTTGGCGAATAATATTTTGGGTCGCGGCAGATGATGTCGAGGTTCCATGCCTTGATTGCACGACGCGTGGCTTCGGCAAGGCGATCGTGTCGCGCGAAGACGTTGTCGAGGCCTTCTTCGTGCAACATCTCGATGCCGGTCGCGAGCCCGTGCAGCATCTGCGTCGCCGGCGTGTAGGGAAAGAAGCCGATCTTGTTCATCGCCAGCATTTCGTCCCAGGCCCAGAACGATTTCGTGAGCTTGGAGGTCTTGTTGGCCGCCAGCGCCTTGTCGCTCACTGCGTTGAACGACATGCCCGGTGGCAACATCAGGCCTTTCTGCGCACCGCCGACCGACACATCGACGCCCCATTCGTCATGCCGATAGTCGGCCGAGGCCAGCGAAGAAATGGTGTCCACCATCAACAGTGCCGGATGTCCGGCCTTGTCGATCGCTTTACGAATTTCCGCCACGGGGGACAGGCAGCCGGTCGACGTTTCATTGTGCAGGAAACAGACCGCCTTGATCTCCTTTTTCTTGTCTTCGCGCAGGCGCGCCTCGATCGCGGCTGGATCGGCGCCGATGCGCCAATCGGTGGCAATGAATTCGGGAACGAGACCGATCTTCTCGGCCATCTTCTTCCACAGCGTGGCGAACTGGCCGGTTTCCACCATCAGCACTTTGTCGCCGGGCGACAATGTATTGACGAGGGCGGCTTCCCAGGCGCCGGTTCCGGTCGCGGTGTAGATAATGACCGGGTTGGTGGTTTTGAAAATCGTCTTGATGCCGTCCAGGCACTTCCTGGCAAGCCGCGCGAATTCCGGTCCACGATGGTCGATTATGGGCGTGTCCATCGCGCGCAAAATGCGGTCCGGAAGCGGCGAAGGGCCCGGGATATGAAGAAAATGGCGCCCGACCGTACGCGAGGAATTCTTAGCCATGGGAAGTCCGCTCCTGAACGGCAGCTTTTAGGGGATTTCGTGGCCTCACCACGAGCGCGTTCCCGGCCAGGGAGCTACGCTTGTGGCGTTGAACTATGAATGTAACATTGCGGTCAAGCGGTTTTCCGCAAATGCAAACTAGACCATATGCATAGGCTTAGCGCAGCCCAAAAAGGACAAGAAACGTGGCGGTAGTCATGCCTGGTCTGGAGCGGCGGCTGAAGGCCGAGTTGACCGGCGAGGTTCAATTCGACCGGTTCACGCGCGGCCGCTACGCCACAGATGCGTCCCACTATCAGATCATGCCGGTGGGCGTGGTCGCGCCGCGCACCATCGAAGAAGCCGATCGGGCGATTGCGATTGCGCGCAGCGAGGGCGCGACCCTGCTGGCGCGCGGGGGCGGAACGTCGCAGGCCGGGCAGGCCGTCGGCAAATCGCTGGTGGTCGATTGCTCGAAATATCTGACCCGCATCCTCGACCTTGACGTCAAGCGTGCCCGCTGCACGGTCGAGCCGGGCATCGTCCTCGACGATCTCAATCGGCAGCTCAAGCCGCACGGGTTGTGGTTTCCGGTCGATATCTCGACCTCCTCGCGCGCGACCATCGGGGGCATGGTCGGCAACAATTCCTGTGGCGGCCGCTCGATGCGCTACGGCACCACGCGCGACAACGTGATCTCAATCGAGGCGCTGCTCGCGGACGGAAAACTCGCGCATTTCGGCCGCATCGGCGGCAATCTCAAGGATGTGCCGGCGCCGTTGCGCCCGCTGGCGAAAGATCTGCTCGCCATCGGCGCACGCGAGGCCGATGAGATCGCTGCACACTTCCCGAAGGTTCAGCGGCGCGTCGGTGGCTACAATCTCGACGCGCTGGTGCCGGGCAAGAACGACATCAATCTCGCGCATGTGCTGGTCGGCGGTGAGGGAACGCTCGCCTTTTCCACGCGCATTGAATTGAAGCTTGCGCCGCTGCTCGGCCGCCGCGCGGTCGGCGCCTGCCATTTCGGAAACTTCTACGAGGCGATGAATTCGGCGCAGCACATCGTGCGGCTCAAGCCGATCGCGGTCGAGCTGATCGACCGCACCATGATCGAGCTTGCGCGGCAGATTCCGATTTTCCGGCCGACACTCGACAAATTCGTGCGCGAGACGCCGGCGGCCATTTTGCTGGTCGAATTCGGCGAGGGCGACCAGGAAATCAATCTGCGCATGCTGCAGCAGCTCAAGGATTTGTTGGGCGATCTGGGTTTCGGCTGGGACAAGAGCGGCGCGAAGTGGGGCGGGGTGGTCGAGGTGCTCAATCCCGAGCTCCAGGCTGCGATCACGGATGTGCGCACGAGCGGCCTCAATATCATGATGTCCATGAAAGAGGAGGGCAAACCGGTCTCGTTCGTCGAGGATTGCGCGGTGCCGCTCGAGCACCTCGCCGAATATACCTTGCGGCTCACGGAGATTTTCGAAAGGCACGGCACACGCGGCACCTGGTATGCACATGCAGGTTCCGGGTGCCTGCACGTGCGGCCGATCCTGAATCTGCGGCAGGAAAAAGACGTGCACGCCATGCGCGAAATTGCCGAAGAGGCCTTCGCCATGGTGCGCAAGTTCAAGGGTTCGCACTCCGGCGAGCATGGCGACGGACTCGTGCGCTCGGAGTTCAACGAAGCGATGTTTGGCTCACGCCTCGCTCGTGCTTTCGAGGACGTGAAGGACAGGTTCGACCCGAAGGGTTTTTACAATCCGGGCAAAATCGTGCGCCCGCCCAAATTCGATGACCGCAGCTTGTTCCGTTATGCGCCCGACTATCACGGCGAGCCGGTCAAGATGCATCTCGATTGGTCGGCCTATCCAGGCGCCGGCGGCGGGTTTCAGGGCGCCGTCGAGATGTGCAACAACAACGGCGCCTGCCGCAAATTGACGGGCGGCGTGATGTGCCCGAGCTATCGGGTGACTCGTGACGAGCGCGACGTCACGCGCGGCCGCGCCAACACGTTGCGACTGGCCATTAGCGGGCAACTCGGAGCGGCCGCACTCGTCTCCGACGAAATGGCCGACACACTGAAGCTCTGCGTTTCCTGCAAAGCCTGCCGCCGCGAATGCCCGACCGGCGTCGACATGGCGCGCATGAAAATCGAGGTGCAGGCTGCTCGGGCCGCGAAGTACGAACTGTCGCTGCACGACAAGCTTGTTGGTTTTCTGCCGCACTACGCGCCTTTTGCCACGCGTTGGCATCACCTGTTCAATTTGCGTGACCGCAGCGCCATCTTGCGCAAAGCCTCGCAGCTGGTGGCCGGTTTCTCCTCTCGCCGCAGCCTGCCAAAGTGGCGTGAGGACACCTACCGCGACCGCTCCGACTGGCGCTATACGACCGCGGACCAGAATGCGACGGCGCGAGAAGTGGTGCTGTTCGCCGACACATTCAACCGCTATTTCGAACGCGAGAACCTGGACGACGCTTTGAGCGTTCTGGTGGCGGGCGGCTATCGCGTCTACGCACCGCTGCCGGCGGATCCGAACGAGCGGCCATTATGCTGCGGGCGCACCTTTCTCGCGGTCGGCTTGGTCGAGGAAGCGCGGCGGGAGATGCAACGCACGTTGGACACACTCGCGCCCTATGTCGCACGCGGGGTGCCGGTCGTCGGCCTCGAACCGAGCTGCCTCCTGACCTTCCGCGATGAATTGCCGGCCCTGTTCAAGGGAGAGACGGTGGATGCGCTCGCCGCGAATGCACTACTTTTCGAGGAATTCATCGCGCGCGAGCACAAGCAGGGTCGCCTGAATTTGCGGCTGGGTCCATTGCCGAAAAAAGCGTTGCTGCATGGCCATTGTCATCAGAAGGCGTTCGACGCCATGGGTGCGGTCGAGAGCACGCTCCGGTTAATCCCGCAGCTTTCGGTCGAAACGATCGAGTCGAGTTGCTGCGGAATGGCCGGAAGCTTTGGCTACGACGCTACGACCATCGACGTCTCGCGCAAGATGGGCGAACTGTCGTTGCTGCCCGCGGTGCGGAGGGCTGACGCCGATGCGTTGATCGTGGCCGATGGCACCTCGTGCCGGCACCAGATTCACGATGGTAGCGGCCGGGAAGCTGCGCACGTTGCCCGCGTGCTGGCGATGAGCGTGGCGGCCGCTGGTCCGGTCCCTGAGGCGTCATAACATTCAGCGTCATGGCCGGGCTTGTCCCGGCCATCTACGTCTTTAAAGATAGTCAAGACGTGGATGCCCGGCATAAAGCCGGGCATGACGAGCGAGAGGCCAGTCAATGCCGGGCCAACTTTTCCCCACCTCCCTCGTCGGCTCCTACGCCCAGCCGGAATGGCTGATTGACCGGACGAAGCTCGCAAGCCGCTTTCCGCCGCGCGTGCGGGCCAAAGAGCTTTGGCGCATCGCGCCGGAACATCTCAAGCAGGCGCAGGATGATGCGACCTTGCTTGCGATCCGGGATCAGGAACGCGCCGGGCTCGACATCATCACCGACGGCGAGATGCGACGCGAAAGCTATTCCAATCGCTTCGCCACGGCGCTTGAAGGTGTCGACATCGACAATCCCGGGAGCGCGCTTGACCGCTCCGGTCATCCCAATCCGGTACCGCGCGTCACCGGAAAGGTCCGCCGCCGGCATCCGGTCGAAGTGGAAGATGTGAAATTCCTGCGCGCCAATACCGACCGCATGATCAAGATGACGGTTCCTGGCCCGTTCACGATGTCGCAGCAGGCACAGAACGATTTCTACAAAGACGAGGAGGAGATGGCGCTCGACTACGCCGCTGCGGTGAATGCCGAAATCAAGGATCTGTTCGCCGCCGGTGCCGATATTGTGCAGATCGACGAGCCCTATATGCAGGCACGACCGGAAAAGGCGCGCAAATATGGGCTCAAGGCGCTCAACGCCGCGCTAGACGGAATCACCGGGCCGACTGCGGTGCATATTTGTTTCGGTTATGCCGCCATCATTCATGTGCGTCCCGAGGGATATTCATTTCTGCCTGAGCTAGCGGGGTCGCCGGTCAGGCAGGTTTCGGTCGAAACCGCGCAATCCAATCTCGACTGCACCGTACTCGAGAAGCTGCCGGGCAAGACCATCATTCTTGGCACACTCGATCTCTCCGATATGGCGATAGAGAAACCTGAGATAGTGGCCGCGCGCATCCGGCGCGCGTTGCCGCACGTGTCCGCCGATCGCATCGTCGTTGCTCCCGACTGCGGTCTGAAATATCTGCCGCGTGAGGTCGCCTTCGGAAAGATGTGCGCCATGGTCGAAGGCGCGAAAATCGTACGCGCCGAATTATCCAAATGAGTGGCGTAACGGACCGATGCTAGCCAAGCTCTTCCCCACCTCCCTCGTCGGTTCCTATCCGCAGCCGGATTGGCTGATCGACCGCGCGCGGTTGTCGAAAATGGTGCCACGCGTGCGCATGGACGATCTCTGGTTGGTCGATCCGAAAGCGCTGGTGGCCAAACAGGACGAGGCGACCCTTCTCGCCATCCAGGAGCAGGAGCGCGCAGGGCTCGACATAATCACTGACGGCGAGCAGCGGCGCGAGAGTTACTCCAATCGGTTCGCCACCGCACTGGAAGGCGTCGACACGGAAAATCCCGGTTCGACGCTCAATCGCAGCGGCAAGCCGATCCCCGTGCCGCGCGTGACCGGCAAGATTCACCGCAAATATCCGGTCGAGCTGCGCGACCTGCAATTCCTGCGCGCGAACACAAAGAAGACCGTGAAGATAACGGTGCCCGGTCCGTTCACGATGTCGAAGCAGGCGCAAAACGAATTTTATAAAACCGATGAGTCCATGGCGCTGGACTATGCGGCCGCCGTGAACGAGGAGATCAAGGACCTGTTCGCAGCCGGCGCCGATATCGTGCAGATCGATGAACCGTGGATGCAGCAACACCCCGACAAGGCGCGCGAATATGGTCTGAAGGCGCTCGACCGTGCACTCGACGGCGTCAGCGGAACGATCGCGGTCCATTTGTGCTTTGGCTATGCCGCTGTCGTGCATGACAAGCCGGCTGGCTATTCGTTTCTGCCTGAACTGGAAGGTTCGAAGGCTGAGCAGATCTCAATCGAGGCGGCCCAGCCGAAGCTTGATCTTAAAGTTCTCGAAAAGCTGCCATCGAAAACGATCATCCTCGGTGTCATCGATCTGTCCGACATGAATGTAGAGACGCCGGAGATCGTCGCCGCTCGCATTCGCAAGGCGCTGCCCCACGCCCCCGCCGAGCGGATAGTCATTGCGCCCGATTGCGGCATGAAATACCTGCCTCGCGCGGTGGCATTCGGCAAAATGCGAGCAATGGTGCAGGGGGCAGACCTTGTGCGCCAGGAGCAGCGCAACAATTAGATGCGCTGCGGCTTGAACTTGCGCCCAATACCCGCAAAATGGCGCCAAATAACAAAAACGGCACGGTCCATGAGGATGGAACCGCTGTGCGTCAACGAAGGGAGGACACGATGAAACGCATCTTTAT
>DAHUXA010000104.1 GCA_027307405.1 Hyphomicrobiales bacterium | reverse complement strand
AAGAGCCAGCAACAGGTGGAGGGCAGGTTTGCGACGCACGATTTTCGACCCCAAACGCTTCATTTCGGCCTTGCATCGGTAAGGGCGTTGACGTAATCGCGGCAAACGACCTTGAAGTCCGATCAGAGCCGATGATGTTTCCCCTGTTTCGCCGCAACGTGCGGCAGGACACCATTTCCACCCTGTATGGCACGATCGTGGCGCAGGCGCGATTGCCCTGTTTTTACCGCGAATACGGGGTTCCCGACACCGTGGATGGCCGTTTCGACCTGCTGGTGTTACACTTCACGGTGGTCCTCGATCGTTTGGCGGATGACCCGGCGCTTCGGCCGCTGGGGCAGGCGCTGTTCGACCGCTTCTGTCAGGACATGGACCATAACTTGCGGGAGATGGGCGTCGGCGACCTCTCGGTGCCAAAGGAGATGCAGCGCATAGGCGAGGCGTTTTATGGCCGATCGAAGGCCTATCGGGCCGCGCTGGCGGAGCCTGGCGATGATGCGCTGGTCAAGATTGTGATGAAGAATATCTATGGTGGCACGGCCTCGGCCGACCCCGCCCGGCTTACAGCCTATATGCGCGAAAGCGCCCAGGAAGTCAGGGCACAACAGCGGCCCCAATTTTTGGCGGGCGAACTGCATCTGCCCGAACCTAAATGCTACGGTTTTTGTTGAAGATAAATTCACCTGCAGAAGACTGGAATTTATGGAGAAAAACCAAAATCCATGGACCTTTCCGGTCGCTGTGGACGATATTCCGGAAACCGGCCTTCATATCGAAATCGATGCGCCTGAAGCCGTGCGTGCCGAGCTGAGGGCGCTTGCGGGCCTGCGCGAGCTGCGTAGGCTTTCAGCGGTGTTCGATCTGGAACGCCGCGGCGCGGGCGTGCTGGTAAACGGCCAGGTCAGAGCTCGGGTTGGTCAGACATGCGTAGTCACTCTTGAACCGGTTGAAAGCGATCTGGAAGAATCGGTCGATTTGGTATTCGCACCACAGTTAGCAGAATCGACGCAGGCCAAGGCTATCGATCGGCGGACGGGTCAGGAGGAACCACCAGAACCTTTAGTTGGCGGCAAATTGGACTTAGGCGCAATCGCGACTGAGTTCCTGCTTCTCGGCATCGATCCTTACCCACGCAAGGCGGGTGCAGAACTTGGGCCGATTAGAGCAGACGATGGCAGTGCGCGGCCGTTTGCAGCCCTGGAAGCGCTTAAAAAGCGCCTTGGCGGAAGCTAGCCAGCAACGAGCGGCGAGGGATGAGGGATTCGGACAACCGGCTTGTCTGCAGCGACCGAGCGGCTATGGTCGCCGCCGTGCGTCGCTTCCAGATGACCGCGCTGCTGTCGCCCGCATTAAGGCCGCCAAGAGCGATCTATGCCGGATAGAGTTCGCATCGCGCTTGACGCTATGGGTGGCGACCATGGCGCAGAGGTCATATTGCCGGGCGCTGACGTTTCGCTCACCCGCCATCCCGACATCGTATACCTGTTGTTCGGCAACCGAGCTGCGCTGGAGCCTGTGCTCGACCGGCTGCCCCGCCTGAAAGCCAAGTCGAAGCTGGTGCATACTGAAATTGCGATCCGCATGGACGACAAGCCAAGTCAGGCCCTGCGTTACGGACGCTGGAAGTCGTCGATGTGGCTTGCCATCGATGCCGTTAAGAAAGGCGAGGCCGACGTTGCGGTCTCTGCCGGCAATACCGGCGCGTTGATGGCGATGGCGCGCTTTAATCTGAAGATGATCCACGGCATCGAGCGGCCGGCGATTGCCGCGCTGTGGCCGACAATGAAGGGTGAATCCATAGTTCTCGATGTAGGGGCTTCAATCGGTGCGGACGAGACACACCTAGTCAATCTCGCCGCAATGGGAAGTGCGATGGCGCGAGTCCTGTTCGACATCGAACGCCCGACGGTCGGCCTGCTCAATATCGGCGTGGAAGAGGTCAAAGGACTCGAACAGGTACGCGAGGCCGGCCGGATCCTGCGCGAAGGCCAATTTCCTCATTTCGACTACCATGGCTTCGTCGAAGGCGACGACATCGGCAAGGGCGTTGTTGACGTGGTTGTCACCGAAGGTTTCGCCGGCAACATCGCGTTGAAAACCGCGGAAGGCACGGCGCATCAGCTCGCGTCTTATCTGCGCGCCGCGATGAATCGGACCTGGGCAGCACGTCTCGGCTATCTGCTCGCGCGGCAGGCCTTCCGCACTTTGCGAGACAAGATGGATCCGCGTAAGTCAAATGGCGGCGTGTTCCTGGGTCTCAACGGCGTTGTGATCAAAAGTCACGGCGGCGCTGACGCCGAAGGCACGGCGGCTGCGATCGACATGGGGTACGATATGGTGCGCTATGAATTGCTCGCCAAGATCGGACAGTCGATGGCGAGAGATCTGAAAGCGACAGCGACGGAGACAGCGCGGCTAGCGAGCGGAGTAAGCTCGTGACCTTGTTACGTTCGGTCGTGCTTGGCTGCGGAAGCTATCTTCCCGCGCGTATTGTCAGCAACGACGAGCTTGCTCGTTCGGTTTCGACAACCGACGAATGGATCGTCCAACGTACGGGCATTCGCGAACGCCATATCGCGGCGCCGGGCGAGCTTACGTCCGATCTCGCCCTCAATGCTTCCCGGGCGGCACTCGCAAATGCGCATCTCGAAGCAAGCTCAATTGACCTGATTGTACTTGCGACTTCAACGCCCGATCAGACTTTTCCGGCGACTGCCGTCTCAATACAAGCCGCGCTTGGCATCACCCACGGAGCAGCATTCGATTTGCAGGCTGTGTGTTCCGGGTTCGTTTATGCCCTGCAGGTGACTGACGCGTTGCTGCGGGGTGGCAGCTATAAGCGAGCCCTGGTGATTGGAGCGGAAACCTTCTCGCGCATCCTCGATTGGAACGACCGTACGACTTGCGTGCTGTTCGGCGACGGAGCCGGAGCCCTGGTCCTCGAGGCACAGCCCCAAGCGGGTACCCGCGAGGACCGTGGCATTCTGACCACGCATCTCCGGTCGGATGGCCGTCATAGGGCGAAGCTCTACGTGGATGGCGGCCCGTCGTCGACCCAGACGGTCGGGCATCTGCGGATGGAGGGGCGCGAGGTGTTCAAGCACGCCGTGGCAATGATTACCGATGTGATCGAGGATGCGTTTAGGGCCACCGGCTATTCCGCTGCCGATATCGACTGGTTTGTGCCGCATCAGGCCAACAAGCGCATTATTGACGGATCCGCCCACAAGCTCGGAATCGCCCCGGACAAAGTGGTGGTCACGGTGGATCGTCACGGGAATACTTCGGCCGCTTCTATCCCTCTGGCGTTGTCTGATGCTCTTGCTGACCGACGGATCAAGCGTGGAAATCTTATCCTTTTGGAAGCCATGGGTGGAGGATTCACTTGGGGTTCGGCGCTCCTACGGTGGTAGGCGAGTGGGTTTTGGGGGGTGGGCGTAGCCGGGGGGTTTCTCATCACAATCTTTAAAGGCCCGGTTGACCCCTTCCCATGATGCTAATATCGTCGATAATTCAGCGGGATACCTTCGCCGGGGGCAGGGCAGGCGATGACCGGAAAAACTGTGACGCGGGCCGACTTGTGCGAGGCGGTCTATCAAAAAGTCGGTCTTTCACGCACGGAATCAGCGGCTTTGGTCGAGTTGGTGCTCAAGGAGATCACCGACTGTCTCGAGCGCGGGGAAACCGTAAAACTTTCGTCCTTCGGGTCCTTTGTGGTGCGTAAAAAAGGTCAGCGTATCGGGCGTAACCCCAAAACCGGCAAGGAAGTACCAATCTCGCCCCGACGCGTTATGGTGTTCAAGCCGTCAGCGATTCTCAAGCAACGCATTAACAACGGCGCCGCTGAGCTAGGCTAGACCGATCTGGTTCGCGTAACCGCGTTTGTATCAAACACAGGAGTGGGCCGCTTTGGACAACAAGGCGCCAGACGCATTTCGTACTATCAGTGAAGTGGCGGACGAACTCGATCTGCCGCAGCATGTGCTGCGCTTTTGGGAGAGCCGCTTTCACGAAATCAAGCCCATGAAGCGCGGCGGCGGACGGCGGTATTACCGCCCCGACGACATCGATTTGCTGCGTGGGATACGCCATCTGTTGTATGGCGAAGGCTACACCATCCGCGGTGTGCAGCGAATTTTACGCGAGCAAGGCGCAAAATTTGTTCAGACCGTGTGGCAGGACGGTGCTCCGCAACCACCACACGGCGTCGTTGAAGAAGAGGAATTCGCGGTGGAAGTTGTGACGACAGAAGATGTTGCCGAGGAAGGCCGCGGCTTGCGTGATTGCCTATCCTCGCTCATTGGACGTGATCTCGGGGATCGAGAAGATGACGCGGCAGACCGCGTTGACCCACCACTCACCAGCGCACCGGTTCCCCGCATCGATCCTACCGATCGCGCAATACATAGTGTTTCCGTGTCCGAGTCGGAGGCGACGGAGTCCATGCCCGTCATATCGCGCCAACCGTCATCTGAGACAACCGGCGGTAGCCTCGGCCGTGAGGATGTGCGCAAGTTGCAGGCCGCGTTGCACGAGCTTGCCGAGTGTCGCAAGCTCATCGATGCGGTAGTTTCGCGACCGCATTAATCGTATCCCCTTCGAGACAACGAAACATTTGGGCATGGTGGCCGACCTGAGGGGCGTTATGCGGGTCGTGAAGTGCGCACTGTTGGCGGGCGCGATTGTTGTTGGCTCGCTTATGCCCGCACTCGGCCAGACACCCCCGAATGGTCCTATTCCGCCGGTGGTGACGAGGACCCAGCCCGTCATGCCGTTCGGCTGGTACGTCATGGGCTCGATCGGCTGCGCGGCGATTTCGCCGATGATTGGTACCGTGATACTAGGGCGCGAGCTGACAATAAATGAAGTCTACCACACGACATTGGGGTGCATGTTGGGTCCAGTGGGATGGCTTTTGGCAGATGCACTATTCCCGCCCGCAGTTATGGGCACAGACACCAAAGTCGGTTCACAACAGCGCAAACCCGGGCGGGTTGCGCGCGGACGGCATTTCAATATTCCGCCGGCGGGCGAGACCCGCTTTGTGAGCAACGAGGTGTTGCTTGAATTTTCCAGTGGCACAATGCGGCCTCGCGAGGCGCTCGCACGCACTCTTCAGTTGACACAGCTGGAAACGCAGACCTTTACGCTGACCGGGCGCACAATCGAGCGCTGGCGTATTGATGGCACACGCACGGTGCCCGATACGCTCCGCCTTGTGGCGCGCAATTTCCCCAACGTTGTGGCCGGACAGGCGAACGGCATTTATGTCGGCGCGCAGGCGCAGCCGACGATAAAACAGGACGCTGCAGCGGATGCGGGAGCTGCGCAATACGTTGTCCGCAAGCTACATCTTGTGGAAGCTCACCGCATCAACAGCGGAGATGATGTGCTGGTCGCTGTGATTGATTCCAAGATCGATACGGGCCACTCCGATCTTGCCGACGTCGTCGTGGCCGAATACGACGCCGTCGGAACACCGGCATCAGCGCATTCGCATGGCACCGCCATGGCTGGCGCAATTGCGGCGCACAGCGGGCTCGTCGGGGTCGCGCCGAAAGTAAAACTGCTTGCGGCGCGCGCATTTTCGGGCACGGGGGAGAGCGCACAGAGCACGACCTTCAATATCCTCAAGGCCCTCGACTGGGCGGCGAGCAAGAACGCGCGCATCACAAACCTGAGTTTCGCGGGGCCTCCCGACGCCATGCTGCGAGAAATATTGATCAAAGCCAACGCGCGAGGCATGGTGCTAATCGCAGCGGTCGGCAACGCTGGCCCGCGTTCGCCACCGCTCTACCCCGCTGCCGATCCCGAGGTAATCGGAGTAACGGCGACCGACGCTGAAGACAAATTGATGCCGCAGGCCAATCAGGGGCCACAAGTCACTGTCGCGGCCCCGGGGGTCGAAATTCTCGCCGTGGCACCCGGTGGCGGATATCAGGTTACGTCCGGGACCTCGGTTGCTGCCGCCCATGCCAGCGGTGTCGCAGCGCTGCTGCTGGCTGCGAAGCCGAACCTCACGCCGGCCCAAGTGCGTAAAGAGCTTGTGCGCTCTGCTAACCGGGTTCCCGGCAAGCGCAATGAAGTCGGAGCTGGCGTTATCGATGCGCTTGCTGTGATCAACCCAAGCCGTAAATAGGTGGCAACCTGGCCGGCGGTGTAATTCATCATCATCGTCATCATCATTACGGGATCGATTGTCATGGCCGCGGCGGAGTCCCTGATCATTGAACGACCGTCAGACGACATTGTCGTCATGAAGATCAATCGTCCGCAGGTCCGCAACGCTCTCAATCTCGACGTGCGCATTCGGCTCGCCGACGAGATCACCCGCTGCGGCGCTGACGACGCGGTACGTTGCGTGATCGTGACCGGCTCGGATGTAGCGTTCGCCGCTGGCGCCGACATTGGCGAGATGGCGCAAGCCGGCCCGGTCGAAGTCATGTCGCGAAATGTACAAAAATACTGGCGCGCGATCATGGACTGTCCGAAGCCGTTGATCGCCGCCGTTGAAGGGTTCGCCCTCGGCGGCGGGCTCGAACTCGCCTTGTGTACGGATATCATTGTCGCAGGGGAGGGTGCCAAGCTCGGTCTGCCCGAGGTGAAAGTCGGAATCTTGCCGGGTGGAGGAGGTACGCAAAAGCTTGCGCGCCTCGTCGGCCGGCACCGAGCCATGTTGCTGATCATGAGCGGACGAATGTTTGGCGCCGCCGAAGCACTGAGCATGGGGGTTATCAGTGAAGTGGCGCCGAGCGGGCAGGCGCTCGCACGCGCGCTCGACATTGCGCGGGAAATCGCCGCCATGCCTCCAATTTCGATCATGCAGATCAAAGAAATCGTGAATGCCGGTCTCAATGCGCCGCTCGATGTCGCATTGATGCTGGAACGCAAGGCATTCCAGTTGCAGTTTGCCACGCGCGACCAGAAAGAAGGTATGCGCGCATTCATGGAAAAGAGAAAACCGAAATTCGAGGGGCAGTAACGCGTGGCGTTGGAACTTTCCAGGCCCGATCTGGTCGTTGCAATACTTGGCGCGGGGACGATGGGGCGAGGCATCGCGCAGGTGTGCGCGCAGGCCGGCCTGACGACTTTGCTGTTTGACTCTCGCGATGGCGCGGTAAAAGACGCGATTGCATTGATCGAAAAGGGCCTCGAAGGTCAAGTATCGAAAGGCCGGATGACCGCGAGTGCCAGACAAGCCGTTCTCGATCGACTAAAGCCGATCCGCGCCGTCGATGAAGCAAAAGGTGCTGGCATAGCTATCGAGGCGATTGTCGAAGATCTTCGCGCCAAGCGTGAGTTATTTCGTGAACTGGAAAAGCATCTGGCGCCAGATGCGGTGCTGGCCACCAACACGTCTTCGCTTTCGGTGACAGCAATCGCTGCCGGCTGTGCAAGGCCGGAGCGGGTCGGTGGCCTGCACTTCTTTAACCCACCACCGCTGATGCGGCTGGTCGAAGTCATTGGCGGCTTGCGAAGCGACCCCACAATGGTCGAAGCACTTGTGGGTTTTGTGAAGCGGATCAACAAACATCCAATAGTTGCCGCCGACACACCAGGCTTTGTCGTCAATCACGCCGGCCGCGCCTACGGCCCAGAGGCGCTGCGCATCGTGGCGCAAGGTATCGCCAGTCCACGTGAGGTCGACTTGCTGATGAAAGAAGCTGCCGGGTTCCGCATGGGCCCATTCGAATTGCTCGACCTCGTCGGCGGTGATGTCACCCATGCGGTGATGGTCAGCATCTTCGAGCAATATTTTGGCGAGCCGATGTACCAACCTTCGGCGCAAATGGCGGTGCGCGTTGCGGGCGGTCTTCTCGGCCGCAAGAGCAAGCAGGGCTTCTACAATTATGATGGTCCACCGACGACGAGCCCTCCAACGAATGCGGTTCAAACGCAGCCATTGCCGATATCGGTCTGGATCGCGGAGGAGGATGGCGGTCGCGAACTTGCCGGTTGGTTGAATGCCGCGGGCGTTAAGGCTCAACTCGGCGGGAAGCCTGCCGCAGAGGGCCCCTGTTTCGTCACGCCGCTCGGTGAGGACGCTTCAAACGCTGCGGTCCGTCTGGGCCTTGATCCAGCCCGCACGCTTGCGGTTGATATGCTTGGAGGCTTCGCAGGGCGACGCACGCTGATGAAGACCCCACTCACCAAAGCCGAAATCATTGGCGAAGCTGTCGCGGCCTTGTCAGCCGGCAATGTGCCGGTGACCGTGATCAATGATAGCCCCGGCTTTGTGGTGCAGCGGCTGCTTGCGATGATTGTCAATATCGGGACTCACATCGCAGAACTGCGCATTGCTGCGCCTTCCGACATCGACACAGCGGTTGAGCTTGGTCTGAACTATCCGAAAGGCCCGCTTGCGCTCGGGGATGCACTGGGCGTCGCACGCGTGCTTGCCGTGCTCGATGGCATGCACGCCGTCACCCTCGATCCGAAATATCGTGCCACCCCATGGTTGCGACGGCGCGCGCGCCTCGGCGTATCGTTACGCACGCTTGATTGAGGTGGCCACGACAGCAGTAACAGCAAATCGGAGGGAAACGATGCACTTGGACGCGTGGATGAAGATCGTGTTTACGGTGATTGCTCTCTCACTGGCTGTCATCGCGTGGAAATTGCCAATGGCGGGAACAAGTTACGCCCAAGGTGGAGGATGCGGAGGAACTGGTTTCAATCCTTGCTACGTTTCCACAGCCGGAGAGGATTTTCTGAACGTCAAAATCATCAAACCCTGACAGCCGGCTCTCGGTGACACGGGGAAGCGGGCGCTCACATCGCTTTGGGTGGCTTTGATCACCCGGATTCCATTGCGACGGATCGCCTTTCGAAAGCGATAAATGGGATGCTGACGATCACGCCAGCCGATCGCGCGGGGGAAATAAAAAGGGCCGTGCTGCCACGGCACGGCCCTTTCACCTGACAAGGAGCTGCCTGAGCAGGCCTTGAAAGGAAATAAAATTCTATCCCAAAAATGCGCATCCGTGAACTTGAATTTCTAAACTCGCGGAATTCATTTGTAGGGTTTGAATCATGTGCCCGCATATTGAGCGGCCGCTTGACGTCTCTGGCTCATCGGTCGGGAAACGAGGGGCTTGTTGGCGATCCAATCCGCAGCACGCGACCACAAATCGGCTGCCGTGCGGTGCGATGCCACCTCAAAAGGATCGCTGTAGCATTCCGCGCCGGCATCGGCTGCGATTTGGGCGACAGCGCGAACCATTTCTGGGGCGCCAGCCGCGAAGATGATGTCATGCGGCGTCAAGGCGGGAAGGTGATCTGTCGGCTTGCCGCCGCGAACCGCCGCGGTGACATCCTGGGCCTCTGAAGTCACGGGTATGATCGTGACATTGGGAAACAGGGCCAATCGGCAGAGCGCCGGGACCATGTACAATGACGCGACCCTGCGCGAGGAGACAATGAGCACGATTTCCCGTCGTGGCTCCATTTTTATCGCCGCCTCGGCAATCGACCAGATTGGCGCAAAGCCACTTCCGCTTGCTACCAATACAAGACGCTGACCATGAAAGGGCCTCAGGTAAGCCGAACCGAACGGACCCTCGAGCTTGACTCGATGTCCTGCGCGAATCCGCTTGCCGAGCGCGGAGGATACCCGGCCGTTGGGCAATCTCGTTACGTGAAATCGCATAAGCGTTTCGTCATATGGCCAATCGAGTGGCGCTGTTGGACTGAAGTAGCGCGCAGGGAATCCCCGGAACTGCACTGAATAATACTGACCGGGGATGTACTCTGGCCATTCGGGTACCTCGATGCAGACCTCACACGTGTCGGCTGCCAGCGGGGTGAGGTCGGCAACAACGCCCGGCAGGGTGACGGTTTCAGGCACGTCTTCGACATCAATGCGAAGATCCGACACAATACGCGACTGGCACGCGTAGACGGTTTCCGCATCCGCCTTTCCGCCGAACACGCGGCCGTCGAGCACGCGTACGCGGCAAGTGCCGCAAAGTCCGGACCGGCAGTCGTAAGGAATTTCGATGCCATTCAGGAGCGCAGCGTCGAGTAACAAGTCACCGCGGCGCGCGGAAATTGCATTGCCGTTTATCTCGAGCCGGCAGACTTTGCCCATTATTCGACCTCCAAACGGATTGGACGAACATGCCTCGTGTGATTGATCTGAGTGTGATCGAAAGCCGCTACCCGCATGAAGGTGTCGTTACTAATGGTCACGTCGTAGGGGCTGCCGGTATCAAGTTTGCGGACGACCTCGAGCGCCCATCGTCCGGCCGCCCAGCGCGCGGCGGAGCGAACGTCGGCTCGATCGCCGGCATAGGTGCCGGACACGATGACTCCCGGAACGACGGTACCGATGGGAATTTTGGCGTTGAGCTCGCGTGAATAAGGCGTTGATTCCTCCTCAGTCAGGAACCACCGCGCCCCGTCACTTTCCCCGCGATTGGGATCGAGATCGATCTTTCCCAGCGCTGCCGTCATGGCACTGAGGTCTTTGGGCAAACGACGTGGAGTTACGACTTTGCCATATGCTTTTGGTTCATCCGGCTCGAAATTGTCGATATAGCTAGCCGTGCCGGGATCAGTTGCGAATCCACCCCGGTAGGGAAGTTTACCTTCGCGTTGCTCGCTTGTGGCCTCGACCGGTGGACCGAAATGATCATCGTCCATGAAGCCGGCTGAGCTCGTGCTCGTGGCCTTCCATTCCCAGACATCGACGAAGAGGGCGGGCTGCTCGGTATAATGCAGACCGTGACCTGAAAGAGTGCGGGGCTTTCCGTCCAGTGGCTCGGCGCTGGCATGGAATGTGCGATCCCCGGCTAAAGTGGCGTCAAGTTTGGTCAACAGGACGGCGAATTTGTCTTCGTTGTAAGCGTGCTCCTCTCCGGCCTCATACCCTTGGTGAAGGAGTTTCCAGCCATCGGGGGTCTTCAATAAAGGGAGCTGCTTCAAAGAACGGGTTGGATCGTCCCAGGCAAACAGGAAATAGGCTCGCTGACCGTCGTGAACTGCCCGGATCTCTATTGTGGTTTCACCCGCGCCATCGAAGTTTCCGCCGTGGCCGGTCCAAATGTAAACCGGCTTGGTCATCCGCCACACGCGATCGGAAGTGTCGCCGTCGATGATTGGGACGTCAGAAGCATTCACGTGGCGAATCCGCAGGGTTTGTGCTGTCTGATGTTCGGCTGTCACGAGGAGAGAAGTGCCGACGATCGCGAGCGCCAAGGCCACAACGAAAGGACTGGATTGAAGCACCGGACCATTCCGCTGCGAGCTCCGGTCCTTGCGGTCAGACTCGGCGCGCCGCGATTGGGTTGAAAAATAATTCGTGCCAGCTCTCACCCGCGCAGACGGGACTTGATCACTCACCGGCGCAAAGGCGTGAGGTGCGCGCTGATATTTTTTGGCTCCGGGAGAATCTTGATCAAGCAGCTCCAGCAGATCGATTGGATCGAACACGGGAGGCTGAGGCTGCAGCCGCATCGGACGAAAGATGCGCAATAGCTGTGATGTTGCGCCGAGCTGCCAATGCACTAGCACGTGGCCGACGGCGCACCCCAAGATGAGCCACATGCCTGACCAGTGTAGCGTGATCGTGAGGCTGCTGCCGTAATCGAAGTACAAGAGGGTGCCGGTTATTATTTCGCACAGCAACGCGAGATAAAGGACCCAATTGAGAGCGACATTAATGCTGCCCCAGCGTGCCTGACGGCATCCGACCAGACCGGCGAGGCGTACCCGGTCAAATCGAATACGGCGGGACAATCCAGCCAACGCGACATAGATCGTATAAGCAAGAGCGACGGCAACGAGCGCAACCGCGACCTGCATATGCGCCGTCCACACCAGGTGGCGCGGCAGGACAAGATCGAAAGCATCGATCCATTTGCGGCCTGGCGACTCGGCGGCGATCCTCAACCCGGTGACGGTCGCGACGGCGAGCGCCATCACCAGAGACCAGTGCAGCAAGACCGTACCGTAATCGGTTCTACGTTTGCTCGAACCGCGCCTACTACCCATGCCCCACCTAGCGAATTCGGAATCAGCCTCCAATCCGTCTCGCCTGCATCTGATCAGGCTCAACGATCTGACTCTTCAGTTGTCCTGACGCGCCAACGCTGGCTAACCCCAGAAGTGTTCAAAGTGAAAGTGAGGAGGGGCGGCATGGTCAGCCGTATGGGCCCCATGTGGGCCAGGATCGGTGGCCAGCGGAGTGGTGGCTGCGTCATTGCCGCGTCCACTCGCGACTGGCGCTGGCGCAACCACAGGAGCGGTGGCTGCAACATTATGGCCACCGTTGAACGCGGTTGCGACAACGTTGCTAAGGCTTGGCGTCGTCCCCGACGGCAAGGCTACGAAGCCGGTGGTTGGATTGCCATCGCCATCGGTACCTGTGGCCAAGGTGGCCAGGGTAGGATCATGATTGACGATATCCAGAATTTGCGCCTGGATTTGATTGATCTGGCCATTGACGGGGGAAACCGCCGTAGGCGACGCGGTGTCGATGCCGCCCACCAGGGAGGCTTCCTGACCCAAGAGACTGATGATGTGATTGATATCGTTGAGAGCGTGCCCGCTGATCCCCTCGTTCGTGATAGCGTTCAGGAGGCCGGTCTTGGTCATAGTCAGATCATCGACGATGGATTGCTGGTTGCCGGAATACACGCCGCCAAGGAGCTTTGTCACGGCATCGTCGAAGACGACCCCTGCACCGTGTACTGTGTCGATGAAGGTCGGGATGCCGCCATTGGGTGCAGGCGTGAAGGTGTCGCCACTCGCCAGCATATTTCCCCGCACGTCAGCGGCGTTCGCCGACAATACCTGTGCCGCGCCATTGACGAGATCTGCATTCCCGGTTTGGAGGCCGGTGATCAATTCGTGGGAGGCCGTTCCCTGGACGCCGTTGAGGGTAAATTCGTTGTTGAAGCGGGCCGAGAACAACCCGCCTTGAGCCGTTGAGTAAGCATCGGCGTTCACGGAAAACGTATGAATGTCGCTTTC
>DAHUXA010000103.1 GCA_027307405.1 Hyphomicrobiales bacterium | reverse complement strand
TCAGACCGCGAGGATTTACTCGCCGAGGAGCTTCGGATCGCGACTCGCGCGCTCGGTCGCCTCACCGGCCGAGTTGATGTTGAGGATGTCCTCGACGTGATTTTCCGGGACTTCTGCATTGGAAAATAATCACCCTGGGGCTGTCATTCCAAATGTTTCACGTGAAACATTTTTGCAAAACCAATGTTTTTGACCCCTCCCCACGCCTTCGCTACAAGACGCCTCTTGAGGCTCTGATGTCCAACCGATTCGACGTCGTCGTGATTGGCGGCGGCCACGCTGGCTGCGAAGCCGCGTCTGCGGCCGCCCGTATGGGCGCCCAAACGGTCCTGATTACCCACAAGTTCACTACTATTGGTGCCATGTCCTGCAATCCCGCGATTGGCGGGCTCGGAAAAGGACATCTTGTCCGCGAAATCGACGCTCTGGATGGCCTCATGGGCCGAATCGCCGATTTGGGTGGCATCCAATTCCGAGTCCTGAATCGCCGCAAAGGGCCAGCTGTACGAGGCCCGCGCGCCCAGGCCGACCGTAAGCTCTATGCGGCAGCGATGCAGGCCGCGATTCGCGCCACTCCCAATCTCCAAGTGATTGAAGCAGAAGCAGACGATCTCGTGATCGACTGCGGTCGGGTGTCCGGCGTCAAATTAGCTGATGGCCGTGAAATTTCGGCCTGTGCCGTGGTCCTAACAACGGGCACGTTTTTGCGAGGCCTCATTCATATCGGCGAAAGACAGATCCCGGCAGGTCGAGTGGATGAAGCGCCCGCGATTGGACTTTCACGCACGCTGGAAAGATTTGGCTTTGCGCTCGGGCGTTTGAAAACTGGAACGCCACCACGGCTAGACGGCCGTACAATCGATTGGTCCGCGCTCGAGATGCAGCCAGGCGACGATCCACCTGAGCCGTTTTCAACTCTGACAGCGCGCATTGACAATCCACAGATCCAGTGCGGCATCACGCGTACCAATGAAGCAACGCATAAAATCATTCGCGACAACGTGCATCGTTCGCCCATGTACAGCGGGCAGATCAAGTCCATCGGGCCGCGCTATTGTCCTTCGATCGAAGACAAGATCGTGAAGTTCGGCGAGCGCGATGGACACCAAATATTTCTGGAGCCGGAAGGCCTCGACGATCACACCGTCTATCCGAATGGAATTTCAACTTCGCTTCCAGAAGAAATTCAGCACACGCTGGTGGCTACGATTTCGGGTTTGCAAAAAGCGCGTTTTATTCGTCCTGGCTACGCAATTGAATACGATTATGTAGATCCGCGCGAGCTCGCACCGACGCTGCAAACAAAACGTTTGCGCGGACTGTTTTTGGCCGGTCAGATCAACGGCACTACAGGCTATGAAGAAGCTGCAGCACAAGGGCTTCTTGCAGGCCTCAATGCGGCGTCTTTGGCAGGTGAGGGCAGCGAAATTGTTATCGATCGTGCGCAAGCCTATCTCGGAGTCATGATCGACGATCTCGTCACGCGCGGCGTCAGCGAACCATATCGTATGTTCACATCGCGCGCCGAATATCGTTTGCAGTTGCGCGCGGATAATGCCGATCAACGTCTAACCGGTATTGGAATTGCAGTTGGCTGCGTGAGCAGTAAGCGTGCGCGTGCGCATCAGGAAAAATCTTCGGCGCTGAGAGGCGCGCGCGAATTCGCGAAAACAAATTCGCTCACACCGAAAGAAGCGGAGCGTCATGGTCTGTCGCTGAATAAAGACGGACAGCGTCGTACAGCATTCGAGTTGTTGTCGTATCCGAATGTGACGATCTCCGACCTCGCGAACATCTGGCCGCGTTTTGGCGAACTCGATCCGAAAATCGCCGAGCAGATCGAGATCGACGCGAAGTATGATGTCTATCTTTCTCGTCAGGCGGCAGATATCGCGGCGTATCGGCGCGATGAAAGTTTTGAGCTGCCCGATAATTTTGACTACGCGTCGCTGCCGGGACTGTCGAACGAGATGAAACAAAAATTGCAAATGCATCGTCCGCGCACGATCGGACACGCGAGCCGTATTGATGGCGTTACACCGGCGGCGTTGACGTTGCTGGTCGCGCACGTTAGGCGCGGCAAAAAAACTTCCGCGAAAATTGCGTGAGCAAAGGCGGGCAGGGGACTCTCGATCTCGCCGCCGACAAAGCACGCGCGCTCACGCTCGCTCCTGTTTCACGTGAAACGGAAAAGCGTCTGGAGATTTTTTTAGAGGTGCTGCTGCGCTGGCAGAGCAAGCTCAACCTCGTCGCGCCTGCAACGCTTCACGAGCTCTGGACCCGGCATATCGCCGATTCGCTCCAGCTCTTGCCGCTTGCGCCACAGGCACGGGTATGGGCGGACTTCGGATCTGGTGGCGGCTTTCCTGGAATCCCGATCGCCTGCGCCCTCGCGGACTACCCGGGCGTAAAAGTGCATCTCGTTGAAAGTAATGGGAAAAAGGCAGCTTTTTTGCGTGAGGTGGTGAGGGCAACCGGGGTGCCGGCGATCGTCCATCAGGAGCGGGCGGAGAAATTCGAAGAAACCTGTGCAGAAACCGTCCAGGTAGTAACGGCCCGTGCCTTGGCCCCATTGAAAATCCTCCTCGATCAGGCGTTTCCTTTGATGAGCCGCGGTGCGATCGGTCTATTCCTGAAGGGTCAAGATGTAGATGCTGAATTGACCGAAGCCGCTAAATATTGGAGATTTGAGGTTTCAAAAGTACCCAGCAAGACCAGTCCCCAGAGTTCAATCGTTGTCGTCCGCAGTCTTAAGCCTCTGCTGAGAGCTTAGGTCCGGGTATCCAGGGCGATTCTGAGGGGGCAGCTCAGGCCGCCGACCAACCAGTGGAATGCCGTCCATGACCGACACCTCGACCGCGAGCCAACCCGACCCCCAGGTCGTCCCATTCGGCAAGCCGGCGGTGAAGCCCGATGCCCCCCGCCCACGCGTGCTGGCGATCGCCAATCAGAAGGGCGGTGTCGGCAAAACCACGACCGCAATCAATCTTGGCACCGCACTCGCCGCAATCGGCGAGCATGTGCTGATCATCGATCTCGATCCGCAAGGCAATGCGTCGACAGGTCTTGGCATTGAGCGCAAGTCGCGCCGTACGTCGACCTACGATGTGCTGACCGGCGCAGCGCCGGTGCGCGATGCCGTGCTGCAGACTGCGGTACCGCAACTCTTCATCGCGCCATCGACACTCGATCTCTCGGGACTCGAACTTGAAATTGGTCAGCAGCGCGACCGTGCGTTCCGATTGCGCAACGCCCTCCGTCAGCTCAACACCGGCGCGCGCACTTATGATTTTACGTATGTGCTCGTCGACTGCCCGCCGTCGCTTAATTTGCTCACGGTCAATGCAATGGCTGCGGCAGATTCAATCCTTGTTCCATTGCAATGCGAATTTTTTGCGCTCGAAGGTCTGTCACAACTTCTGAAAACGGTCGAGCAGGTGAGGACAACGCTCAATCCAACACTGTCGATACATGGCATCGTGCTCACCATGTACGACTCACGCAATAACCTCTCCAACCAGGTTGTCGCCGACGTACGCCAGTTCATGGGCAATAAAGTGTATGAGACGATAATCCCGCGTAACGTGCGCATCTCGGAAGCGCCATCTTACGGCAAGCCGGTGCTTGTCTACGATCTCAAATGCGTCGGCAGCGAAGCTTATCTGCGTTTGGCAACCGAGATCATCCAACGTGAGAAAGCATTGAAAGCAAGCTAAAACTTGCACGTTGTGCGCGCGCTCGAACTGGCAGCGATAGGCAAAGAATACGGAAAGGGATAGCGTGGCACGGAGTCCAGGAGCAGCAATGGCGGATCACTCGCGATTGGGACGTGGCTTGGCCGCGCTGATCGGCGATGTTGGCGAGGAAACTTCCATCGCGGACAGCGGCCGCAAGCCTCGCCGGGCGCCAATTGAAAATCTGCGCCCCAATCCACGCAATCCGCGCCGGCAATTCACCGATGTTGAACTCGATGAACTTGCCGATTCAATCCGCGAACGCGGTATCATTCAGCCGATCGTCGTGCGCGCGCTGCAAGGCGACAATTTTGAAATTATCGCCGGCGAGCGAAGATGGCGTGCTGCGCAACGTGCTGGCTTGCACGACGTGCCGATCGCAATCGTAGAAGCAAACGATGCGCAGTCACTCGAGTATGCCATCATTGAAAACGTGCAGCGTGCCGATCTCAACCCGATCGAGGAGGCGAGCGGCTACCTTGCGTTGATGGACGATTTCAATCGCACTCAAGATGAGGTCGCGCAGATCGTCGGCAAAAGCAGACCGCATGTTGCAAATACCATCCGCTTGCTCAAGCTGTCGGAGCCCGTGAAACAGCTCGTGCGTTCGGGAAAAATTTCTGCCGGTCACGCGCGGTTGTTGCTCGGTCAGCCCAACGCAGAACAGATCGCGAAGGAAATTATCGACAAGGGCTTGAGTGTGCGTCAGCTCGAAGCAGACATGCGCAAGGACAATGCCCAGGCACGTGACCTGCCTCGTGACGCGCGCGGCAAGTCCGGTGCCAAGGATCCCGACACTCGCTCACTCGAAAAACGGTTATCCGATGCGCTCGGCCTTGAGGTCAGCGTCGACCACCGCGGTGAGGGCGGTACGTTGCGCATCAAATACCGCGATTTGGACCAGCTCGACGCAGTGTTGCGAAAGCTGGGCGGCTGAGACCACGCCCAAAGCCGCGCCTAGCGCGGATTTTTGACCCATCTGCCGCCAAGCTCGCTTTGAACCGCAGCGCTTTACCACCAAAATATTGATCGAAATCAAAGCCTTTCAGTTTTGACTGATTAAGCCTCAAACTACGGTTGTTCGCTGTAGTACGGCATCAGGAGGGTAGCGATGTCGAAAATTTCGCGCCTCGGGGCTCTTACGATCATCTCTGTGCTTGCAATTGCGGTCTCGGTGGGGATCGGCGAGGCGCGTCCCGGGGGAGGCGGAGGTGGACATGGAGGGGGCGGGGGACACGGAGGCGGCGGTGGCGCCCATTTCGGCGGTGGCGGCTTCCGCGCAGGAGGCGGTGGCGGTCATATCAGCGGTGCTGGTGTTCGTGGATTTTCGGGCGCCGGTCTTTCGCGCGGCGGGATCGCGCGCGGCTACGGGCCGGTGGGACGGTCTTTCTCTGGGATTCATTCAACATCGCGATTTTCCTCAGGTGTCGCTGTTCGAAATTTCAGCCGGATGAACCGTTTCAATTCGAGCGGGTTGAGGCAGTTCACAGGGCGAACGGGTGTGGGGAGCGCGGGTTTGCGGAGCGGGCGTCTGGCTTCACGCAACTTCGCCAAGCAAAATCTTGTCACCGGCTCGGTGCGTGGCGCGCGCCACGCAGCGGTTCTCCGCAACAATGCCTTCGCGTCTTACGCGTCGCACCCTGGAAGGGCCGGAACACTCAGGCAAGCTAGTTTCCGCGGTGGATTCGCGGGTCGGAATTGGCACGGTCAGAACTGGCATGGTCAGAACGGATGGTGGTGGCATCACAACCATCCGATCATTGCGATTGGTTGGTTCGGTGCGGTGTTCTGGCCATACGCCTATTGGGATTTTCTCGATTATACGTTCTGGCCATACGCGTATGACGCATTCTGGCCTTACGTCTATGACGATCTCTATGTCGGCGTCTTCGGACCTTATGCTTACGAAGGCCCGGGCTATGCTGGCGTCTACTCAAGTCGACGCGCTGCGCGAAAAGCGCGCCGCAACTCCACGGCGGTCGCCGTTGTCTGCGGTCAACAGGCGCCGGCACTCACAAATTGGCCGATCCAGCAAATCGCCCAGACAGTTCAGCCCAATGAAGCTCAACAATCTGTCCTCAATGATCTGAAGGATGCCACCGGCAAGGCAGTCACTGCGCTGCAAACCGCGTGTCCCGACGATCTGCCGAGCACACCTCCCGGGCGGCTCACGGCAATGCACAAGCGGATCGCAACCATGCTGATGGCGCTTAGCATCGTGCAGCCTCCGCTGCAGAAATTCTATGACTCTCTGACAGATGAGCAGAAAGCCCGTTTTAACGTCGTCGATCCGGACACTCAAACGACAGGTGCCATTCGTGGCGGCAACCAGCCGTCCGATCTCTCACAAGTGTGTGGACCTGATGCTATGAAAGCTGTCACCGTGCCAACCGATCGCATCGCGCAGGCGATCAGTCCGACCGATGCCCAGCGTAGCGGGCTTGACGCTCTAAACGACGCTACGCGGAAAGCAGCGGACTTCCTCAAGGCGCATTGCCCCACGGACCCGACGTTGACACCTCCGGGTCGCGTTACCGCCATGGAACAGCGGCTAAAAGCAATGCTGGAAGCGATCAATATCGTGCAGCCAGCCCTGGAGAACTTCTACGGCTCGCTGACGGATGAGCAGAAGGCTCGGTTCAATCTGCTTGGCTCGCAGCAGGGCTAAGGACAATTCGTATCGTCATAGAAAGTCGGATTTGGCTGGCATTGGACATTGGGCTTTGGCTGAGTGCCATGGTCTGGCCGCTGGACCTATTTGCAGTTTAATCAAATAGGACATCAATTCTAATTGAGGAGGCCGGCTATGGCCGAGGACGCATCCAAAGCAAAACGAATTTTGCACGTAAAAATTAAGACGCCATCAGCCGATGCAACGACACTCCTTACGACGATGATGAAGAATACAATGCCCTTGTACAAGGCGTTCGGCGACACCCAGGTTCGCTTGTTGCGAAATGCTGATAATCAGACTCAGTTCCTTCAGGTAATTGAGTATCAAACGGATCGAACGTTTGAACTCAATCGTCAAAAACTCGCCAGTGATCCAATTATATACAATTACTTGCAGGCTTGGCGTACGCTTTTTCCTGGCGCGATTGAGGTCGATGTTTATGAAGACGTGACTGAGACGGTCTAGCGTCAGAGAGCGGCGGCACCGCCTGCCTGATAAAATCCGTTAATGGAATAAATATCCCCGAAGCGTGTTATTCCACGCAAAGTAAAATATCGGCCCCAGAAACATCACGAGGAACGCCATGAGCCCTGCTATTCAAAATAGCTCACATCCCGCATTGTCTGGCGCCGACGGCCTGGCCGCCGGTACATCCGATATTATCCTGTTGGTTGGCCGCATTCTGATCGGCTGGATATTTGTGCGCAGCGGCTACGGGAAAATTTTCGATATTCCCTCTTATGCCTCAACCTTCCCGCCACGCGGGTTGCCTTCTTTTCTCGCCTACATTGCTGTCCCGGCGGAATTTTTCGGCGGTCTTGCGTTAATGTTCGGATTCGCGACCCGTTACGCCGTGTTGGTGATGGTGGTGTTTATGCTGGTGGCGACTTTCAGTTCGCACCGCTATTGGGACTTCGCCGATGCAACCGCCCGACGTGCGCAGGATTCAAATTTCTATAAGAACATGGCGATCCTGGGTGGCATTTTCTCTTTATTTGCCTGCGGCGCCGGACGTCTTAGCATTGATGCCTGGCTGCGCAAGCAGCGATAGCAATAGTCTCGCGATGCCTCGCTCGGCCTAGCCACCTTCGCTAGGTCTTATTTCCGCGCGGAGATTTTCTGTCCCCGGAGGATATGAGACAGGAGCAAGCGGTGCCCGCAGGCGCGCCGAATCGGAATCGATTTGCCAACTTGGTGAATCGATTGTCCCGAATCGTGATGGCTCCGCACGCCGCTCCGGTGCCCCGAGGTCGACTGCATACACTTTGCCAATGGGCCCAGGCGTCCAGTCTTCACCAGGCAGGAGAGTGACCTTGGCGTTCTCTATGAGGCCACGAGTGAGAAATGGGTCGAAGTGGCGCATGCTGCGCTCGTTGAGGTCAAGGACGCGTCCCGTTTTGAGCGGTCCGACATCGTTGATCTTCACTATGATCTTCTTGATGCCGCTTTCCACCAATGCAAAGGCCGGCTGATAGAGCCGGCCATATCGGACGCCGCCAAATTGGTTGCGCAGGCTCGTCTTTATAGCTGCCGTCCAGGCCGCGGGATCATAAGGCTCGCCCGAAGCGGTTTGCGGCCCGCCCTCTTCGGCGCCGTCACGGTATGGGTTGTAGGTAGAAACCGTACCGACAATCGTCGCGCGTGTGATTGCCGACTCATTCTGAATACGAGGTAATCCCAACACAGCAACGCGCTTGGCAACAGCGCGATACATTGCAGCGAATTGCGGCGCTATTTTTCCCCGCGTGTATGAAACCAAATCGACATCGCCAGTGCGCATAGCGGCGAGCGCGCCTGGCGTCATCTCCAGCATACGATGCGCGGTTCGCGGTGTGATCGCGAAGGGCATCAAGTCACTGCTGGCGAAGCGCAACTCGGCAAGCGATAGGGCCGCCGTATTTTCAACGGGGCATGTGTCAGTGCCACCCGGTTGCACGCCAATGTCGTCATCATCATTTACTGATGATGTCTCCGTATCTGCTGCGGCATCATGATCGTCTACCGATGATGCCTGCACATCTGCTGCGGCCGCTGACCGTTCGGTAGTGGTAAGCGCCAAAACCACAACATCGGGATCGGAGCCGGCATGCAGGGCCGCCTCGACCGGCGCGACATACCGATCCGCGGCATCGTCCCAACACATTCCGGGTAACATGACAATTGCAACGACGAAGGCGGTCACGGCCCTGCTGCACGCAGGCTGCGAACGCGATTTCCGATTACGCTCAGAAGACGACGCTGGCGAGGCCATCAACACCGTCGGCAATTTGAATTGCTTTCAAATCATGCTGTAGACGAGGCCTGCTAAAATCCGCTGAAATACATCGCGAAAGAATTCATCGATTTTGAAACAAATGCCGCGCAGTCCGCTATCCTGACTGCTGTCCAAACTGTCTTGTGAGCGCTAGCGCGCGTCGCGGGCTGACGTCTGAAAATAAGAGACCGCCTTTCGGCGGTCGCTTTGGAGGCGACTTTTCTCGATCCGATGCGGGCCAGCTTAGCGCTTGCTTGTGCTTGCCCCAGTGACCTTGCCCCGGCGCACGGGCGTCCATGACGTTCCACGCAGCCAGCCGGCTCCCCACCTGCCTGTAAATCGCTCCGTCCACCGCAGGCGGGATATCAGGGGCTTTTCTTTTCAGAATTGGATATCCTGAATACGGTCGGGTGTCCGTCTAACGAGCTTGTCGAATGCGCGCGCGCCGTGATGCCGCTTTACGCCTCCTCAAAACGATATTGGCGGCATCGATCGTCCTTCCAGCGGCGCTTTTTTTGTACGCGGGTTGGGTCAACTACAGGGAGGCCATTGCCCATGCCGATGAGCAGCTCACAACCTCGCTAAACATTCTTTCTGAACACGCATCCAAGGTATTTCAATCTGTCGATCTTACGTTCACGAGTGTTGATGCCATTCTCGGCAATGCCAGCGACGAACAAATCAAGGCAAATGAAGAAACGCTGCACTTACAGCTGGGCAAGCTTGAAAAAGCGCTCGCCACTGTCGACGCGATTTTTGTTGCCGACAAAGATGGTCACGCCCTGGTTTCCTCGGCGATATTTCCGGTCCCTGCCAGTACAAGCGTTGCCGACCGCGACTATTTCCTGGCGCAAAAGGAGCGCGATGCCGGCACTTATGTCGGCGCCGTATTGCAGTCGCGGGCGACTAACGAACAGTTCTTCGGCGTCAGCCGCCGCCGGCCGGCGCGCGAAGGACAATTCAACGGGATTATCACGGTCGCCGTTTTGCCGAAGGCGTTCTCAGAATTTTATAGTCAGCTTGCCGGCGATACCACTGCAAGTTTTTCGCTGACAAAAAGCAATGGAACGATTTTGGCGCGTTATCCGGCCCCGCCGAAGGACATCACAAATTTCGGACCAATCAGTGGTTTTATGCTCAACGTCACCAATCACCCCGAAGGTGGCATTGTCACAACCAACTCCGTTGATGATGTTCAACGACGTATCGCCTATCGCAAACTCGGATATTCCGACTTGTATGTATCCGACGGTCTGCGGACCGAGGCAATCTATTCTGGCTGGGTTCGCGTGATGGCGAGCCACTTGATCTTCGGGATTCCGGCAACACTCTTTCTCTTCGTGCTTGTGCTGTTGACGACGCGCCGCACGCGAGCATTTTACGCGGAATCCGAGCGCCGCGAACTTGCCGAGCAAGCTCTCAGGCAATCCCAGAAGATGGAGGCCGTCGGTCAATTGACTGGCGGAGTGGCGCACGATTTCAACAATCTTCTCACCATCATCATCGGCAATCTTGGCATTGCAAAACGTGGGGTCGTCGAGGCGCGGGCGGAACGCGCCCTCAACAATGCGCTCGTCGGTGCGGAGCGTGCCGCGCAACTGACCCAACGGCTGCTCGCCTTTTCGCGCCGCCAGCCGCTCAATCCGCGAGTGCTCGACGTCAACAAATTGATTGTCAGCATTTCAGACCTTTTGGCACGCACTCTCGGCGAAAATATTGAACTGGAAACCATCGGCTCCGCCGGGCTTTGGAAGGTCGAAGCGGACGCTTCAGAACTCGAATCAACTCTCCTCAACCTCGCGCTGAATGCACGCGATGCAATGCCGGGAGGGGGCAAGCTGACGATTGAAACAAGCAATGCTTACCTCGATGATGAATATTGCCGGCAACACGAAGGTCTTGCCCCCGGCCAGTACGTTCTGGTTGCTGTTACCGACAGCGGGGCCGGGATGTCGGCCGAAACAATCGACCGTGCATTCGAGCCCGTTTTCACCACCAAAGAGGCCGGCAAGGGCACCGGCTTGGGATTGAGTCAGGTCTATGGCTTCATGAAACAGTCCGATGGGCACGTAAGAATTTACAGCGAACCCGGTGAGGGCACGACGATCAAACTCTACTTCCCCCGCCGTGACGGCGATGAGGCGGCTCTTTCCGGAGATGATGATATTGGTTCCGAACGTGGCCGCGGTGAAACGATTCTGATCGTCGAAGACGATGATGGCGTTCGCCAATATGCCTCTGAGATCCTGCGGGATCTCAATTATCAGGTCATCGAAGCAAAGGATTCGGCGAGTGCGCTTCGCCTCCTCGATGCCGATAAGAAATTCGACCTGCTGCTGACGGACGTTGTGCTGCCGGGTAAGAACGGCCGAGAGCTTGCGATCGAAGTTGAAAAGCGTCGTCCGCAAACAAAGGTCATTTTCATGACTGGCTATTCGCGCAACGCAATTGTCCATCACGGCCGGCTGGATCCGGGCACGGAGCTCATCCAGAAGCCGTTGGTCGAGCGCGTTCTCGCGCGAAAAATCCGGCAAGTTCTCGACAGCAGGTCAAGCCACCAATAGCGCCTGCGTCCCGACGGGAACCAAAATCGCAAATCCGGCGTTGGAGCTTCAGCCTTTCCGAGGAGGCTGACGATGCGATTTGTTCTTCTGATTGTTCTTCTGTTGCTCGTGCTGGGCGCGCTACCGACCTGGCCCTATAGCGGTGAGTGGGGCTACTACCCTTCCGGCGGTCTCGGCCTGGTCCTGGTTATTGTCTTGATCCTGGTCCTGGTGGGCCGGATCTAGTCCGGCCGGCCTGGGCCTATTCGGTTTCGGAGGTTGCGGGCTGCTCCATTTTATTTCGGAGACGGTCGGTACCTTGGATCGTATCAACGACCACTCGGTAGGCGCCCTTCACTTTGCTCTTGAAGCTCCGTGACCGGCGCTTGCTAAGCTTTCGCTTCTTGGCGCCTCTGCGGTTTTTTCCAATAGCAACCTTGGATTTTTTCTTCCGCCTACGAGCAACTGACTTACGCCTTTTTCGAGCCATTGATGATCTCCCGGCCTATTTACTGGTCGCGGTCGAGCATAGAGCGATTACAACGCCTGCGGAAGGCAGGACTCGCCGTTGGGTCCCTTCTTCCGCTGGATCGCAGGCTGTCCCAACTGCTAAGCAGGGCTCAAGCGCGACAACGATCGGGGAGAATCAAGGTGCCCGCTTCACTACAAGGCGAATTGCAGCCGACAATTTACCGTTTCAAGCTCGGCAGCTTCGAGATTGCGACCATTCTGGATGCCAAAGCGATCCGCGAGGGATTGCATCCGCATTACGGCGCCAATGCTTCGGTTGATGAGGTGCTGGCACTTGCCCGCGCCAACAATATCGATACCCAACGGTTCGAGCATCCCAATATTCCAACCTTGGTGAATACCGGCGAGCAATTGGTGCTGTTTGACACCGGCAACGGCGCGCTTCCGCGCGAATATGAGCAGCTCAGCAAGCGGCTGCCGCCTGGCCAAACAACGGCGCGACTGGCGGCCGCGGGTTATGATCCGGATGACATCGACGTCGTTGTCATCACGCACGGACACCCCGACCACATCGGCGGTTTGGTTGAGGGCGGACAACCTGTGTTTCCGAAAGCACGTTACGTATTCGGCGCCGCTGAGTTCGATTTCTGGAAACGGGGCGAGAAAGTGCGAGAAGCGCGCAAGTTCAATCGCGAGCTATTCATGAAGATTTGTGTGCCTTTGGCCGATCGCTCGACTTTCATCAAGCCGGGCGATCAGGTGCTGCCGGGCATCACGGCGGTGGACGCCGCCGGGCATTCGCCCGGCCTGCTGGCCTTTCACATCGAGAGTAATGGCAAGCGCTTTATGATCACGGCCGATACCTTCACTCAATACGTGATGGCAGTACAACGCCCGGAATGGCACTTCGAGATGGACGACGACAAAGAAAGAGCAGTTGCGACGCGAGGCCGAATCCTTGACATGCTTGCAACCGATAAACTCTTTGTTGCCAGTTTCCACATGCCGTTTCCCGGCATCGGCTACATAGAGGAAGGGCGTAACGGCTACCGCTGGGTGCCGCACAGCTATCAGTTAAATTTGTAAGCTGGGGCGAGCGGCGCAGAGAAGTTATCGGCCCCAACTGAAAGTCGCCGGTCTTTCCACCTTGGGTTTCGGTTTACGCTCGTCGCAGCGGCCGATGCGGTCTTCGACGGCCTGCGCAGTCTTGTTGTCGAAGACAATATAGTGACACAGCGTACCGTCGCGCAGCGTACGGGCGATGCGCCCGGTCCGGCCGTCGGCCGTCAATTCGCTCGAACTTCCTCCGAAGGTCCCGATCACCATCACGGCGCCCAGGAACAGGCTCGCCCCTACAACGGCAATAAAGAACGATGACACGATCGTCACGTGCCAAAATTTGGCGCGCGTCTCCTGTGACCGACGCAGGCCGCGCC
>DAHUXA010000102.1 GCA_027307405.1 Hyphomicrobiales bacterium | reverse complement strand
TGTTGACCAGGTCATCGACCACGGCCGGATCGGCGAGCGTCGAGGTGTCGCCGAGATTGCCAAATTCATCCTCTGCGATCTTGCGGAGGATTCTCCGCATGATCTTGCCCGAGCGTGTCTTCGGCAGGCCTGGCGCGAACTGGATCAGATCAGGCGAGGCGATTGGGCCGATCTCCTTGCGCACCCAGCCGACCAATTCCTTGCGGAGATCCTCGCTTGGTTTTTCGCCCGCCATCAAAGTGACATAGGCGTAGATGCCCTGGCCCTTAATGTCGTGCGGGTAGCCGACGACGGCAGCTTCGGACACTTTTGGATGCGCCACCAACGCGCTTTCAACTTCGGCGGTGCCGAGCCGGTGACCGGCGACGTTGATAACATCGTCAACACGTCCGGTAATCCAGTAATAGCCGTCCTCGTCGCGGCGGCAGCCGTCACCGGTAAAATACTTCCCGGGATAGGTCTTGAAGTAGGTGTCGACGAAACGCTGATGGTCGCCATAGACCGTGCGCATCTGGCCCGGCCAGGAATCGGCGATACAGAGATTGCCGCTGGTCGCGCCGTTCTGCACTTTGCCTTCGGCGTCCACGATTTCCGGCTGTACGCCAAAGAATGGACGCGTCGCTGAACCCGGCTTGAGCTTGGTTGCGCCCGGCAGCGGCGTGATCAGGATGCCGCCGGTCTCGGTTTGCCACCAGGTGTCGACGATTGGACAGCGATCGTCGCCGACTACGTGGTAGTACCACTCCCATGCTTCCGGATTGATCGGCTCGCCCACGGTGCCGAGCAGGCGCAGCGACTTGCGTGAGGTCTTCTTCACCGGATCGTTGCCACCCTGCATCAGGGCGCGGATTGCGGTAGGCGCAGTGTAAATGACGTTGACCTTGTGCTTATCGCACACCTCCCAGAAGCGCGAGGTGGTCGGATAGTTCGGTACGCCTTCAAACATCAGCGAGATCGCCCCATTGGATAGCGGGCCATAGACAATGTAGCTGTGGCCGGTAACCCAGCCGACGTCGGCAGTGCACCAGTAGATATCGCCATCGTGGTAATCGAACACGTATTGGTGCGTGATCGACGTATAGACAAGATATCCCGCTGAAGTGTGCAGCACGCCTTTCGGTTTGCCCGTGGACCCCGAGGTGTAGAGGATGAACAACGGATCCTCGGCGCTCAACTCCACGCAAGGGCAGTCGGCAGAAACGGTTTTCGCGATCTCATCGTAATAGATGTCGCGTCCAGACTTCATGTTGACCGACGCATTGGTGCGTTTGACAACGATCACCGTGGCTACGCCACCAGCCTTGTCGCAGGCTGTGTCTACGTTTGCTTTCAGTGGAATCTTGCGGCCGCCGCGCAGACCTTCATCGGCGGTCACGATGATGCTCGACTTGCAGTCCTCGATCCGGCCGGCGAGGGAATCGGGTGAGAAGCCGCCGAACACCACCGAGTGAATGGCGCCGATGCGGGCACAGGCGAGCATGGAGATCGCCGCCTCGGGAATCATCGGCAGATAGATGGTGACGCGGTCGCCTTTCTTTACGCCGCGCGCTTTCAGCACGTTGGCGAACCGGCAGACTTCGGCGTGAAGCTGCTTGTAGGTAAGTTTCTTGTCGTCTTTCGGATCGTCGCCCTCCCAAAGGATGGCGGTCTGATCTCCGCGTTTGGCGAGATGACGGTCGACACAGTTGTGACAAACATTGAGCGTGCCGTCCTCGAACCATTTGATCGAAACATTGTGCGGGTCGTAGGAAGTATTCTTGACCTTGCTGAACGGCTTGATCCAATCGATACGCTTGGCCTGCTCGGCCCAAAAGCCATTCGGATCCTTGACCGAACGCGCGTACAAGTCCGTGTACTTGGCCTCGTCCGCAAAGGCGCGCTTCCGCCAGTCGGCCGGCACGTCATAGATTTTTTCGGACATCGACACTTCCTCCCGGCCCACCCATTACGCGAAGGGCGCCTTTTCGTTTCGTCTCTGGCGCATTATGCGACGGTGTTTGTGTGACCGACAAGGCACGGATTGCCCTACTTTTGGGGAGGTTTGACCCGTTAAGGGCCCCAGCCGCCGACGATGGCACCGATAATCAGAAAGGCGCCGAGCCAGGCGACGCTGTCGATGACCGTAAGCGTTACGCGACGGCCTCCGAACGCATTGTTGGTCGCGATCGTGGTCAGCACAAAGCCGAACCAGCAAAAGGCGGCCGAAATGATGCCGGCACGCACGGTGAACGCGTTCATATGCAACAGGATGCCATAAAGCACCCAGCCGATGATGATTTCACTGATGAACACCACGACAAACGGGGCGCCTTTCGCTATGCCGGATTTGGCGTCCTGCTCAGCCTTGCATTGTTCGAGGGTCTTGCCCTGCGCCTTGAGCCAAGGTTTGCTGAGTGCAGTGTAGTAGGCGCCACCGAAAATCCAGGCAGCAACAGCGGCAACCAGAATTGAAACCATGTTGGCGTGCGTAAAATTCATTGCCCGCTCCTATTTCAGCCCGCCCATTTTGCAGACCAATTTCCATTCGGCGTCGGTGACCGGTTGAACCGACAGACGCCCGTATTTAACGAGTGCCATCTCTTTGAGCTTAGGCTCGGCCTTGACGGCGGCGAGCGTCACCGGCTTCGGTAATGGCTTGTCGGCGCCAGTCTGCACCGCTACCCAAGGCTCGCCTTTATTCGCCGTCGGATCTGCGAAAGCCTCGCGGAGTATCTCGCCAATGCCGACGATCTGCTTCTCGTCGCCGGTATGATAGAAAAAGAACTTGTCGCCTTTTTTCATCTCCTTGAGATGCCGGCGCGCAGTGAAATTGCGTACGCCAGTCCAAGCGTCCCCCTTGGAGCCACGCTTGACCTGGTCGTCCCAGGAATATTCATCGGGTTCTGTCTTCAGTAACCAATAGGCCATGGCTCTATTCCGATTTAAGTGGACGCGTGAGCAGCGACTCGATCGCTTCATTCACGCTCGTTTTCCCAGACAGTACCGCAGCCACTGCGGCCGAGATCGGCATCTCCACGTTTTTCTCGCGGGCTATTTCCAGCAATACCGGTGCGGTGAATACACCTTCCGCGAGTTTGCCATGGGCGGCGGTGTCCGGCTTCTCGCCTTTTCCTAACGCGACACCGCAGGAGAAATTACGCGACTGCGGTGTCCCGCACGTGAGGATGAGATCGCCCAGACCTGACAGGCCCATCATGGTCTCGGTTTTTGCGCCGCACGCCTTACCGAAGCGCACCAGCTCGGCAAAACCGCGCGTGGTAAGTGCGGCCGAAGCGCTGGCGCCCAGCCCTTTCCCGGTGACTATGCCGGCCGCAATGGCAAGAACGTTTTTGGTGGCGCCGCCGAGCTCGACGCCACGCACATCTGTTGAATGGTAGGGACGGAAAGTACCGGCGTTTAAAGCATGCGCCAGGTCGAGCGCAATCTTGCCGTCGGCCGCTGCGACGGTAACCGCTGTCGGCAGACCGCGCGCGACGTCGGCGGCAAAGCTCGGCCCGGACAAAATTGCTGGCAGTGCTTTGGGCGCGCATTCAGCGATGATCTCAGTCATGAATTTGTGCGTGCCGTGTTCGATGCCCTTGGCGCACGCGATCAATGGCGTGTGCATCGCGACAGACGACGCCAACGATGTGATCACCGAACGCATGGCCTGGGCCGGTACCACAACAAGAATCGCGTCGCTGCTCGCTGTCTCGCTGAGATCGCGCGTCACCTTGATTGATTTGTCGAGGCGCACGCCGGGCAAGAAGCGGCTTTCGCGTTTCTGTTCGAGACTCGCAGCATTGCCGGACTCGTATTCCCATAATGTCACGTCACGGCCGGCGCGCGCGCATGTAAGTGCCAGCGCCGTTCCCCAGGCGCCGCCACCGAGCACCGCAATGCGTTGAATGGTCATGCCGTTGCCTGCCAGTCAGCTCATTTGTATGCCGCCGTACGCCGACGCGCGCCCTCGGCGGCAGCTACCTCGTCGAGCGGCCACCGTGCGCGCGGCGCGACATCAAGCGAATCAGTGAGGCCGAGTGCCAACCGCTCGCACCCTGCCCAAGCGATCATCGCGCCATTGTCAGTACATAAGTCGGGTGGCGGCACCACCAGAGTTGCGCCAACCTCGAATGCCAGGCGAATGAGCACCTTTCGGATCGCATGATTTGCAGCAACGCCGCCGGCGGCAACGAGCGCGCTCGGGGTTCCGAAGCGCGCGCGGAAAAGCAGCAGGCCGGATCGCAGCCGGTCAAACACAACATCGACGACGGCCTGCTGGAAACTTGCACAGAGATCCGCCACGTCTTGGTCGGTGAGCGGGGCGATTTTTTCCGCTTCCAGACGCAATGCGGTCTTCAGACCGGAGAGCGAGAAATCCGCGTCCTTGCGCCCATGCATTGGGCGCGGGAGGGTGAATCGCGTGGCGTTGCCGCGAGCGGCTTCTTTTTCCACCTGCGGTCCACCCGGATAGCCAAGACCAAGCAGCTTCGCGGTCTTGTCGAAGGCCTCGCCAATAGCGTCGTCCTGTGTTGTGCCAAGCCGGACATAGTCGCCGACGCCACGCACGGCGACGATCTGGGTATGGCCGCCGGAAGCGAGGAACAGGCAATAGGGAAACGCCGTCTGGTCGGTCAGGCGTGCGGTCAGTGCGTGAGCTTCCAGATGATTGACGGCGATCAATGGCTTGTTTTGGACCAGCGCGATCGCCTTGGCGGTGGTCAGGCCGACGATCACGCCACCGATAAGTCCTGGTCCGGCCGCCGCGGCGACGCCGTCGATCGCGTCATAGCGAAGGCCTGCCTGCGTCATGGCATTGGCGATAATGACATCGAGCACTTCGACATGGGCGCGCGCGGCGATTTCCGGCACAACACCGCCGAACGCCGCGTGTTCACGGGCCTGCGAAAGCACCACGTTGGATAGGATATTGCCGCTGCCATCCTCGAAGCGTTCGACCACCGCAGCGGCAGTCTCGTCGCAGGTCGTCTCGATGCCGAGGACGATCATCAATCCCTCATTTGGCCGTGCGTCCGGCCCCAGGGCAAGGTGACGGCGGCCGAAATAATAGCTAGTCCTGACCGCGAGGCCGACCCCCGGTCCGGCCTAGCATCGTGAGGTTATATGGCGCAATCCACAGCGTCATTGCGCATCGGTACGCGTGGCAGCCCGCTTGCGTTGGTGCAAGCGCGCATGGTGCGGTCGCGCCTGGCGGCGGCCACGGGGATGAGCGAGGACGGGATTGAGCTTGTCGTCATCCGTACCACCGGTGACTTGATCCAAGATCGATCGCTGGCGGAAGAAGGCGGCAAAGGGCTGTTCACGAAGGAAATCGAGGAGGCCTTGCTGGATAGGCGCATTGATCTTGCCGTGCATTCGGCGAAAGACATGCCGACAATCCTGCCGAAGGGGCTGGTACTCGCTGCATGCCTGGAACGCGAGGACCCGCGCGATGTCTTCATCAGCCGCAAGGCGCGTTCGCTCGCAGAACTGCCACGAGGCGCAACCCTTGGCACGGCATCGCTGCGCCGGCAGGCGATCGCCAAGCGCGCGCGGCCCGATCTCAGCGTGATGCCCCTGCGTGGCAATGTGGAAACGCGGCTGCGCAAACTCGAGGCCGGCGACGTCGACGCCACGCTGCTCGCACTTGCAGGCCTGAAGCGACTTGGATTGCTTGAGCACGCCACCGACATCATGAGCGCTGATGAATTTTTGCCGGCCGTCGGGCAAGGGGCCATTGGTATTGAAACGCGTGAAAACGATGCGCGCGTGTCCGGCATCACCGTACGAATCGACCATTCCGACACGTCGACAGCGATTGCCTGCGAACGGGCTTTCCTCGCTGCACTTGATGGTTCCTGCAAGACGCCGATCGCCGGCCACGCGACCGTCATTGGTGATGCCGTGCAATTTCGCGGATTGATCGCGAGGCCCGACGGCACCGCTGCGCATGACATTGCCGGCGCCGGAAACCGCAAAGATGCGGCCATGATCGGCACCGAGGCGGGGCGCGAGTTGAAGCACCGGGCCGGGCCCGGATTTTTTGATTAGTGCATGATCCAGAAACGCAGGAACCAATTTTCTGCCATGCACAGTAAAAGGTGATCATGCGTGTTGTCGTCACCCGTCCGCAATCTGATGGCGAGCGAACCGCCGCTGCATTACGCGCGCGTGGGCATCACGTGCTGGTGGCGCCGCTGATGCGAGTAGAGCCGGTTGCCGCCGACCTTGGCGGTCAATGGGGCGCCGTCATCGTGACCAGCGCGAATGCACCAAGCGTGATTGCTGACAATCCGGCACGCAATGCTCTGTATATGTTGCCGCTGTTCGCTGTCGGCCAGCGCAGCGCCGAGGCTGCGCGACACGCCGGCTTCACGAATGTTACATCGGCAGGGGGCGACGTGCGTGATCTGGTGCGTATGCTGGTTGCGCGGCAGGTCGACGCCAAAGCCCCGCTGCTCTATCTCGCCGGCGAAGATCGCGCCGCCGATCTGATCGTTGAATTGTCAACACGCGGAATCGCCGCCGAGATGCGCATTGTTTATCGAGCGGTCACCGCGCCGTTTCCGCCGGCGCTGATCGAAGCGCTCAAGGCCGGCGAGGTCGACGCCGTCATCCATTTTTCCCGCCGCAGCGCCGATAGCTACGTCGCCGGCGCCAAGAAAGCGGACGTCACTCGAGCGGCGCTGGCCGTGCGCCATTTTTGCCTGTCGGCGCAAGTGGCCGAGCCACTCGCCGGGGCCGGCCACATCGCCGTTGCCGCGCGTCCCGACGAAGCGGCGCTTATTGAGCTTTTGCACGTACCGCCGGCTTGATTATTGGCGTGCCCACGCCATTTGCGTTATTTCCTGCCTTCGGGGTTGAGCCGATTCGTCAAGGAAACGCGCATGTCCGAGAAGCGCACAACGCCAGACCCTGCCAAAGCGGCGCACCGCCGCAAGCGCTCCGCGCCGACTATCGACTTGACCGCATCCGAAGTTGCGGCCGATGTACCAAATGTTGCAGCGGGCGAAGCACAGGGCGGGCCGGCGCCGGAATCTGATACCGTGCAGGAGCAATCCGTGGGCGCTCACGACTCTGAACCCCGGCGCTGGATTTGGCCGGCCGCTTATATCGGCTGGCAACCGCTCGCCGCGGGGTTAGCGGGCGCGGCGATTATGACGGTTGCGCTCTTTGCGCTTTGGTCCGCCGGGCTTGTGCCGGCCCGTTATGACAACTCGTCGATCATGGATTCGCCGTCGATCACCACGCTGAACGAACGCGTTGGCAAGGTCGAATCGGCAACCGCCAAAATTCCGAATGACTCAAGTGTATCGGAGCGTATTTCTGCGGTAGATAACGCGATGAAGTCCCTTGGCATCGCGCTGACCGCGCTCAACAAGCGCAGCGACGAAGTCGCCGCCCGCGAGGCTGCATCAGAAAAAGCCTTGGCAGAATTGCGCGACAGCCTGCGGGACCTCACCAGAAACACGGCGGCCGGTCTGTCTCCGACCGATTTAGACGCCGTGCAAAAACGCCTCGCGGCACTCGAGCAAACGACTCGCAGGGCCACTGACGACCATGTTGCAAGGCTTGCGCTCAGTGCGGTGGCGCTGCGCGATGCGGTCGCAAGCGGAGCGCCGTTCACTGCCGAACTCGACCAGGCGAAGTCCCTTGGCGGCGATGACAGGATCCTGGCGTCGTTGGCGCCATTCGCGGCAAGTGGTGTGCCGTCGGCGGCTGCGCTCGCGCAGGAACTGAAAGGACTAATTCCGGCCATGCTGAAGGCGTCTGGGGCTCAGGCACCCGTGGGCGGCTTCCTGGAACGGCTGGAGGCCAACGCCGAAAAACTCGTTCGCATTCGTCCAGTGGGTGCTCCGGCAGGCGACGATGTCGCTGCAGTGCTGGCGCGCATCGAAATAGAATCTGCGAACGCGGACCTCGCCGGTGCGCTCGCCGATGTTAACAAGCTGGATGGTGCCGTGCGTGCTCCGGTGCAGGATTGGATTCGCAGAGCCCAGGCGCGCCAGGCCGCGTTCGCCGCCGCACGTGAATTCGCCGTGGAAACGGCACGCGCACTCGGCAAACAGTGAGACCAGGATGATCCGGATTGTCCTTTTCCTGGTTTCGGTCGCGGCCATCGCCGCCGGTGCTGCCTGGATTGCCGACCGCCCCGGCACTGTTGCGATCACATGGATGGGCTACCAGATCGAGACCTCGGTGATGGTCGCCGCCCTGGCCGTCGTCGCGCTCGCGCTTGCAGTCATGCTGCTCTGGTCGATTGTGCGCGCTATTCTGCGCTCGCCCGAGCAGGTGTCATTGCTCTTCCGGCATCGCCGCGCCGTCAAAGGCTATCTGGCGATCAGCCGCGGTTTGATCGCGATCGGCGCGGGAGACTTGCGTGTCGCGCGCAAGGCTGCCGACGAGGCGGCCCGTTTGTCGCCCGGCGATCCGCTCGCGCTATTGCTCACCGCGCAATCCGCGCAGATGGCCGGCGACCGGAGCGCCGCCGAGCGCGCGTTTCGCGAAATGACGCGGCGCGAGGAGACGAGGTTACTGGGGCTGCGCGGTCTCTACATCGAGGCGCAGCGGCGCAACGATCCCGATGCCGCGCGGCTTGCGGCCGAGGAAGCGGTCAAAGTAGGGCCCGCGGTGGCCTGGGCCGGGCAAGCAGTGCTTGACTATCGCTGCGCCGCGGCCGACTGGGCTGGCGCATTGGATGCGCTCGATCATATGAAGCGCACGCTGGACAAGCCCGACTACCGCCGCAAGCGCGCGGTGCTGCTCGCTGCCCGCGCACAAGCGCTCGCCGATATCGACCGCGATACATCGCGTGCGCTGGTGCTGGAATCGGTCAAACTCGCGCCTGATCTGGTGCCGGCGGCGGCACTGGCCGGGCGGCGTTTGGCGGAATCGGGGGAGCCGCGCAAGGCACGAAAAATTCTGGAAACGGCTTGGGCAGCCAATCCGCATCCCGACATTGCGGAAAGCTACGCCACCCTCCGGCTCGGCGACAGCGCGCGGGAGCGGCTCGCACGCATGCAGAAACTCGCCGACAAAGTTCCGGGGCAGCTTGAAGGTGTTTTGGCGGTAGCGCGTGCCGCGCTCGATGCGCGCGAGTTTTCGACCGCCCGGACAGCACTTGCGCCCTATCTTTCGGCGCCGACCCGCCGTGTCGCGACGTTGATGGCAGACATCGAGGAAACCGAACACGGCGATGAAGGCCGTGTCCGCGAATGGATGACGCGCGCCATGCGTGCTTCTGGCGATCCTGTTTGGACTGCAGATGGCGTGGTTTCGGAACGCTGGTTGCCGGTGTCACCAAATGGGCGGCTCGACGGCTTTGAATGGAAAGTTCCGCTGGCCGAGATCGGCGTCGATCACCCCGTTATTGATGTCGCGCCGCCCGTTCCGGTCCCTATTGCCCTACCGGAAACGAAACCAGAGCCGCCGGCAGACAGGCCGCGCAAAAGCGCAAAATCCAGGACGCCTGCCAGGCCCAAGTCGGTCGAGCCGGTGATTCCGCTGGTGCATGCACCCGACGATCCAGGGCTCGATTCAGGCCTCGATCCCGATCCCGTGCCGGAAACCTCGACGCCGCCCTCCAGCGACGCGTGGCAGCGCTTCCGGCAGCTGTTCCGTTGAAACGCGACACAGTGAAATAAGGCTGTATTGCTTGCCAACCGAGGTCTACGCCGATATCAGTGGCTCGGTTTCAGCCGGCGTAGCTCAGCGGTAGAGCATCCGCTTCGTAAGCGGGTGGTCGGGGGTTCAAATCCCTCCGCCGGCACCAGCTTTCTGATCCTTTTGCCCACTTTTGAATGCGCGATCCTGAAGGGCGCGGCATGCTCGACGCACGGACGGCCGGATTTCGGTCTGCGCCCAGCAAGGCAGAAAAAAAGAAGCCCAAGGAACACTTGGGCTTCAAAAACAAAACGTCGAAATTGAATCCAAAAAATCCAAAGCTTAGGAGAGCTGGCTGAATGCCTTGGTGGCGCCCGTCTTGAGGGGCTCCACGCTCGCTAGCGTGACTTTTTGGGCCAGCGCTGCGAGTTCCTTGGCTTGCTCGGTCAGCGTTTCGAACTGCTTGCGTGAATGATTGGTCGACATTTCGAAAAACTCTGAGGGCGATTTTACGCCCACCAGTTCCTGGGCAAAGTCAAAAGCCGCCTCGGCGTTGGCGTGAGTAAATTCGATGACTTTGGTATTGTATTCCTGCGCACCCTTCATGGTCCTCGAATAGCTATCCTTCATCAGACTAGTCGCATCAGCCGCGGCGGTGCTCGCCTTCGCAAAGGCCGCTTTGGCCTGCGCGGAGCCGGTTTCGGCGGTTTCACGAAATGTTTGCGTAGCGTCCGTCCTGCTAGAGCCGACGGGCTTTGCCGTTGTCGGCTTGGTCTGGGAATCCATCATGGCGCTTGTCCTTAGGGCGTGTTCCGTTGTGGATCTCCGGAAGCGACACCCTGGGCGCTGATCGGATCATCTTAGACCGCAGGCAGCGCCGAGGAACTTTTCAAACGCCAATGCGATCGCGTAAATTCTTATGTGGCTATCCCAGTGTTACAGCGCAATACAATCTGCCCGAGTGGTTACAATTCGTGATCGAAACAACGACACGCGCGCATGTTCATTGAACTGTTTCTGCAATCCCTTCGGCCGGAACTAAAGGCATCTTCATCGCCTGAGGTGGTATGGCTTTGAACGTCGCGTGTGTCATCGACACTGCGGTGCCGTGGGAATCGCTTACAATATCCACGCGCGCATCAAGCTGCTTCGCCAACGCCTGGATAAGACTGGTACCGAGTCCGGCCTTGCTTTGGCTTGCTTTCACATCCGGCTTGCCGATGCCGTTGTCGGAAATCGTCAGCTTCCAGTCGGTATCCGCGACCTTGTACGCGACCACGATCGCCGCATCCGGTTTCGAACCTGGAAATGCATGCTTTAATGCGTTCATGACCAGCTCGGTAACAATCAGCCCTATGCTAACGGCCTCGCGTGATATGGCAGTGCCGGGATCGGCGTCGACCTTGATCGAGATCGGCCGGCTGTCGCCAATCATCGATTGCGCCAAGGTTTCGCAGAGCTTCGAAAGATAACTGGCGACTTCGATCGGCTCGTTTCGACCGGAAAGATGCAAGTGTTGCTGGACGGCGCTAACGGAAAGAACACGCTGATGCGCGTCCTCCAGTTGCAATCGTGCCTCTTCCGATTGGACAGTGCGCGCCTTGATGAGGAGAATGCTGGCGATGATTTGCAGACTATTGGCGACACGGTGCTGCATCTCCTCCAGCAACATGTCCTTTTCTCGCAGGAGTTCCTGCACCTGCTGCTCAATAGCACGTCGGGCGGTGATGTCCTCGAATGCCAAAAGCACAGTAGTGCGGGACCCGCTCTCATAGAAGACCTTGCGCGCATTCAAGAGCATGATGCGCCGACCGGTCGCTGGAAACTCTCGATCGACTTCGTATCCCTCGATGGCCGACCTGTTCGTTGTTATCGTCTTTAAAAGGTGGCGAAGCTCCGGGATATCCCATTGACCGCCGTCAATCTCGTAAAGCAGACGTCCACGGACATCGTCACTCACGAGCCGAAAGGTTTGGAAGAACGACCGGCTGGCCGCGAGGACGCGCAGATTCTGATCGAGAACCACGAGCGGATCGCGGACTGTATCAACGATGGCCTGCGCAAGCGTAAGTCCATCCCGAATATCAACAAAGGGTGCGGCTTTCGGCGGAAGTGAAGTGAGCATATGAACCTTTCGCCCCGCTATTCGAAGGGCAAAGCAGCGCTAATTTTCCTAAAAGATGGCGCGAACGCCGGGGACGCCTAAGCGTCTAATTAAAATTACAGTGCGCCTTTATTCGTGAATAGTCGAGCGTCTTGTCATCACGATAAAGGGATGCATGGTAATAACTGCGCGAATGCGTAAGCGTCACTGACATGGAATCGAAATAAAAGTTTGAGACACGTTACAATTTCAATTGGTCGCGCATATGTCGAGAGTTCATCTTAATGATCGGAGCATGGGCGGTAACGACCAATGACCGAGTCTAATCCCCATTACGTCAATGAATGTCAATCCGACTTGCGTGCAGTTAAGGAGGGTTGGTACGCCACCGACGAACACGGCAGCCTCTTATTTGGCCCATTTTCCAGTCGGGAGAATTGCCTGACGAAAATCAGCCAATCAGTGAAAGGGTCAGCGCCCTTTGAGTCGGCACCGCAAGCGCCCACACGATCCAAGTAAAAGGTCCATCGCAAGATGGGAGAACGAGGGTGGCGCGACCAAAAATGGTCGCGACAAACGACCTCATGATTCCTCCACATTGCAGAGGTCGGAGCCAGATCGTCGGCGCACGAGGCCAAATGAAAGGGCGCCCTCGCTGCGGACTTAGCGGCCTCGTACCTTCCGGTTTTGGGTCAAAAGCCAACGTTCGCGTCACGCTTTGCCAAGCATGACGAAAGGAAATCTGCCGTCTTCATTGTAAGTGTCTCTATTGAACCCCATATCTTGGAAGCGCCGTTTGCAAACAGCCCCAAACCACACAGATTCAGCTTGTATGAGCGATATTCTAGACACTGCTCGTGTGAGCAGCGAAGAACCAAAACTGATTGTCCGGAAGGCACCTCATGCCGCCATTTGGTCGGTATGGGCTGTGCTTGAAAACGTCCCCTCCGAGGAAATCTTCGAAGGGTCTTCTGAGGAGGACGCGTCAAGCTGGATCAATACCGGCGGTCGAGCGTGGCTCGAAGAACGCAGGCGAAAACGCAATGCCTAGCACTTGCGACCGTGGTTACGGTTTCGCCCCTTTGGATCCGTTCGTATGAGTGCGCCTCCGCCCAAGCGATCGAAAAAAGACGCCGCATTATCCCGGCGGGCTGTCCATCTGCAGCTCGTTGAATAGAGGCGTAAGGGCACGTAAAGCCGCCAAAACATGGAACTTCCCGACTGGTCCGACACTCCCTGTCGCCCCGCCGAAGGGGTTCAGGCTTTTGCATTCATTCAATTGCTTGAAATCCCGCTATAATTTATGATGATAGATATGGGCTTGGGTGGGACTTGCCGAATTAAACCTGTCATTCTCCCGCACCGATAACGTAGGATATTGGTGACCGGATTCGTCACGTCGTTCTGTAGGGCATGCTATGGCCAGACCTGCTGTCATTCTCGTCGGTGCGGATAAAGGGGGCGTCGGTAAAACCACTG
>DAHUXA010000101.1 GCA_027307405.1 Hyphomicrobiales bacterium | reverse complement strand
CCAATTTGGTGGGAATCCGTATCTTCATCGGGAAGCCGTAAGCGCGCGGCAAGATCTGGTTGGCGAATTTGAAAGTCATTTGCGTCTGCGGATGCAATGCAGTCGGCATATCGATCGTATTCGTGTAACCCTCGGCACATTTGAACCAGACGTACTTGGCGCGGGTATCCGCGCCGATGCGCTTCAAAAATTCCGAAAGCTGCGTGCCCTGCCAGGATCCGATTGCACTCCACCCTTCGACGCAAATATGCCGGGTGATCTGTGAAACTTCGGGAAGTGCGTGCAGTTCGTCGAGGGTCCATGACTTCTTGTTATCGACCAGACCGGCGACCTCCAGTTTATAGGTCTTGCCATCGACGACCGGTGCCTCGTCCTCGTCATAATAGGCGTTAAACGGGAATGGCTTTGTAATTGCACTTTCGGGAAAAGTCGGGGCCAGCTTGGTGCGGCTGAAGAGCGCCGCCTGGGCGCCATCGTTGAACTCGGAAATCTTGCGCAGCACGCCCTCGGCGGTGTCCCCGTCGATGATGTCGCAACCTGTCAAAAAAGTGAGCGCGCCGAGGCTCGCCGCTCCGCGCAAGAATCCGCGCCGGCTGGCGTCGGGCATCAGTTTGGCGGCATCCTTGATGAGCAGCTTCGGATCGACACCAGGAATTATTTTGCGTTGACGCATGGTCGGTCTCCTAGCGTCCCGTGATCATGGCGCGCAGGCTCTTGGGTACGATCAGTGCCAGGGCCACATGTACAATAAGGAATCCGACGATCGCACTCATTGCGAGGAAATGGACGTAACGAGCTGCGTCATAACCGCCAAACAATGTTGTCAGCTCCTGGAACTGTACCGGTTTCCAGATCGATAGGCCCGACAGCACGATTACGATGCCGGCCAGGATTACACCGGAATAGAGCACCTTCTGTACCGCGTTGTAGTGCGAGAGGTCGTCATGTGCGAGTTTGAAGGTCAATGCCGCCTTGATGTCCGAGATCACTTCGACAGGGTGAATTGGTAGAAGCTTGCGTCGAAACCGGCCGGTGACAATTCCAAGCGTGACATAGACGGCACCGTTGACGACCAACAGCCACATGGCGGCGAAATGCCAGAGCAGTGCGCCAGCGAGCCAGCCGCCGAGGGTGATGCTTCCGGGAAACGTAAAATCGAAGAGCGGTGAGGCATTGTAGATTTGCCAGCCGGACCCAATCATCACGAGAATCGCCAGCGCATTGATCCAATGGCAGACGCGAACCCAACCCGGGTGGATGGTTGCGTCTGCAGACGCCGTCGTCATGGTTTCGGCGCTCACCGCGGTCTGCATTTATCAGCCTTTCCCGGATTTCAGTGAAGATACGGCGCAGCCGGGCCCACAGATGCACGAGCCCGGCCTAGAAAGTCTACTTCTTCAAGTTGTCCTTGGACATATTGTCCTTCGGCGCCAGCAACAGCATGTTCTTTTTCATTGGGGTATTCCCCCGAAAGGTTGACGTTGCACTTCGCGGTATCACAGTGTCGGAACACATCCTCATCAGTTTCCCGTTGTCGCAAGCTGGCGTTTGGCTCACGGTTTTGTGAGAATGCCCCGCCGGACATGATCGATGAAGGAGTGAGTTTGTGAGCCCCGTCCCGAAGACCAGTCCGGGCAATTTCTTCGAGGATTTTCAACTCGGTCAGCAAATCCGCCACGCCACACCGCGTACGGTCACCGTCGGCGACGTGGCGCTCTACAACGGGTTATTCGGCGCGCGCTTTGCCGTGCAATCATCCGATACCTTCGCGCAAAAAACCGGCTATCCGCGCTCTCCGCTGGACGATGTTCTCGTGTTCCACATCGTCTTCGGCAAGACAGTTCCGGATATCTCCCTCAACGCAGTTGCCAATCTGGGCTATGCCGACTGTCGCTTTCTCAAGCCCGTCTATCCGGGCTCCACGCTAACTGCGGTCTCTGAAATTATCGGGCTCAGGGAGAACTCCACCAAGAAGACCGGCATCGTCTATGTGCGATCACGCGGCTTCGATGAGACGGGCGATACCGTGCTCGATTACGTGCGATGGGTGATGGTGCGCAAACGTGACGAAGCGGCACCAGCGCCGGGCGAAAAAGTGCCGGACCTTCCCAAGTACGTGGAGGCTTCAAAACTCGGCGGCGCGTGCCCGAAGATCGACGGCGCGGTCTACGACAACATACTCGCTGGAAGTCCGTACCGCTTCGGCGACTACAGGGTCGGTGAAAAAATCGATCACGTCGATGGCGTTACCGTTGAAGAAGCCGAGCATCAAATTGCCACCCGGCTTTATCAGAACACCGCGCGCATTCATTTCAACCAGTTCACGGAAAGCAAAGGCCGTTTCGAACGTCGTTTAATTTATGGCGGCCACGCTATTTCGCTCGCGCGCGCGTTGTCGTTCAATGGCCTCGGCAACGCATTCCAGGTGGCCGCAATCAACGGCGGGCGCCACGTGGCACCGCTGTTTGCGGGCTGCACAGTATTTGCGTGGTCGGAAGTGCTCGCATGCGCCGACGTGCATGGACGCAAGGATGTCGGTGCGCTTCGTGTACGTACCATCGCGACCAAGGATCGTCCTTGTGCGGATTTCCCGCTCAAAAACGGCGACGACTATGATCCCGCAGTGATCCTCGATCTCGACTACTGGGTGCTGCTGCCGCATTAGGTGGTGTATTGCCCAGCAACAGGCCGCATTTACGCACTCGCACGCAAATGATCGACGAGTTGTCGCGCATAAGGCGGCAGGACTTCGATATCACGCACGCAAATCGTTAGTTCGCGCGGCGCCCAAGAATCCGTAAGTCGCACGGCGCTGATCGCCATGGTGCGCTCGGTGCGCCGCACGGTCGTCTCGGGCACGATACCGACACCGACATTACATTCGACCAGACGACAGATGGCATCGAAGCTGCGTAGCTGTACGCGCAGGCGAAGAGGACGACCAATGCGATTGGCCTTGTCAGCGAGGAACCGCTGGATGGCGCTGGCGCGGTCAAGTCCAACCATGTCGTAGTCGAGGACCTCGGCAAACCCGATCCGCGAGCGGGTGGCGAGCGGATGGTTTTTTGCGACCACGAGCACGAAACGGTCGCTTCGAAACGGAAACGTACTCAACCCACCGTAGTCGACAGTGCCGGCGACGATGCCGATGTCGGCATTGCCTTCCGCAATCAGGCCGACGATTTCGTCGCTTAAGCGCTCCTCGAGATCCACACTGATATCCGGATGGGCCATCAGGAACGAACTCAGGGTTTCAGGCAGAAATTCAGTGAGGGCATTGGTGTTGGACAGGACTCGCACCTGGCCGGCTAGCCCGCGCGCGTAAGGACTTAGGTCTTCCTGTAGGCGTTCGCTCTCGGCGAGGATCGCCCGCGCGTGTTGGAGCAGTGTTCGGCCGGCCTGAGTTGGGACGACGCCAAGGCGCCCGCGCACCAGCAATTCTGTGCCAAATCCCAGTTCCATTTTTCGGATTCGGGTCGAGGCGGCTGCCAGAGCCAAATTGGAGCGCTCTGCGCCATGGGTAATGCTCCCAGCTTCGACGATGTGCCGGAACAGATTGAGGTCGGTAAAATCGAACCGCATGACACCTCCTTCTTATTCTACGAAGGCAGGCTACGCAAAAAGCATATTGCAACAGGCAATTTAGGGGTCCAAGCTTCGCGAACCATGAAGTAGCGAGTTACGGGGCTGGGTCAAGTGGAAACTTTGCACAGCCCCGTCTCTTCCGGACGCGCGATCCGCCAACATGCAATACCGTCTCGCTTCCTCATGTTGAGCCGTCATCCTTCGTCGGCGCTTCGCGAGGACTGCACGGCGGCACAATCGATGATTGGGACCAGCTAGTGCATCGAAGTATTCGTGCGGCAGGCTTTCCTGGAGACTGACGAGGGCCGAGCTTGAGGCAGGAACGACGACCGGAATGCAACGGCCGCGCCCGTTGTCTCCTCACCTGCAAATCTACAAGCCGATGCTGACGATGATGATGTCGATCGTGCATCGCGTTACTGGCGCCGCGCTCTATTTCGGAATGCTGTTGCTCGCCTGGTGGCTGATCGCAGCAGCCGCCGGCCCGAATGCCTACGCCAATGTCGAGTGGTTCATGGGTAGCCTGATCGGGCAGCTTGTGTTGTTCGGCTACACTTGGGCATTGCTTCACCATATGCTCGGTGGCATTCGCCATCTGATCTGGGACACGATCCACGGCTTCGAGCCCGCCGAACGCGAATTGTTGACACTCGCGACATTGATCGGATCGATTGCGCTCACTCTCATTCTCTGGGTGGTCGGTTATCTCGTCATGGGAGGACCACGATGACAGGATCTCAACCTATGCGCACACCCATGCGTCGCGTGCGTGGTCTGGGAGCGGCCCGCTCCGGCACGAGTCATTTCTGGCATCAGCGTGTGACCTCGGTTGCCGGCATCCCGCTGACCATCGGGCTAATGCTCATCATCACTGCACTGCTTGGCCGCAGCCACGCGGCAGTCGTGCAGATCCTGGGCTCACCGATTGTCGCGATCATTATGCTGCTGTTCATCATCAATACGGCCTATCATATGTGGATCGGCATGCAGGAAATCATCCTCGACTATGTGCACGAGGAAAAATGGAAGCTGTTAACTTTGATGGCCAACACATTCTTCGTTTTCGCCGTCAGTCTGGCGTCAGTCTACGCCATTCTGAAACTGTCGTTCGGGGTTTGATCCATGGCGACGAACGGAAAATCGAACGGCGCTCCTTCGGTCAACGGCCGCGCCTGTCCGATTGAGGACCACAGCTACGACGTTGTTGTCGTCGGCGCCGGCGGCTCCGGCTTGCGTGCCGTGGTTGGCTGCAGCGAGGCGGGGCTACGCACCGCTTGCATCACCAAAGTGTTTCCGACTCGGTCGCACACAGTCGCCGCGCAAGGCGGAATTGCCGCCGCGCTCGGAAACATGGGCGAGGACGACTGGCGATGGCACATGTATGACACCGTCAAGGGCGCCGACTGGCTCGGCGACCAAGATGCGATCGAATATCTTTGTCGCAACGCGCCGGCTGCCGTCTACGAACTCGAGCACTGGGGCCTGCCCTTCTCACGCCGTGAAGAAGACGGAAAAATCTATCAGCGCCCGTTCGGAGGCATGACCACTCACTACGGCAAAGGCACCGCCCAACGCACCTGTGCCGCTGCCGATCGCACCGGCCACGCCATGCTGCACACCATGTATGGGCAAGCGCTGCGCCATGCAGCCGAGTTCTACGTTGAATATTTCGCGATCGATCTGATCATGGATGATGAAGGCCGCTGCCGGGGCGTGGTGGCGCTCAACATGGATGATGGCTCACTCCATCGTTTCTCCGCCAACATGACAATCCTTGCTACCGGTGGTTACGGGCGCACTTATTTCTCGTGCACTTCGGCTCACATCTGCACCGGCGACGGCAATGCCATGGTGTTGCGGGCCGGGCTGCCGCTCCAGGATATGGAATTCGTGCAGTTCCACCCGACTGGCATTTATCCTGCCGGCTGTTTGATTACCGAAGGTTCGCGCGGCGAAGGAGGCTATCTTGTCAACTCGGAGGGCGAGCGTTTTATGGAACGCTATGCGCCGTCCGCCAAGGATCTTGCATCGCGCGACGTCGTCTCGCGCGCGATGACTGTGGAAATTAGAGAAGGTCGCGGAGTCGGCAAGGAAAAGGACCACCTGTTCCTGCACCTCGATCATCTCGATCCTGCGGTGCTGCATGAACGGTTGCCCGGTATCAGCGAAACCGCCCGCATTTTCGCCAACGTTGACGTGACGCGCGAACCGATCCCGGTGCTGCCGACAGTGCACTACAACATGGGCGGCATCGCCACGAATTATCATGGTGAGGCGCTGACCAAGAAAAATGGAGCTGACGACACCGTTGTCCCGGGCTTGATGGCGCTTGGCGAGGCAGCCTGCGTCTCGGTGCATGGCGCCAACCGGCTCGGCTCGAATTCGCTAATCGATCTCGTGGTTTTTGGACGCGCTGCGGCGCACCGTTGCGCCGAATTGCTGACACCGGGAGACAAACAGCCCGAGCTGCCGAAGAATTCGGCCGATATGTCGTTGTCCCGGCTCGACAAATTCCGCAACGCCTCAGGTGGCACACCGACCGCCAAGTTGCGGCTCAATATGCAAAGGGTGATGCAAGAAGATTGCGCCGTGTTCCGCAGCGGTGACGTGCTGGAGCAGGGCCACAAACGCATTCACGAAGTATACGAGGGCATGGCCGACGTTCATGTGACCGACCGATCGCTGATCTGGAATTCCGATCTGATCGAAACGCTCGAACTCGACAATCTCATCGCCCAGGCCATCGTCACCATGGACTCCGCCAAGAATCGTACGGAAAGCCGCGGCGCACATGCGCGGGAGGATTATCCGGAGCGTGACGACAAGAACTGGATGAAGCACACGCTGTCGTGGATGGATGAAAAGGGCAACGTGAAGCTCGATTACCGTCCCGTGCACGCCTACACGCTCACCAACGACGTCGCCTATGTCGAACCGAAAGCTCGCGTCTATTGACGGAAATCCGCCATGGTCGAATTCACTCTGCCGAAAAACTCCAAGATCACCGAGGGCAAGACGTGGCCTCGTACGCAGCATGCGACGCATGTGAGCGAATTCCGGATCTACCGCTGGAATCCGGACGATGGACAGAACCCAAGCGTCGACACCTACTATGTCGATCGCGACGACTGCGGACCGATGGTTCTCGATGCGCTGATCTGGATCAAGAACAATGTCGATCCGACGCTCACCTTCCGCCGTTCATGCCGCGAAGGAGTTTGCGGTTCCTGCGCGATGAACATCGACGGCACCAACACGCTGGCCTGCACCAAGGCAATTGACGAAGCGCGGGCGCCAGTAAGGATCTATCCGTTGCCGCATCAGCCGGTGGTGAAGGACCTTGTGCCGGACTTGAACAATTTTTATGCGCAATATGCCTCGATTGAGCCGTGGTTACAGACAACGACGCCCGCCCCCGAGAAGGAGTGGAAGCAAAGCTACGCCGACCGCGCCAAGCTCGATGGCATGTACGAATGCATTCTGTGCGCTTGCTGCTCGACGTCGTGCCCGAGCTATTGGTGGAATTCTGACCGCTATCTTGGCCCGGCCGCGCTGCTGCAAGCTAACCGCTGGGTCCAGGATAGTCGCGACGAAGCGACGGGTGCGCGCCTCGACAATCTCGAGGATCCGTTCCGGCTTTACCGCTGTCACACAATTATGAATTGCTCAAAGGCCTGCCCGAAGGGTCTCAATCCGGCAAAGGAAATCGCCGAACTGAAAAAGGCTTTGGTCGACCGTCAACTTTGAGATTTCCGACGGCTCACATCGCGCGCGACCTGCGTACTCGATGACGTCCACAGCCTGATCGCTCAGCTGAACGGATGATAACCACACCGATCGCGATCGCCGGCATACAACTTTAGCTTGAACCAGAAAGTGGGCTGATGCAGGGTCCGGCTCTTCGCAGGGCTGTGGACGTGCGTTGGCGTTGGAAGTTTTTGATTGCTGCCGGTTTGCTTTGCGCGGCTTGTGGACCGATCTCGAAATTGCCGCCGCTGCCGTCCGAGCAAGTCGAGGCCGAGCAGCGCAAGCAACAGATCGACCAGATCCGCGATTACTTCGCCCAGCTCAGTCGCCTGCACAATGTCGCGTTTCGTCTCCGTGTCGCCAATCGTGATGACTGCAAGGATTGGGCTTGGGCGCAAATCGGTCTGGATGCAGGAACGGTAACGAGCCTGCCGCGTAAATATCGCTCGTTCACACACGAAGCCCTGTCCATCAGCTGGACACAGGCAACCGTCTTATCGATTGCCGATACCTCGCCTGCTGACGCTGCCGGAATCAAGCCTGGCGACCACCTTCTGACATTCAACAACGAACCTGTGCCGCGATCCGAGACGGCCAAATGGATTGGCGGTTTTGTGCGTAACAACGGCGAGCGGCCAATCCAGATCCTGGTGCGCCGCGATGGCGTCGATGAGATGCACAAAGTAACCCCGGTAAAAGCGTGCGCCATTCCGATTGAACTGAGATCCGAATCATCGCCGAATGCTTTCGCGACCAAAAGCGGCATCGTTATCCATTCGAGTATCCTGCGGATGGCGCGCACCGACGCACAGCTTGCTCTTGTCGTGGGGCACGAGCTCGCGCATGCCAATCTTGGCCATCTGGACAAGCAACAAGTGAACCAGATTTTTGGATGGGCCAGCGGAGCGGTCATCGACGCGGGTCTCATGCTTGGCGGAATTTCGACCGGCGGCGCGTTTACCAGAGAATTCACGCGCGCTGGTCAACGAGCTTTCAGCGTCAGTTTCGAACGCGAAGCCGATTACGTCGGCGCCTATTATGCGGCGCGGGCCGGCTACAATCTCTCGGGGGCGGAAGAATTCTGGCGAGCCCTCTCAATGGAAGACCCCGACAGCATTCGAATCGCGGTGACACACCCGATAACCCCGGTGCGCTTTGTGCAAATGCAGAAAGTCGCCGCCGAAATTGCCGACAAACAGCGTCGAAACGTGCCGCTGATAGCCGAGCTGAAAGCCACCCAGGCCGACCCGGAACCCGTGACAATCCAGGATGACAATGGTCACTAACCCGCGTGATCCATCGCGCTAAACGCACTTCTTCGCCTGGCAGAGCTTTTCGAGCTCAGGGAACGGCTTATAGGCGGCGTTTCCACACTGTTCCTTTGTCGCCTCGACTAACTGGTTGAGGTGACCGCCATAGAAATATGCAATTCTGTCTTTGCTGCCGGTATAGACCCTGCTGGCATCGCGCGAGTCCGATCGCACGCAGACGACGTAACGTTCATCATTGCCCGCCCGCCGGAGCACGGGTTCGCTGATATAGGCGTCGCGCACGTTGGTCGGATCCTCGAGTGAGGTGGTCATTGTCGCTAGAATTTCGGCCTTGTAGTTGGACGGAAGGACATTCGGGTTTTCCTCCGGCTCCGCTTTTTTGCTCGATGAACAATTGACGAGAAGCAGGGCAACGGTCGAAAGCAGACACAGATTCACTATGCGTCCGACCATCAGCACAGGCTCGCTCAATCAAGTTTCAATTTGCGCCGCCGCTGACCAAGTGTGCGCAGGCGAAGCGCATTGAGTTTGATAAAACCCTCGGCGTCGCGATGGTCGTAAGCCACCGTGCCCTCCTCGAAAGTCACCAGGTCCTGGTCATATAGAGAGTCTTTGCTCTCGCGCCCCACGATGGTGACATTGCCTTTGTAGAGCTTGATCTTTACGCGGCCAGTCACAAATTCCTGACTCTTGTCTATCGCCGCTTGCAACATCTCGCGCTCGGGTGCGAACCAGAAGCCGTAATAGACCAGCTCGGCATATTTCGGCATCAATTCGTCTTTGAGATGTGCGGCGCCGCGGTCGAGCGTAATGGATTCGATACCGCGATGGGCGGCTAGCAATATCGTCCCGCCTGGCGTCTCGTACATGCCACGCGACTTCATTCCGACGAAGCGGTTCTCAACAAGATCGAGTCGGCCGATACCGTTGGCACGGCCAAGATCGTTCAGGTGCTTGAGCAGCGCCGCCGGCGACATTTTCTTGCCGTCGATCGCAACAGCGTCGCCGCGTTCAAAATCGACAGTGATCGTGGTCGGCTTGTCAGGCGCCTTTTCCGGATCGACGGTACGCGAGAAGACGTAGTCGGGCACTTCATGGCCCGGATCTTCCAGGACTTTGCCCTCCGAGGAGGTGTGCAACAGATTGGCGTCGACCGAGAATGGCGCCTCACCGCGTTTGTCCTTGGCAATCGGAATCTGGTGCTTTTCCGCAAACTCGATGAGTCTGGTCCGCGAAGTCAGATCCCATTCGCGCCACGGGGCAATAACGGTCACGTCCGGCTTGAGCGCATAGTATGTCAGTTCGAACCGGACCTGATCGTTGCCCTTGCCTGTGGCGCCATGCGCCACCGCATCGGCACCAACCTTCTCCGCAACCTCGATCTGCTTCTTGGCAATCAGCGGCCGCGCGATCGAGGTACCGAGCAAGTATTGCCCTTCGTATAATGCATTTGCCCGGAACATCGGGAACACGTAGTCGCGCACAAATTCTTCACGCAAATCCTCGACGAAGATGTTTTCCTTTTTGATGCCGAGTAACAGGGCCTTCTGGCGCGCCGGCTCCAGCTCCTCGCCCTGGCCGAGATCTGCGGTAAAAGTGACGACCTCACATCCATAAGTGGTCTGCAACCACTTCAATATGATTGATGTGTCGAGTCCGCCGGAGTAGGCGAGCACAACTTTCTTTACATTCTTCTTCGTCTTGCCGTCAGGCATCGAACAACCGCCACGTTGAAAAATTGCGGCGGACTATAGGGCCAAAGGTAAGCGGCGCAAAGTGCGTCCTGGTCAACGTCGCGTCCCAAACTGCAGTTTTTTCGGTTGCTAACGCTATTTTGCTTTCCGGCTTCCGCTGAATAACCGGACAACAAAATCGTGAGCGGGCAAAGCCACACGCTCGAGCGCATGCTCGACGTCATCATCCGACAGACGCGTGCGGGGCCGCCGATAAATCAAGGCATATACGGTCCATACAATGAGAAATGTGAAAATGCCGGCGAAGATGACATCGGATGGGAAATGCGCGCCAGCCATCACGCGGATTGTCGCCATGCCGGTGCCGAGCGCGATTGCGGCGCCATAGGCGATCGCTCGCCATTGCGGGGGCGCCAGTGCCGCAGGCGCGATCGTCCAGAACGCGCCAGCCACGTCGCCCGAGACAAAAGAACAGTTCGACGGGCAATTGCCGCGCGGATCCCACCAGGCGACAAAGCGGTCGTTGCCCCCAAACTGCGTTACGTCGATCGGCCGTGGGCGGCCCCAGTGATCCTTGAGGAGTACGTTGACCAGCAGCCCTGGCGCCAAAACCATGGTGCCAATCAGGAAAACGACTGCGCGCCCCGATATCAAAATTTTGCGCTGCGGCCGGATCAGCTTGATGACGAGCGCAATCACAGCCGGAGCCACCAACACCGCACCAATCCACAGACCAACGTCTCGCGCCAACATCAGCGGCGGATAAATACGGAAAGCGAACATGTTGTGATTCGCATCTTCAAATGCGTAGAAGTAGCGCGCGATGCTTAAGTCGAGTTCGGGATAAAACCCGAAGGCCACGCCTGCGACGACGGCAATGGTAAGCGCGATAATGAGTCCGGTACGATTCATGCGCGCCTCGTCTAGCCGAGACCTCCAAAAATAGAAAGGCGGCATCGCGCTCAGGCCGCTATATTGCGGCCATGGCAACGCCCACACTCGATTTCTGGTTCGAATTCGCCTCGACTTATTCCTATCCGGCAGCAATGCGCATCGCACCGTTAGCCGAGGCCGCCGGTGTCGCCGTGCGCTGGCGGCCGTTCATGTTGGGGCCGATATTCAAGGCGCAAGGCTGGACGACTTCGCCATTCAATCTGTACCCGGTCAAGGGCCGCAATATGTGGCGCGATCTGGAGCGAATTTGCGGTGCGCTTGATCTGCCTTTCGTAAAGCCCAAACCGTTCCCGCAGAATACATTGCTTGCTGCGCGCGTCGCGCTGGTGGGACTAGCGGAGGTCTGGGGACAAGATTTTTGCCGCGCGATCTATCGCGCCGAATTCGGTGAAGGCCGCAAGATCGATGAGGCAGATGCAATCGTCGATGTGCTGAGAAATATCGGGGTGGATGCTGGCGCGGTACTGGACCGCGCTCAATCAAACGAGATCAAGTCGCAACTTCGTGCCTACACCGAGGAGGCCCAGCGGCTCGACATATTCGGTTCACCAACCTTCATTACTGCGGACGGCGAACTGTTCTGGGGCAACGATCGGTTGGAAGCAGCGCTGGATTGGGCCAGGCGCTAGCTGGCGCGTGGCTCCCGCCAGCGGCCTGCGTTGCGGCCGGCGATCAGCCAATAAACGAGCCCGCCAATGATTCCGGCCGCAGCCGCAAGCTGCAAGGCATTGCCGACCGGTGTGACGTCCGTTGTGTTTTCGAGTCTCATGGAAATATCGGAACCATAATAGGATGCCAATGCGACCAACGCACCGCCGACCCCGTAGTAGAGAAAGTTACGCAATCGTGCGGCTTCCGCGATCACGATGACAACCATCGCTGGAAGAAACGCAACTGCGCCAACGAAGCTTGTGGCAAAGAATGAAACGATGAAAAAGCTCACTCGCTCAAAGGGATCGGAATCGGCACCCGCCCAATCCGGCGCGACGATACCGATGGCGAGCGCAATACCCGCGGCTACGATAGCCACCATAAGCGCAAAGAAGATGACGATGATTCGGCCGAAAAGGGACATATCTTTTCCTTTAATAAATACGGGATCGTCACTCCACCATGACCATCGCACGCAACGCCATGCGTTCCCGTGCAGAGAGCTTCTCGGTCGCGCTCTTGAGTTGACCGCAGGCAGCTAGAATGTCGCGACCACGCGGCGTGCGTACCGGCGAGGCATAGCCGGCATCGAAAACAACCTGCGAGAACTTCTCGATCTGTCCCCAATCCGAGCACTCATACTTGCTGCCCGGCCAAGGGTTGAACGGAATAAGATTGATCTTGGCAGGAATGCCCTTGAGTAGCCGCACCAGCGCCTTGGCGTCGTCGATGGAATCGTTCACGCCCTTCAGCATGACATATTCGAAGGTGATGCGCTTGGCGTTGGAAACGCCGGGATAGTTGCGGCAGGCTTCCAGCAACTCCGCGATCGGATATTTGCGATTAAGCGGCACCAGTTCGTTGCGTAGCTCATCGCGCACAGCATGCAGGGAGACCGCCAGCATGCAGCCGATCTCGGCCCCAGCACGCGTGATATTGGGTACGACACCCGAGGTGGAAAGCGTGATGCGCCGCTTGGAAATAGCGATGCCTTCGCCGTCTGCCATAATGAGAAGTGCATCGCGCACTGAATCAAAATTGTACAACGGCTCACCCATGCCCATCAGGACGATGTTGGTGATGCAGCGTTCGCCGCTCGGTACCAAACCGTCGGTTGGGCGGGTGCCGCCGGGCCAATCGCCCAGACGATCGCGCGCAGCCATCACCTGACCGACGATCTCCCCCGCTGTCAGATTTCTGACTAGGCGTTGGGTGCCGGTGTGGCAGAAGGTGCAGTTAAGCGTGCATCCAACCTGGCTGGAGACACATAAGGTGCCACGTTCGGTATCGGGGATGTAAACGCACTCGACCTCGTGGGGGCGCTCGCCTTGCACTTCGCCGGGAAGCCGTAGCAGCCATTTGCGCGTGCCGTCGACCGAAACCTGCTCGGCAACGACCTCGGGGCGAGCCAATGTGAAATGCCCGGCCAACTGTGCGCGAAGCTCCTTCGACACGCTCGTCATTTCATCGAACGACGTGAGCCCGCGGAAATAAATCCAATGCCAAAGTTGCTGAACGCGCATCTTGCGCTGTGCTTCCGGCACGTCGAGTGAACCCAGCGCATCAGCAAGTTGTGCTCGCGTAAAGCCGATCAGCGACGGCTTTTCAGGCGCAACATAGCGTTCGAGCGGCGTCTTCTCGACGAAGGCAGTATTTTGCAAGGGCAAGGTCATCGCAAAGGGTTAGCAGTTGTCGTCGACCGGGCTTAGTCCCGGCGATCAAGAGCAAAGGTACAGTCTATCTAAGCGGGATCGTCCGGTCTTGCCACTGCATGCCGGTCGGCAAGGACCCTAACGGATCACTTGCACTCATCCGCAACCTTATCGAGCGCCTGGGCAATGCCTTTAAGCGAATAAGTGTCGGTGGTTTTGGTGCCACGTGCGGATTCGCTTTTAAC
>DAHUXA010000100.1 GCA_027307405.1 Hyphomicrobiales bacterium | reverse complement strand
GTTCCTCGGCCGCCGCGCGCGCCGCCGCTCGCGCGAAATCTGGCAGGCCGGCGAGATCGCCTTCCTCCAGCACCAGCGCGAAGGCTTTCTCGTCGGCTAATACGTTCTGCCCGAACCGGGTACCGAGGCTTGCCAGCCGTTCGTTAATGGCCGCCAGACGCTCTTGCGCAAGTTGTTCTAGCGCCGCGCCGGCGCGGACAAAACGGGTGTGATAACGCTCCAGAACGCGCGCCTGCTCAGCAGTGAGCCCCAAAGTGTCGCGCTGTTTGTAAAGTTTGGCGATACGAGCGTAGAGCGGACGATTGAGATAAAGGGCGTTGTTGTGGCGGGCGAGCAATGGTGAGACGTCGCGCTCGATGGCCTCGATTGCGTCGGAGGTATCGGCACCTGCCAGCACAAAGAACACGTTCGAGACGCGTTCAAGCTCGCGCCCGCTCTTTTCCAGCGCCGTAATGGTATTGTCGAACGTCGGAGCGGCCGGATTTGCGCCAATTGCGTCGATCTCGGCGCGATGCGCGGCCAGCGCCCGGTTGAAAGCAGGCTGGAAATTCTCCGGCTTGATTGCCGGAAACGGCGGCAGTTCGAACGTACCTGTCCAGGTGTCAAGCAGCGGATTTTGGATATCGGCAGCGGCTGAAAGGCTCATGCCGTCCATGTAATCGCGCAGGCCGCGATTGGCGAGGCCTTTTCTTTAACCTCGCAAGGCACGCAGCGCGTTGAAGATAACCGCAACGTCGATCACCTCTTGCAACAATGCGCCCTCGACAGGCAGGAGCAGGCCGAATGCCCCTGCGATCATCGCCAACATCGAAAGCCCGATTCCCGCGACCACACTTTGCAGAGCAATAAAACGTGAGCGCAGGGCGATCTTGATGGCCGGAAGAATGCGGTCAAGATAGTCGACCAGTAGCACGACATCGGCGGCTTCAGCGGAAGCAGCGGCCCCTCTGGCGCCCATCGCCACGCCGACGTCGGCCGCAGCAAGCGCTGGAGCATCGTTGACGCCATCGCCAACCATCATGACGGGACCGTTTTTGCGCTCCGAAAGCACCACCAGGATCTTCTGGTCTGGCGTAAGTTCCGAACGCACCAGATCAAGTGACAGGCCTGAGGCGATAGAATGCGCAACTTCGTGGCGGTCGCCGGTGGCCAGAACGATACGTTGAATGCCTGTCTGCCGCAGCTCGCGCAGCAGTGCTTCGGTGCCGGCACGCAATTCGTCCGACAGGATAAGCACTCCCGCTGGCCTATCATCGACCGCGACGGCCACAGCGAGCGCACCCGGCGGCCGATCGAGGAGCAGCAGCGATAAGGCGGAGTCCCCAATCTTACCGGCAACGAAGCGCGCGCCGCCGACGATCACGCGGCGTTCTTCCACGCGGCCAACGATTCCCTCGCCCGGTGTCTCCCTCACGTCGGATGGAACTGCCAGCGTTAGGCCCTTGCTCCGGGCCTCGGCGACGATGGTCTGGGCGATCACGTGCTTGGAGGCCTGATCGAGCGAGGCAGCAATCCGCAACAATTCATTTGCCGACATGCCATCGGTCACTCGCGCTGATACAAATCTCGCTTGCCCGACGGTCAGCGTACCCGTCTTGTCGATGACGAGTGACCGCACCTGCGCCAGCGTTTCTAGAACTTTGCCACCTTTAATGAGGATTCCGAGCTTTGCCGCGCGCGAAAGCCCGGAGACGATGGCGACCGGAACCGCCAGAATAAGCGGACAGGGCGTCGCCGCCACCAGCACCGCCACCGCGCGGATCGGATCGCCGGTCAACCCCCAGGCAGCGCTGGCCAACGCCACGGTGACCGCCAGGAAGAAGATGGCGTAGCGGTCGGCCAACCGTGACATTGGCGCACGAGAGCGCTGAGCGGCCTCGACGAGCCGAATAATGCCGGCATACGTGCTCTCGGCCGCCCGCCGCGTCGCGGCGAGATCGAAGACCTCACCGACATTGGTGGAACCGCTCAACACCGACTCGCCGGGTTTGAATTGTATCGGGAGTGATTCGCCGGTGAGCGCCGACTGATCGAGCACCGCCACGCCCTCGGCCACCGCACCATCGACCGGCACCACGTCGCCGCGCCGGATGAGCAGCCGGTCGCCTGGCAAAATCAGGTCGACGGCGACCTCCTCCAACTGCCCGTCGCGGTGCCGCACGGTCGTACGCGGCGCCCGCGACAACAGGGCGGTCATTTCGCGCTGAGCTGTCCTCTCCGCGAAGCTCTCGAGGTATTGCCCCCCGGCATACATCAAAGCCACGATGGCCGCTGCGAGGGTCTCGCCGAAAGCCAACGCGGCGCTCATTGACAGTGCTGCCACGATGTCGAGTCCGACATCTCCTCGCCGCAGACTTGTCACAATCTCGATTAGGAGCGTCACCAACACCGGCACCGTGACCGCCACCCAGATGGCCGTCGCCGGGCCGCCGAGCCCTGCGAGTTTCGCGACAAGGCCCGCCCCTACACCCGTCGCTGCGAGACCCGCGAGAAATGGCCGGGCGATTTTGAGCAAACGTGCCGTCGACATTCGTTAACCTTTGGCGCTCCGATGCGCGGCTGCCATGAGCGAGATCAAAACCGAACACCGGCGCGCCGGGATCGGTCTATAGACTTGATTTAGCAGCCGGATTCGGAGAGATTGCGCCCCGCAAAGGAGCCACGCATGGCCCAAGATCGCCGCATCAACTGGCTTAACGTCGTCACCGTGGTCAGCGCTGCCATTCTGATTGGCGCCGAAGTGTTCGGTGCTGCCTTCGCCGGCTCCTGGGCGATCGCCACCTTGTTCGATCTCGGCGGCCTTGGAGCGCGAGTGCTCGACGTGCTGTTCGTGCTCTGCGGCTTTGCCGTGATGGTGCAGTTCATACGCGCCGCGCATCGCATCGAGCCGTTCACCGCTCGCGAGTGAGCACGCTACGCTTGATCGCTGAAAGGAAAAGTTAAGAAAGTTTTTTCATGCGGCGAACTAATTCGCTTGCATGACGCGAAAAAAATGTTATTTCGGTTGTGCCCAATTTCGCACGTGCCTGTGGCCGTGTGTCGGTCGGTAGGTAGCGGGACAAGAGGCCCGCCAGCCGCCTGGAGAGAGAAGCCAAAACCTCTCCAAGAAATCTGACCGGCAGCCGGAGGCGAAACCGGCGCACTCTGCTCTCAGCAGGGGACGCGGCTTAAAGCAACGACGATCGGGCTTCCTTGGTCTCTGCCGGCCTCCACCACCGGCGCGGGTCACCGAAGAGGCTTGTTCATCATTGCCGGCCGTGCGGACGGGGATCTCCCTATCCAATCCAAGGCAGCATGAGCGGGATACGATGTGTAGCGTTGGCGCGTCCCCATCGCGCGCAGACGCTTGCCTTCGTTAACCGCGACATCCGGGACTTGATGGTCCCGTCAGCCGTGGGGAATAGCGCCAATGACCGAGCGCATCCGCGAGTTTCTACGTAAACGCAACGACGAAGGCCCATGCCTGGTCGTCGATCTCGACGTCGTCCGCGACAACTACAACGCCTTCGCCAAGGCGCTGCCCGACACGCGCGTATTCTACGCTGTGAAGGCCAACCCAGCGCCAGAAGTGCTGGCGCTGCTCGCCAAGCTGGGGTCCTGCTTCGATACCGCTTCGATCCCCGAGATCGAAATTGTGCTGGCCACTGGCGCCACGCCCGACCGAATCAGCTATGGCAATACCATCAAGAAGGAGCGTGACATCGCGCGCGCCTACGCGCTCGGCGTTCGTCTCTACGCCGTCGATTGCAAGGCCGAGGTCGAGAAAATCGCCCGCGCGGCACCTGGCAGCCGAGTATTCTGCCGCATCCTCTCTGACTGCGTCGGGGCGGAATGGCCGTTGTCGCGCAAGTTCGGCTGCGAGCCGGCCATGGCGGTGGAGGTGCTGGAGCACGCCCTGAAGGCGGGGCTGGAACCGCATGGTGTCTCGTTCCATGTCGGCTCCCAGCAGCGCAATCAGCATGCCTGGGACCGCGCCCTCGCCTCGGCGGCGGCAGTATTCAAGGAATGCGGCGAGCGCGGCATGAACCTGTCGATGGTCAACCTCGGCGGCGGTTTCCCGACCAAGTACCTGAAGAATGTGCCGACGGTGAAAACGTACGGCAACGCTATCTTTAAAGCGCTGCGCAAGCATTTCGGCAACCGCATCCCAGAGACCATCATCGAGCCGGGCCGCGGCATGGTCGGCAATGCCGGCACCATCGAGGCTGAAGTCGTCCTCGTTTCGAAGAAGAGCGAAGAGGACGACGTTCGCTGGGTCTACCTCGACATCGGCAAGTTCGGCGGCCTCGCCGAGACCATGGACGAGTCGATCCGCTATCCAATCCGCACCCCGCGTGATGGCGACGCCCTGGCACCATGCGTGCTGGCGGGGCCGACCTGCGATTCCGCCGACGTGCTGTATGAGAAGGAGCCCTACATGCTCCCGGTCAGCCTGGAAATCGGCGACAAGGTGCTGATCGAGGGCACCGGCGCCTATACGGCGACCTACTCGTCGGTGGCGTTCAACGGCTTCTCGCCGCTGAAGACCTATCACATCTGACATCGCCGGGAGCCGGTTGAGCCGGCTCTCTCCATCCGCACAACAAAACGCCCTCGCAGCGCGCGCTTGGCTGCGCGCCGGGGTGGGAACAGGCTGAGATGATCTCCATCAGGAAGGAACGTCCTCCAGACGCAGCAGCGCGCGAAGCGCTGCTCGACGAGGCATTCGGCGAGCACCGTTGGCGCAAAAGCTCGCAGCGCCTGCGAGAGGGGCAGCGGCCGGCTGGTGACCTCGCCTTCGTCGCGACCGATGGCAAGCGGGTCGTGGGCACGGCCCGGCTTTGGAATATCGTGTGCGGTACCGGCCAAGCCGGTTTGCTACTCGGACCGGTGGCCGTCGCCAGCGATTGCCGCAACCGAGGCATAGGTGCCGCGCTGGTGCGTCATGCGCTCACTGCCGCGCGTCGCCGCGGTCATCGCGCGATCATCCTCGTCGGCGACGCATCCTACTACAACCGCTTTGGCTTCTCGGCCGATAAGGCTGCCGCTTTGCGGATGCCCGGCCCTTTCGAGCGGCACCGACTTCTGGCCCTCGAACTCGTATCGGACGCCCTCGAAGGCGCACGAGGGCTTCTGCGAGCGCCCAGACGGCCGATTTCGCAAGCCGATCTCGTCGCTTCCGCCGCTTAATCTTGTCAGAATGTCGTGGACGCCGGGCGACTTTCGTCCGGCGTCTATTCCGTTCCCCCTCTGCGGCAGATATGACCAGCTTTTCTGGAGATACTGACAATGCCCAAATGGCCAGTGCATGCCCGTATCGATGGACCCATCGTGATGATCGGCTTTGGTTCGATCGGCAAGGGCACCCTTCCGCTGATCGAGCGTCATTTCAGCTACGACAAGAAGCGCTTCGTCGTCATCGATCCGGAAGATAAGGATCGCAAACTGCTCGATTCGCGCGGCATCCGCTTCGTCCACCAAGCCGTTACAAAAGACAATTATCGCCATCTCCTCACGCCGCTGCTCACAGCCGGCGGTGGCCAAGGGTTTTGCGTTAATGTGGCGGTCGACGCAGCGTCACTCGACATTATGGAATTGTGCCGGGAGATTGGGGCCCTCTACATCGATACCGTGGTCGAACCCTGGAAGGGCTTTTATTTCGATCCCAAGCTCGGTCCGGAGGCGCGGTCGAATTATGCGTTGCGCGAAACAATTCTCGCCGCACGCCGTAAGAGGCCGGGCGGCCCCACCGCAGTCAGCTGCTGCGGCGCCAATCCCGGCATGGTCTCTTGGTTTGTCAAGCAGGCGCTACTCAACATCGCTCGCGACACCGGATTGAAATTCAAGGAGCCAAAGTCGCGCGAGGAATGGGCCCGGCTGGCCAAAAAGGCCAACATCAAGGGCATCCATATCGCCGAGCGGGACACGCAACGCGCCAAGCAACCGAAGCCAATGAACGTGTTCATCAACACCTGGTCGGTCGAGGGCTTCGTGTCTGAAGGCTTGCAGCCAGCAGAACTTGGGTGGGGCACACACGAAAAGTGGCTGCCTGCGAACGCCGGTAGGCACAAAACGGGATGCGGCGCGGCGATCTATATGTTGCAGCCGGGTGCCAATACGCGCGTGCGCTCATGGACGCCGACGGCGCAGGCGCAATTGGGTTTCCTAATCACCCACAATGAATCGATTTCGATCGCCGACTACTTCACGCTCCGGCGGGGGCGCAAGACGATTTACAGGCCGACTTGCCATTACGCCTATCACCCCTGCAACGATGCCGTACTGTCGCTACATGAAGTGTTCGGTCGCGGTGGTGCTCCACAGGAAGACGTCCATATTCTCGATGAGCACGAAATCGCTGATGGCATCGATGAACTCGGCGTGCTGCTCTATGGACACAAGAAGAATGCTTACTGGTACGGCTCCCAGCTTTCGATCGACGAAACCCGGGAAGTCGCGCCTTATCAGAACGCAACCGGCTTGCAGGTGACCTCGGCGGTGCTCGCCGGCATGGTGTGGGCTCTGGAGAACCCGAAGGCCGGCATCGTCGAAACCGATGAGATGGATTTTCGCCGCTGTCTTGAGGTGCAGATGCCGTATCTTGGGCCTGTGATAGGCACCTATACAGACTGGACACCGCTCACCGGCCGGCCTGGCCTTTTCCCCGAAGACATCGACAAACGCGATCCCTGGCAGTTCAGGAACGTGTTGATGCGCTGACGCGCGCGACGGCGATTGCAATAACGGGCGGCCACAGGCCGCCCGTTCTATTCACGCACGTCGATGCTCTGCCTATTTCTTCTCGTCAGCCTTCTCGCCGGGCTTTGGCGGCGGCTTCTTCGGCGGTGGACCCTGCTTCGGCGGAGGCGCTGCAGGCGCACGTGCACCTGGCGGTGGTGGTGGCGGTTGCGCCGCGGGCGGCGGCGGGGGCTGCACCTGCCGCTGTTGCGGTGGTGGAGGAGGAGGTGGTGGTGGCGGCGGCTGCACTTGCCGTTGTTGGGGCGGTGGCGGCGGCGGGGCCTGTGGCGGACTCGGCCGCACGATCGTCGGCTGCTGCGGCGGCGGACCACCGGGAGGACCGCCCGGCCCGCTTCGTTCGCGACGCTCCTCGCGACGCTCTTCTCGCTGCACCGGCGCGCTAGTGGCAGGCGCCGTTGTCGTTGGCTGAGACCCGGGAGGCGGCGGCGAACCGCCGGGAGGGCCGCCCGGCCCGCCTCGTTCGCGACGTTCTTCTCGCTGCGCAGGCGCGGTAATCGGCGCCGTTGTCGTTGGCTGAGACCCCGAAGGTGGTGGTGGTGGCGGCGGCGGCGGCGGAGTCCCTGCAGGCGCCTGCTGTATGGCCGGCGCCTGTCGCTGCAGTCCGGCCGGTGGCGTTGCCGGAGGCTGCGGTTGTTGTGGTGCCGGCGCTATGGCTGGAGCGCCCTGTGCCGCGCGCGGTGGGGTCGTCCCCAATCGGCCGCGTTCGTTCTTGCCGAGCGGTTGTGGCGGGGTGACCGCGGCGTTTGGCTGGATCACCGTCGTCGTGCGCTGAACGGAAACTGGAGCCATGCGTGGGCGCACGCCAGGTCCGGCCGCTCCACCGCGTCCGCTTGGCCCTTCCGGCAGGGCACCACGCGCCCCGCGCAGGTCTTCGCGCCGCACGTGCACGGCGTCGGCCACTCCTTGCGTCGACGCAAACACGCGCGGACGCACGCGATAAGTTGCCACCGGCGCACCGTTCACACGGGCAACGAACGCCGGCGAAATTCCAGGGTTGACCGCCACTCGTCCATGCACCGGGAACGTCCGATTGACGATGCGGGTCTGCCGCAGAATGACCGAGCGTCGGTACGGCGGAACGTAGTAAGTCCGCAGACGCGGCGCGGCGATGAACCGGCTCGGCACGAAAACCCAGTACATGGGCTCAACTTCATACGTCTCGATCAATTCCTCCGGCGGAAGCGGTGCCCAGCCGACGTATTCTTCTCCGTAGCGCCAATCCACCCAGGCCGGCGCCCACTCGTCGCCTGGTACCCAGAACCAGCCGAAACCCGGCTCAAACGCCCACCGGCCATAGTGATAGACGACCCAACCCCAATCGGCCTCGATATCGTCGGACACCCAGTACCAGCCCCACTCGTCCGTATAGACCCAGTGCCCGTACTGGTAAGGACGCCAATCCGGCGGCACACCTCTTGGCACCCACACTTCTCCGAAACGAGGATGTGGACGCCAGCCGCCATACTCCTCAAGAGCGATTTGGGCATCCTCGGAAATCTGGGCTGCAGCCGGAGATAGAGAACCAACCACGAGCGAACCCGACAGCGTACCAATGGCGATGGTCGTCCCGGTCAAAGCGGCGAAGGCCAGACGCCGCAGATGATGAGTGAAGGTCATGTCTACTGTCCCTCGCCGTCCAAGCTGCGCCGGCCGCACGTCGGACAATTGCGGCGCGCGGGGTTGGTTCCGAATCGATTGCCCGTACAGGCTAGTGCCGCGACGGTAACACGGGCAATGCGTCCTAGTGAGGGCGATGCGATACGCCGATTACAGGGCGAGGACGCCGGCGGCACCCGCTTCCGTACCGAAAGCGAGGGTCTGGCCTGCGTCATCCCAGCCGAGCGCGCCCACCGGTTGTCCGTCGGACTGTCGCGCCAGGATCAGCGCGTCGTCGTCGATTCGCACAAGCTTCACCGCGCCATCCGCATAGCCGACCGCCACCACGGGTTGCCGCGGATGAGCTGCGACAACCGCCGCCCGAGCTTCAGCACGCGCGAGAATCTTCGGCTGGCGGCCCATCGGACCATCCTTGCCGTCGAACGGCCACAGAATGAGTTGCTCGGAGCCTGAAGTTGCGAGGAATTCTCCGCCGGCGGTCCAGTCGAACGAGCGCACGCGCGCCGAATAGCCCGACATGCGCATATGCTTGCCGTCCGCGAGCCGCCAGCCATGCAGCATTGGCTCCTGCATGCAGGTGATCAGAAATTTCCCGTCCGGACTGATCGTGACACCGAGGTGTGACCCCTTCCATTCAAGCCGCTCCGGCGCCGCGCCGGTGTTGGGAAACCAAAGCGTGGCGCCGTTGTAGTGCGCAATCGCGAGGCGGAAGCCCTTCGGCGCAAAGCAGAGGCCGGCCACCGTCGACGGCGCCTCGAAGCGGCGCTCCTCCCTTTTGTTGGTGATCACATGCGCGGTCTTCCCTGCCGACCAGGCGACGGCACCCTCTGGACCGAGCGCAACCTGATCAATCCAGCGCTTCTTGTCGTCTGATGCGAGCGCCCGATTTTCGCCGCCCGCACGGGTCTCGATGAGCTTGCCATCATCACCGCCGGTGACGATGCGCTTTCCGTCGGAGACGCTCGCCAGAATAACACCGGCGTGCGTCTTTACGCGGCGCTCGTCATCACCTGCGAATAGCAGCACGTCCTCGCCCAGCACGAAGACCGGCGTCGCGCCCAGAAAATGAACGCCAACCACGGGCGCGCCCGCGTCAACGGGGCGCGCGCGGTCAGCAAGAGAGGAAATTGGGGCCTGCGTGTCGCTCACGTTAGGCAATGCAGCTTTCGAACCCTTGACGGATTTTATCTTCGGGCAGATTGCGTCCGATGAACACGATCCGGCTGTCGCGCGGCTCGTCTGCGCGCCAGGGCCGCTGATGGTCGCCGTCGAGGATCATATGGACGCCCTGGAACACGAAACGTTCGGGATCGTCCTTGAACGACAGGATGCCCTTGCAGCGCAGAATACTCGGACCGTCCTTGGCCACGAGATCCTGGATCCACGGAAAGAACTTGTCGGGGTTCAGCGCCTTGTCGGTGCGCAGCGCGACCGACTGCATGTCCTCATCGTGGTAGTGCTTGAGACCGTTGCCATGGTGATGGGCGGCGCCATGATCGTGATCGCCATGGCCGTGATGATGATCATCATGGCCGTGATGATGATCATGATGATGATCTTGCTCTTCCAGGAAATCCGGCTCGATCGTCAGAATGCGATCGAGGTCGAAGGCATTGCGGCCGAGGACTTCGGCGATGTCTATCTTTGCGCGCTCGGTGCGATGGACACGCGCGTAAGGATTCAGTCCGCGGATGCGCGCTTCCAGCTCGCGCAATTCGTCTGGCGTCACCAGATCGGTTTTGTTGAGTAGGATGACGTCAGCAAAGGCGATCTGATTCTTGGCCTCAGGTGCATCCTTAAGGCGGTCAGTCAGCCATTTGGCATCGGCAACCGTGACAACCGCGTCCAGTTTCGTCTTGGCGCCGACCGCCTCATCCATGAAGAAAGTCTGCGCCACCGGAGCGGGGTCGGCGAGACCCGTGGTCTCGACGATAATGGCGTCGAACTTGCCTTTTCGCCGCATCAGCCCATCGATAATGCGCACCAGGTCGCCGCGCACGGTGCAACAGATGCAGCCGTTGTTCATCTCAAACACTTCTTCGTCGGCATTGACCACCAGCTCGTTGTCGATGCCGATTTCACCAAACTCGTTGACGATGACGGCAAATTTCTTGCCGTGCGGTTCGGACAATATGCGGTTCAGCAGCGTGGTCTTGCCGGCGCCGAGGTATCCGGTAAGCACTGTGACTGGGATTTTGGAGGCGGTATCGGGGGTGGGCATGAACTAAAGGCTCCGTTCAAAGTCATATAGGCAATCTTGCGCCGACCTACAAAGCGCACAAATACACGTGAATCGCCGAAAAGCACTATTTTCTGGGCCCACCAATTGGCACGCGCCGCCAAATCGCCAGCGCGGTTGTCCAGACGCAGGCCGCTAGAGCGACCGAAACAAGGAACGTCGCTGCTGCGCTCACAAGCGCGATCTGATCTTTGGCGTCGACACCCTCGGAAAATATCCTGGCAGGAAGGTAGCGTGACATGTCGCCGGTTGGTCCATGGGCAACCATCGGAAGGAGGACTATCGCCAGCGCGATGACCGCCAGACAGTGCCCAACCGCCTTGAACTTTAGCGCCGCCATTCAATGTTCGCCGACGACCTGGCCTGAATTTCCGTACCGGGTGACACCCTACCGCGATGCAACAGGTGCGGGGAAGCGGGAGTGCCGCCAGAGATGCGCAGCTCAATTTGTGACGGCATCCCCTTGGCCGGCTTCAGGTCCTGGCGGTATGGTCACAACCAAGCGGGCACCAAGACCAAAGCTCAAGGGACGGAATAATGAATTATTTGACTAATTTCGCATCGATCAAGGACCGCGTGTCGCCCGAAGAATGGCAGGCGCGGCTCGATTTGGCTGCCTGTTATCGCCTCGTCGACACCTACGGCATGACCGATCTCATCTACAACCACATCACCGCACGCGTTCCTGGTGAAAAAGACGTTGTGCTGCTCAATCTCTATGGCCTGCTTTACAAGGAGATCACCGCTTCCAGCCTGGTAAAAATCCACGTCGACGGCGAGATCATCTGGAAGCCGGATACCGACTACGACATCAACAAATCCGGCTATGTGATCCACGGTGCAATTCACAAAGCTCGACCCGATGTCGCCTGCGTATTGCACACGCACACCCGGGCGGGCATGGCGGTTGCCGCCATGAAATGCGGCTTGCTTCCGCTGTCACAGACCGCGATCCGTTTTGTTGGACACATCGGCTATCACGACTATGAGGGGCCGGCAGTCGAGCTTGATGAACGGGAGACGCTCGTGCGCGACCTCGGTCCGCACGACGCGCTGATCATGCGCAACCACGGCTTGCTGACCTGCGGCGCAACCATTCAGCAGGCATTCAACACCATGTACCAGCTCGAACTATCCTGCCGATCGCAGGTGGATGCGATGGCAGCACGCACTGAGCTGACCATGCCGGGCGAAAATGTACTGGCCCATACGGCGCACCTGTATCAGCCCGGCACCCGGCGTCCATATGGTGTTCTCGAATGGCCGGCGATGCTGCGGCGGCTCGATGCCGAGCATAAGAACACCGACTACCCGCCCTACTGGCACTAAAAACGTCCGATACCCCGGAGACACCATGCCCACATTGCTCTCTCGATTGATCCTGGTCGCAACATTGTCGCTCATGCTCGCGCCGAGCGCTTTTGCCGATGATTACCCGAACCGGCCGGTGCGGCTGATCATTCCGTTTCCGCCCGGCGGCAGCAATGATGTGGTCGGCCGCCTGGTCGCGCAGCAACTCAGCACAAAGCTGGGGCAGCAGGTCTACGTCGACAATCGTGCCGGCGCCGGCGGCACGATCGGCACCGAGGCCTGTGCGACAGCGGCGCCAGACGGCTACACGATCTGCGTCATATCGATCGCGCACGCGGTCAACCCCGCGCTCTACCAACTCAAGTACGATCCCATCAAGTCGTTCACGCCAATATCGATCTTCGCGACCGGACCGAACGTGCTGGTGGTCAATCCGACCTCGCCGATCCGATCGGTGAAGGACCTGCTTGCATTGGCCAAAGAGAAGCCGGGCGAACTGAACTATGCTTCCGCGGGCGTCGGCAGCTTCCAGCATTTGGGTGCCGAACTGTTCAAGCTGCAGGCGCACGTCAACCTCGTGCACGTGCCCTACAAAGGCGGTGGACCGGCAATGCAGGACGTCATCGCCGGACACGTGAAGATCATGTTCTCTTCACTGGTGCAGACCACGCCTTTCATCAAATCTGGACAACTCATTGCACTGGGAACCGGGGGTGCCAAGCGCAGTCCGGTGCTGCCGGATGTACCAACCATCGCGGAGGCGGGCGTTCCCGGCTACGTGGCGGACAATTGGTGGGGTCTGGCCGCACCCGCTGGCCTGCCCAAGCCGATCATCGACAAACTCTTTACGGCGACACAGGCCGCGCTTAAGGCGCCCGAGTTGCAGGCACAGTTCGAGCGCGAAGGTGCGGCCACTGTGGAAATGAGCACCGCAGAGTTCGGAGAGTACATTAAGACCGAGATCGAAAAATGGGGGCGCGTTGTGAAAGAAGGCAACATCCACTCACAGTAAGCGGGCGGCCGATCCGTCTCGGCTGCCTGACGCCTAAGCCATTATTAAGTCGAGCCTTTTCACAATCTGCTCGCCATTCGCCGGCTTTACCTAAGTTTTACGGCCCGTCGTTATGGTGCGATCCGCGCCTTGGGGGCGACCCAGGGCAGTAGTGGAAGGCGGCGGGAAGAATCCCGCCCAAGACAAGAAATGTCGCAGGCCGCGTCAGTCATCGATGAACTCGAAGATGTTCTCGCCGCGGGCTCAAGCGATCGGCGCACTGAAATTCTCAGACGCGTGACCGACCTCTTTCTAGGCAATGCCGGGGCTTTCAATAAAGAACAGGTCGGTCTCTTTGATGACGTGCTTGCGCACCTCGTCAAACACGTCGAAACAAAAGCGCTCGCTCAACTCGGCGCCAGGCTTGCCCCTGTCGATAATGCGCCTGATGGCGTCATTCGAACTCTGGCCCGCCACGATGAGATTGCTGTCGCTGGACCTGTACTTGCTCAATCGACTCGGCTTGCCGACAGCGACCTGGTCGAGATTGCAGGGTCGAAGAGCCAGGAACACCTTGGTGCAATCACCGAACGTAAACGTCTGGCCGCTGCGGTGACTGACATCCTGATTCAGCGCGGCGACACCGCTGTCGTTCGCAAGCTCTCGCAAAATCAGGGTGCTACTTTTTCGAGCGGTGGATACGTCACACTGGCAGAGCGTGCAGAGACCGACGAGCGGCTCGCCGAAAATCTCGGTGTGCGTCTCGATATGCCGCCTCAATTGCTACGGGACCTTATGTTGAAGGCGACCGAAACCGTGCGTGCGCGTCTGTTGGTGACAGTGCCGGCGGAACGTCAGGCTGCGATACAGAGTGTCCTTTCTCAGGTCTCGGACAAGGTCCTGCGCAAGGCATCGGCGCCACGTGACTTCAGTCACGCGGTCGCACTCATCGACAAAATGCAAAGCGGCGGTCTCAATGAATCGGCAATCGTGGGATTC